>JAHFLT010000032.1 GCA_023264635.1 Candidatus Woesearchaeota archaeon | reverse complement strand
GCGAAGCCGCACGCGCGCTCCGGACTCGTATGAGAAGTTCTAGAAGAAAAAGATTCCTGGCCGATTCATCTGCGGGTCTTCGTTCCTCAGACCGCGCAGTATTCTCGGCCTACGTGATAAGATTTTTCGTTATAGGATTGGAAATTATCGTGCACTATACCTTGTGAAGGATGAAGAAAAAATTGTTCTCATAACAAAAATAGATAAACGACCTAGAGTGTATGATTAATAATCTTTATACCTTCTGAAAAGGCGATATCAAGACTTCGTTTTATCTATTTGTTCATCTGCTTTCTTTTCTGGTATTGATGCACCTTCTGGGGGTTGCTGCTTTATTTCTTCTTTCTCCGAGATGGGGTGTGGTTCTTCTGGCTTATCTTGTGTCTTTCTCAAAGCATTAGTCGTTATGATGGTGGAAGGAATTTCGGTTTGGGTGAATGTTGGTCCTGCCCGAATAGTTTCATCACCTTTTTCAATAAGCACCTTAAGCCGTCTCTCTTTTCTTCTTAGACGTGATTTAATGTGTCTTTCTCTGTTTCTTATGAAGTGAATAAGCATGATAATAAGGACAGCTATCGATATGCTTAGTGCAAGCATCGACGTGCCTAGAACCAAAAAGTCTTTCTCGCTTTTCGTTCCTCTTCCAACAGAACGTGGTTCTTCTGCACTGGCTTCTTTTTGTTCTGTTGTTCTTTTCAATAGCTGGATGCTCTCTGCTCTGTCTTCTCTTTTTTCCTGTTGTTTTTCTTGTAATTCTTGTGTTCCTTTTACGCCCTGATGATGTGTTTCGCTGGCAATCACAAAAAAGCTGAAATCTGGTACGACAGCTTCATACGAATGATATCCATCAACTATTCCCAGATAGGTGATCGGTATATTTGTCCATTTAGTCGTGTAACGATAAAACCCGACAGCAGTAATTCCACCATTTTGTTTTACCCATTGATCTTTTACAGCGAATCGTAGCTTGATAGATTTTATGTCACTCAGCGCTATATTCCTCGTCACTTCGAAGTATTGGTATGTCTCTGAGAAGAATCCGGGTACTCGTTCAGGAGCAGTGTCAGATGCTTTCACCGTAAGCCTGTAAGTAGTGATAGTATTACGCAGCGTTGTGATGATTGACCGCAGTGCAATGCTATACGTCGGAATAACCCACCCAACTTCACTTCCTCCGACTACATTGGTCCATACTCTTTCAGCTGTTAGTGTCGGTGCTATTTGTCCCCCGCCTCCACCACCTTTACCAGTGCCTGGGCCAACACCACCGCTTACCTTTCCGCCGGCTGTACTTTTTTCAGCACCAATGACAAAAGTACTGAAACCTGGCGTTATAGCATCATAAAGAAAGGCATTGGCATTTGATCCAGTCATTTTTGTATCTAGTTTTACCCATGCTGCGTCCACATAACGAAAGAGTGTAACTGTTTGCGAATCAGCATTATTCTGGGAAATCCAGGTTACCGGCACTGAAAAAGAAACAGTAGTTTTTGCTATGTCGGATGCATTAACTTCTTCTTTTTCCAGGTCATCTTTATTATCTTTTTCCACATCTATATCCATATAGCGATAGGCAATGCCACTAAAATCATTCACTGTTCCGGGTTTATTTACATAGGTAATTATTCCAATTCTTAGATTACGCATTTTTTTTAAGATATCTAATGCCAGTGCAGTAACTGGAATCTCACTATCTGTGATAGTGATGGACAGCATCCCGGTTTCAACAATGTCTCTTTCTTCGTCATGTTGCTTTTTCTTTTCACAGTCAACAGCAAGATAGAATGTTTTAGTGGTGGTTTTATTTGTAGGAAGAAGAAGCTGGTAATCATGCGTTTTTCCATCAAATCCCTGTTTATCTGCGACGACATGCGTTAGTAAAACAATGTTATCTGTGTCGTTGATCAAACCAACATCAAAGGTTTTATCATTTGTATCTTTCCCTATCGTGTATGTTGCAGGCACTTGCATTCTTCTCGGTGTGCAACTGTCTGTTGTGCACGTATTAACAGAATAATTTCTATTCTCAGTAAACATGCTGGTTGCTGACTCAGATACTGTTCCTGTTAGTCTTAGGTAATCATCTATCATCTTTGGAGTTCCTTCAACCATTTTATCCCAATCAAAAATTGCAGTGGTACTCGCATACAGCTGCCCATTCAAACAAGGGAACGAGAGATTATACTCTCGTAGTGTTCCCGGTTTGACGGTAATTGGCATGGTGTTCTTCGCTGTTTCATTCTCGACAAGCTCACCATAAATGCCTCCCCATTGATTTACTCCTCGTTTTGTTTGTATATCAACCTGATTAACATATCCACCTTGCGCAGTGGTGCTTTCTGCGGTGATACGTCCAGTAAGTACGTTTTTTCCCAGAAAAATGGAGAGAAACAAAACAGAGACAAAAATAACGAAAAGAATGTATGATTTTTCACTTTCAGTTTTCTTTTTCACTTAGAGATCCCTTTTTTGTTTTTTATAGGTCATCACATTTAATAAATTTACTTCTATTGAATAGCTTGAATTATATTGGATAGCTCGAAGTATATTGGTAACCCGAAGTATATGCAAAGAACCTTGTCAATGAGGCACACATCCACGCATCTATTTCGGTAAGCGTGCAACAAGTCGCTTGAGCTCGAGATGAAGCGCATCAGTTGCCTGTTTCCGAATAAGTTTATGGTCACTGAATTTTATCCGGGCGTGGGAGAACATATGCCAAAGACGGTGACTCATCCTGAATCGTGAGTAAGCAAAACCAAGCGTAAGAGCTGCCTTGAATTTTGCAAGAGGATTTTTCGTATGTTCCAGGAGAATATGCTCGTTGCTCATCATGAACATGCAGTTTAACCATAACTTGGATATACTTAATGGATGACTGATTTTTTCTACATTGTACTGTTGCAACGCCCTAAGTGCGGCAAGCAAGTGTGTTTTATCTGCACCAAAAAAGGTGGCAAGATGAGTAGTGATAGAGACGAGTTGTTGGTCTGTGAGCCGCTTGTTGACCTTTGCAATAAGCTTTGGCAACTGGGGATTCTCTATGAGGACATGTGCATCCATTGCCTGCTCTATGAACGTGTGTGCTGCCCATTTTATCTTCGTACTACGCGGATAAAACTCGTGCAGAATGGACATTGCTTCTGACTCTTTGATATCAACATAACCCGGCTCAATAATTTTGTCATAAAGAACATGACTTACCATCCCCAACGCAAGAGGCACATATTCCTCGTCAACACTCAAAAGATGTTCATAGAATTCTTTACATCGTGCATGAGCTTCAGGAAGAAGGCCAGTATACTCTAAATCAGGGAGAATACTGCCCAATATCGCTAAGTCATATTGATGTGGCTTGTGCAGTTTTATTTTCTTTAATGCTGAATCCATACTCGCTATATGGGAAAGGAAAAACGGCATAATTTTGGTGGAGATAACCACCTTCTTAATGCTTTCGTACAGGATTTTATAGAATTACACACAGATACTACATGCACAGCACACACATATACTACATATACAGAATAGCTGTTAGATATATGTTTCTTCATAGCACTGTTCATTATCCTATGAGGAATTTATGCAGTATTCTTCTGCTTGCATTGGCGACTCCGACATATGGAGAAATTGTCTTTGATTGGAAATATACTCCCATCCCCATAGAAAAGCAAAAAATCATTGAAGCACGCACAAAAGCCGCTGCAGCGAAATACCTGGAAAGCAAATATACTGCATTTAATGTTGAGATTGTAATGAAGTGGTCTGATATACCTATAGATGAAGACGAACAGCAGGACATAGAGAACAGGATAAAGACAGCTGCAGAAGCATACCTGCGAAAAGACACCAAGGCATTCACGGAAGAGCTTCATTTTGATTGGGGGAACTCATCAATTTCAACGGACGTCATCCTGCAAAAGCTTCTTGAGGAGCGTGCAAGTGCAGCAGCCATCAAATGGGCAGAGAAACGGTACCCCAACTACGGGCCATATAATTTTCTGACAGCAAAAGAGATATACACCATTACAGTAGATGATATTCCACAGCATGCTGAGCTCTGGGGAGGTAGACATATCCTCCTTGACCAATCGTTGGTCAATGATCCGGCACTTCTGCAGATCGTTGTGTTCCATGAACTGCGACACGCATATGACTTCTACGTGGCAGATAATCTTTTACGGCTGGAAGTTGACAAAGCCAAGAACAGGAAAGAAAGATTGGAGATTATCAAAAGAGCTGCTGATGAATTCAATGAGACTGCCCATAATATACGGTTCAGTAGTGAGCGTCGTGCACGGCAAATGACAAAGATGTATACTATGGAGTTGCATGCAGACCATGGCACGAAACTGGAACACTTCAGAGAAGGCGGAGAAGTGGAAAACGAATAAATTGACTTTTATAGTGGAGGACCCAAATAATCGTATGTCAAATGTTCTTCCGCTTAGTAGGGAAGGGAATATAATTTATAAGAAAATTAATTTCATTCCCTATAGTTTACGCTTAGTATACTATTCTACATGCACTCTTCCCAAAATACCCAACATAATTCCTGATGTGCTGTGTTGCACAAAAAGAAATCGACAAGAAAGAATTACAAGAGGTTAAATTACTTCTCAAAAATACAAGGAAAAAAAGAATATAAGAGTTCCTGGAAAAATTGGATATAACAACGGAATTATGCGAAGTTTGCGAAGCAAATTTGGGTGGAGAAGTCTGCAAGACTTCGGAACCTCATAATCCTTGTTATATTCTCCGTAGGGCTGAAATTTAGTGCAACGTCCCGAAGGGAAATTTCAGAGTCAGAAGGCCACTTTTATAAATTTCTAATATTAAGGCGCGCGCTATAATCCTTTGAATTCTTTTAGTTTAAAATCAACTTGGTATAAGAAAACTTCAACATTTTGCACTGCTCCTAATGCATATTCTAACTTCTTATCGAATTCAGCAGCGATGATTATTCCCATTACGTTCTTATCATTTTTATTTTTCTTTATCCAACCCATATATCTGGTAATTTGACCAACTGTATCATCGCTAGTTTGATTCTTCTTCAACTCGATGACGACATAACTTCCCGTCTTCTTATCTTTGGCTAAAATATCAATTTGCCCAATCTCGGTTCTGAATTGCTGACTTACTAATTCGCCGTCTTCAATAATTAAGCTAAATCTTTTTCCTAATTCTGTTTTCTCCCAATTATGAATAATAAAATCTTCCAGTTGTTTCTCCATATAAAACAGGCCCTGACTTAAAACAGAATCCTCTTTTCTTATTTCGATAGAGGCGGTTTTTTTATAGTAATTCAGAATAGTTTTTAAGTCGGCTTCAATATCTTGTTCAGAAATTGGTTGGTCTTCCTTAGAACCATATTCAACTTTATTATTTTCAATTTTGATGTTATATGCTTTAAACATAAATGAATCTCCATACCTTGGAACTTCCTTATCAAAAAAAGCTTTTATGGTTAAAGTTGAATTCATAATTTCTGCAGGCCAGGTTTTATCAAATTCAGAAGTTTCACTTATTCCGTATGCTAATACAAGAACATTAAGATCTTTATAGTAGAGATAAACTGGATAAAACCCCTTGCTAACCTGCATTTCTGGAGCAGTAAAAGCTATCCAGGGAACTCTAGCAGGCATACCCATTCCAAAAGAAACCTTCATCTTTAGATCGTTGTATTCTTTTGGAAATGTTGAAGTTTTCAACTCTCCAGTTTGAGCCTGTAATAAAAATGAATCCAGTATTTTTTTCCAAATATCCATATTAAAATGATTATTGGATTTAGTTTATTAAAGTTTTCGCTTGCGCGCGCCTTTCGTTAAAGTGGCTTCTGATTGGATATAACAAAGGAACAAAGCAAGTGATAAAAAATGTTTGTTCTTTTGAATAAAATAGCGAAAACTACTATCTATCACTTACTGCCGCTATTATAGTTCCAATACTTCATGAATTGGATAGAGTAATTCCTTCACATCAAATCCGATAATAGATGCGCTCCCAATTTGTTACTGGATTGGACTGTTCACGATTGAACTGTTCACTAGTGCGGAGTATTATCTTTTCAAGAGAGTCAGGTAGTGCTGCATCTTCTGGTCGCAGTTCACATACAATGTGCTCATACATTTTGTCAGTAATAATAGAGGGAGTAATCGTGTGGTAGCCCAACACAGTATCACGCAGCCAGCTCTGTTTCACATATGGCTCAATATCGCAATGACCAGCACCATACTCAATATAGATAGTTGGTCTCCTGCAAATTCTCTTTTCAATCTCTGGTGCAATAAAATCCTCTAGCTTGTGTGCAGTAACAGCAGAGCGGTATGCAGCAGAACTATAGAAATCAGTAAGGCGAAAATAGCTTATCGCTTTGTCAGTAATTTTAGTATATCCGCATAAAGGTATGGTCATCATTGAAAGAAGCGGCAATGAAAGTCCGAGCGCAAGATAAGGGTTACACAACGCGGCTAAAAACAGGATTACGTAGGGAATGCTTTGTACATATCCATCAGCGACGTATCCCACTGTCCTGAACAGTTCATTTGGTGGGATGTCTGTAAAGAAAACAGGTTTTCTATAGGAAGCTTCATTTTTTTGCATTACTTGTGTATACTGGACAAATTTAATCAGATCTTCCAGTGTTGTTTCTTCGTACCGGTTGAAACCTGTTTCAAGAACAAATGCATCGCATCCAGCAGCATATTCTCCGGGGGTAGTAACTGTATGGTTTCCATAAGCAAGGACATAATCAGCAATATCTGTACTGAAACGCGATGGCTGTTTACGCATCTGATTACGCACGTGTATTATTGTTATAAACCTTCTTCCTACAAAACGGTGCATGTGAGCAAAGTGCTCAAAATATTCTTACAACATTTTATAAGTATAAAAACTTTAGAAGAGTGTATGAAGTTCATGGAGGATACACTGAAGCATGTGCATGGTAAGTATGTACATGGTACTATCTTTAAACTCACCATCATTATACTCTTGCTCACTTTGCTTACCAGCTGTACCTCACTCAGCATGCCAAATCTCCCGCTCGGCCAAGTAAGCGAGGCATTTAAGGACGGTGAAATAAGCCCAGGAACAAGACTGGATGAGCAGACATACAAAGTGCCACTTATTTACTCAATTGACAGCCAGTATCCTGGTTGGAACCTCATTGCTCTTCCATTGGGATTTACAGAAGAACAAATGAAAATTGATGTGCCATACAAGATTCTCCAGCTACGTGCTGGAGGCTATGTTACTGGCAGCGATGTGCCACTCACGCAAGGCAATGCCTATTGGATTAAGGTTGAGAGGCTCGGAAATGTCTTCTTCTCAGGTAAATGGATACAGCCTGTTGATAATATCACTCAACAAATGGGTGAGGGTTGGAATCAGTTTGGTATCGCGACTGAACCAATTAAGATAAGAGATGTCCGTGTGCAGATAAAAGAACGAACATTTTCATTGCGTGAAGCATATCAGGATGCCCTTTTGATACCAGTATTCTATTTATGGGATGCAAAAAAAGGGGATTGGCTGTTCCTCAATGCAGAGAAACCAGAAAGTGATGAGAAAATGCTTTACCCGGGTGTGGGTTATTTTGTGTATGCGAAAAAGCCACTGACGCTTGTCTATACTTATCCGGTGCCCTCATAATGTGCGAACTATTCGCTTACAGCGCAAAAAAAGAAATCTCATTAGCTTCGTTGCCTGAATTCAAAGAATTCATATCCCACAGCGCTACTAATCCTGATGGGTGGGGGATTGGATGGTATTTGCCTGTTGGGTATGTCATGAAGGAGCCATATAAAGCAAAGGGAAGTCCTCTTCTTGAGAGCCTCATTGGTAATACTAGTGTTGACGCATCTCTTCTCATAGCGCATATCAGAAAAGCAAGCCGTGGTGAAAATACGTACTATAATACTCATCCATTTATCCATGACAGTACGGGCAAGACGTGGATATTTGCACATAATGGCACTGTGAGAAATACGCTTCCGGGTTTGTTCGCTCCAAAAGGGACAACAGACTCTGAGAAGATGTTTTCACAACTTCTGGGGGAAGTGCACACATCAATGTGTCAAGAGCAGGACATCATTGCCATTGCTTCCCAATGGAGTGGCAAGAAAAACTTCATGCTGACAGACGGCACGACATTGTATGCATATGCTGACACTTCTCTTTACTATCAGCAATGTGATGAACGTGTTCTCATCGCAACAATGCCATTGAACAATACTCCGTGGATAAAGATGGCACAGGGAAAGCTACTTGTATGTCGCAATGGGAGAATAGACCGAATCGTTGAAGAACAACATTTTTATAGCTGGAAATCATACTTTTTCTGGTGAAAATGGAGTGTTAGAATTAGTAGAGAATGAGTACGCAATGGCTCTTTTCGTCCTTGTCGTATCCTTCCTCATAGCAGAGTTCTCTCGCATCCTCTTACATAAGTATATCCGTTATCTTGCTAAGCGAGCTAAGACAGATGCTGATGACATCATTCTGGCAATGATCACCCACCCTCTGCAGCTTTTCATTCTGGTAACTGGTCTCTATATTGCATTGGCATCTTTTTCCACTCTAACAAAATCGCTTTCCTTGATAGAGCAGTCGTATTTTGTATTTACTGTTATACTTGTTTCTTATTGCGCCTCGAGATTACTCAGTGCTTTTGTCATTCGCTGGATGAAAGTACAGAAGCGTTTTGAGAAAGCGCCTAAGCTCATCACAAAAATTATCTCTTTTACTATCTATCTATTGGCGTTGCTAATTGTTCTAGGGTACTTCAAGATTGATGTGACACCGTTCATTGCCACACTTGGTATTGGCGGGTTAGCAATTAGTTTGGCGTTGCAAAGCACTTTATCCAATTTCTTTGCAGGACTACATCTTATATCAGATAGACCAATTAATGTCGGTGACTACATAGAATTGGAAGGATTTGGTGGCTATGTTGAGGACATCGGTTGGCGGTCTACGAGGATTAAAACTGTTATTGGATCAAATCCAAATACTATTATCATCATCCCAAATTCAAAACTCTCTGAAAGCAACATAAATAACCTTTCACTACCATCGAAAGACATTCCTGTCACAGTCGAGTGTGGAGTTGCATACGGTTCAGATTTGAAGAAAGTAGAACGCGTGACATTGGAAGGAGCAAAGCACATACAGAAAACGATTCCCGGTGCAGTGAAAAAATTCGAGCCGTATATACGGTTCCATACATTCGGAGACTCTAATATTCTCTTTACTGTTGTGCTGCGTGCTGTCGATGTAGTAGATAAAGGTCTTCTTGTTCACGAATTCATCAAAGAAGTAAAAGAAAGATACGATAAAGAGAAAATAGAAATCTCATGGCCAGTACGCAAGATAATAACATAAAGTTTTTAATCTCTCTTCAAACACCTTCTCAGCATGGGAATTGAATCATATCTTGGCATCAACAAACCAGACGAGAAAAAGGAGATTACTGTAAAGCCAGCTCTTGCAGACATTGTCTTCGAACCAACAACGGTGTATGAAGGAAAAGAGAAAAGACTGTACACCTTTGATGCCAGTCTGCGAGCATTACAAAAACGCGGCTACGAACGCCATCCAAGACCGGCAGAAGCGTTTGACCTTATCTGCAGAGGACTGGAAGGGAGACTACAACCAGAACAGAAAGCAATCGCTGACGGTATGTTTAGTGATTTTGGTGAATGGCTGAGCATGGCAATGCTGCGGGAAGGAAATCTGTTGCATTGCTACCTTGACCCGGAGAATCTCGTGTGGGATGAAAGAGAGATAGAGTATATTGTAAAAGGAGGAAAACTGAAACATGCTGGAGAAGAAATCTATTCAGTTGGCTCATTGCATTGGTTTATTCCCATTAAAGACGTGAACGAAAGGAATCCGGCTTTGGTCGAGAAGCTCTGGTCTCGTCATTATGCGATATTACCAGAAGATATAAGGCAAAATGCGTGGCTTTGGCTTCCACGAGAAAACGTTTTGTGGCCTGTTAGTAGCAGTGACTACGTTGACAGGTATAATATCGTTGCCTTCAGTGTCAGTGATGTCTCTCGTGGAGTACGGCAGAAATGACCATCGACAGCTATTTTGGCATAGGAAAACCAGAAGAGAAAACTCCCCCTTCTAATGTAGATTCCGTTCTCCTTGTTAAACGAGCCTTTGAGTTATGGTGGAAAGAATCAGCGAAGAGAGAGAAAGAACTACTTGATACTGCACTGTGTTTCATTGAACCATGTGAACATCACTTTCCAGAGGTCATTGAAGATGATTTTTATTTTACTCCTCTGCTGAAAATAAGGAAGTATGATTTGCCCTATGCTAGTCTATTCTATACAGCACTGCTAAACATGGGGGCTAAAGAGAGAACACTTGTCATTCCTGAGATTTATGTTTCTGACGCGCGCTTTGGTTATGGCATGACTAAGGGATTATTAGATAGCGCAGCAAATAGTGATGGGAACTGCGGTGGCTTGGGCATTTGCGCATTTGGAGGAATTGTCATCAACCGTGGACATATGGGTGTTCTAGGTCATTCTTCCCTAGATGGACTGTTCATTAATTATGGTTCAATTGAACGTGATTTCGGTTTTTGGTCAGAAGGTGGCTTGTACATAAATTATGGGAAATCACAAGACATGGGAAGAGAGGTTCGTGGTGGTATTTACATAGCAGCAGAAGAAACAAATTCATTTATGGTGCATGCTAAGAAACAAATCGGCATCACTAAAAAAAAGCTTCAGCAAGACACGACGCTCACTGCACTTGTCGAAGAAATACGCCAGAAAACTGAAAAGAAAGGCATCGATATTGAGGCAGTTCGCGATCTCGGAGAGAAAATAAAGACGCATTGCCAGCAGTACTATGTCACTTGATAATTATTTGGGGATCGGCAAACCCGATGAGAAAAAGAAAATCACCGTAAAGCCAGCACTCGCAGACATTGTTTTCGAACCGAAAGCGGTGTATGAAGGACCACACAAAAAACTCTACACATTCGATGATAGTCTGCGAGCATTACGAGAACGCGGCTACGAGCGCCATCCCAGACCGGCAGAAGCGTTTGACTTTATCTACAGAAAATTAGAAGGGAGACTACAACCAGAACAACAAGCAGTTGTTGATGATATGCTCAAGGGTTTCGGAGAATGGCTGAGCATGGCAATGCTGCGGGAAGGAAATATGTTGCACTGTTATCTTGACCCGGAGAATCTGGTGCGGAATGGGAATCAATACATTGCGCAAGGAGGAAAACTGAAACACGCGGGAGAGGAAGTGTATTCTATTGGCGCATTGCGTGTGGATATTTGTATTAAAAACGTGAACGAAGTGAAATAAGGGGTTGCGACCCCTTATAATCCCCCCGCCTTCGCTCCTCGGCAAGCCCTCCTTACGTCGGGCATGCCGCATCTCGCTCGGCGGCGAAAGAAACTATAGTTTTTTGTCT
>JAHFLT010000031.1 GCA_023264635.1 Candidatus Woesearchaeota archaeon | reverse complement strand
TTCCTCAATAGAAGCAGGAACTGCCTGCGTAAAAATTGTGCTTCCCCTTACTTCCTGTACCTCAGGAGCAGTATCGTCTTTCTTAGGCTTTTGCATAGGTCACCTATTTCAGGAACTGGTCAGCTAAAGCTTTAATGACTTTCTTTGCTTCTCCTTCCTGTGTTATAGCGACAGCTGCTGTCGGAACAACAAGGCCTGCGGCAGTGCCCAATTCTTCTTTAGAAAGAACTTCAAAACAAAGTACTTTCTTTTCTTCTGAAAGAAGAGGCAGGTGCATAGTTATCTCGGGCGGTGTGACGTCCTTTGCAATAACAACCAGCTTTGTGATTCCTTTCTCCAGCGCTTTCGTCACTTCATTAGTGCCTTTCCTTATCTGACCACTGCCACGGGCAAGTTCAACTGCTTCAAATACCTGTTCAGCGATTTCTTTAGTAGCTTGGATTTTTGCCATTTTGTGAGCCTCCAAATCGTGAAGAACGGTTATCCGGCCGTAGCCATCATCTTCACCATTTTTTGGGAGAACCTGCTATTATTTATAAAGATTCCTTTTTTAGAAAGCGGAAAAATTCTGCCAGCTTGTCACCTAAAAAAGGTGGCAGCTGCTGTCGTATCTCAACAAAATGCTGAGCCTTCACTGCAGCTTCATACAAGTGGTATTCTTTGCCATTGATGAGAAGGACAAAGGGGAGATGTGCACAAAACGAATGCATTTCTGTAAGCAGTGCCTCTTTAGTATCTACAAATTCTTGCATTCCCTGAAAATAAGGAATCAGAATGAGGTCCTTGTTTTGCTGCAGATAGCTCTTCTCCGGACCGTCGAGTAGTGCACGCTCGAACATGGAATTCGGCACAGTCATGTTTGACAGATAATCTTCGCCATACTGCACTGCAATCAGTGCACCCACGTGGCCTGCGCCATAGAACTGTTTTGTTGAAGGATATTCGCACCATCTGTCAATGAGTCCCTTCAATCCATCAGTTATAATAAGTTTCATTGTGAAGTCTCTTTAGGAATCATCGTAAAAAGAAGCAAAAAGACCACGACTATATAATACTATAATCATTTTAAATACTACCCTCATTTTTGTAATCACTGTTTAGTAAATAAATACCAGAAAGGCTTATATAAGGGTGCCGATTCTCCTCAAGCACAATGCTCAGCAAAGAATTTGTACACAAGATAAAGGATTTTGGTTTGAACTCATACGAAGCAAAGATCTGGGCAGCTATTTTGTCCAGAGGGATATCTACAGCGTCGGAATTATCAGACATATCCAATGTCCCCCGGTCACGGGCCTACGACGTGCTTGAGTCGCTGGAGAAGAAAGGCTTTATCACCATGAAACTCGGAAAGCCAATAAAATACATCGCTGTGGCTCCGGAAGAAGTGATAACCAGGGTCAAGAAACGAATTAAGGAGGATTCTGACCAGCATGTGAAACTCGTAGAAAGCTTAGAAAAGTCGGATGTCCTTGATGAGCTGAAACTGTTGGCAAAAGGGATTGAACACATCGATCCGAGCGAACTGTCAAGCGCTATTAAAGGACAAGAGAATATCCATGAACACCTCATCAGCATGATAAAAGGAGCAAAGCAATCTGTTATCATTGTGACAAATGAAGAAGGACTCAAGCGAAAAGCTGATGCATTGCGGCATGCAATAGAGATTGCCAAGCGCAGAGGTGTTACAGTAGAGGTATATGCTCCGTTGACAGAGAAAAACAAGAAAGCTGCAGAAGTGCTGAGGAATATCGCAACAGTGAAGAATATCCCATTCAGCTCACGGTTCTGCATTACAGATGATGAGCAGTTGTTATTTATGCTGGCAGATGATGTGCATGCTGCATATGACACCGGCATTTTCGTGAAATCTCCATTCTTTACAGGCACGATCAAGAACCTTTTTGAGAATGCGGTAAAGTAGACGCTAACGCTGGTCTCAGCAATGAGTGTTTAGAGTGAGTTAATCTCATAATGCCTCTTCTTTAATGCCTCTTCTATTATACCTAAAGCAATGTCAAGTTTTCTTTCTTTGACATGTGAACTACTGCGGGTTTCTTCCTCTGAGGACTCAACCCGCGGCATCCCGGAACTAGATGTAGGTAACGCTGGTAAGAATTCTCCTAAGCGCAGCGGCTAACCCCGCTTTCATCCTCGGGTTTCTTTGGGGTCAACCCGAAGGGTTCAACAGGCGCTGCACACTAAAAATGCGAAGGCAGAAAGCTGCTGAGCAGAGCGAGAGCTAGACTTTTTTGATGGAGCCAGATTAGAAGACCAAATGATATCGCAATCTTTGTTTCCCGTGTTTACTCATACACCCTATTGTTACTCACACATCATATTGTTACATTGTAATGGCACAAAGCAATACGGTAAGAAACCTCTCTTTTCGCAGCAGGATCCAGTTTCATAACCGCATAATGCCCTATGAATAAAAATCTGAGTATAGATATAGTTTGTTCCTGTTGAATCCGCTGCTATGCCTAGTCCGCTTTCATCGTATTCCCCTGTCATGATATTCTGTCTATGCCCCGGACTATTCATCCAGCCAGTGTCTGCTTTTTGGGCAAGCTCTTCTTCGGTATTATATTCAACAGGCGTATTCTTGCCATCTGCTAAATACTTTTTTACGATGCTGTTCACATGCAGATTCTCTGCACTCATATCAAAGTAATGAATACCTCCTTTATGCAACCGCGAGTCTTGATACGTTCCAGTGGCATCGACATGATTAAGATAGTAAGAATTGCTAAGACCTATATTGAACGTTGCCAAATATCGGCTATGCAGCCGTGCAACATTTGCTATGCCCTCATTCCACTGTAATGCTTTTCTTCCGTTACGATTCCGCTCATCATTAATGAGGTCAAATACCTTTTTCTCCAGTCGTTGCATATCTATAATTGGTTTTATCAGCTGCGGTGCTGAGGGAACTGAGATAGGGGGTATCATTGGTTTATGTATTTGGGTTGGTTCTGGTGTTGGTGTTATTTGCTGAGTTGGTTGTGATGTTATTTCGGGTGTCGGCATTACTTCTGGCGCAGGAGTCTGCGTTGTGGGCGCCGGGAGAGGAATTGGTGTGGGGGGTGGTTGCTCTGAAACAGGTAATGGTGTTGGAGTTGCTGGAGTTGCTGGACGTTTGTGTTTAGCAGGTGACGCCGATGGTGGAGTACCTGTTGGGGGCGTGGCGGGTGGTGATTGGGAGATAGCTGGTTGGGCAACTGGAGGTGTGGACGTTGGAGGTGCAATCTGTGTCGGTGAGAGCGATGGCACATCTGTTTTGGGGGGTGATATGCTTGGCCATTGTTGTGCGGGAAGCGTTCCTGTCATCCAATGAAAGACAAAACTACCAAGACCGGAATAAAAAATATAACCGATAATGATTGCCACGAACAGAAGGTCAATGTATTCCCAGAGAGTACGAATGAATGACATGGTTTCATCTAGATGTTTGTATCTTAATAACTTTTCCAAAAAAAATAAGAATAACAAGGATACAGAAAATGCATGATAGAGGTACTAGGTGTGCTGGGGTTGTTCATATCGCTTTACTTCACAGGCGTTTATTACGGTTATATCATGCCAAATCACGCACTGCTGCCCAAAGATGTGTGCAGCCGCGGCTCTTGCAGCGGTGTGTTGTTCACACCCTATGCACGAATTTTCTATCTCCCTAATTTTGTTTTTGGGATAGGATATTATCTTGTGGTACTTTCCTATTCTCTCTTCAGCGATTGGATGACAGATGTTTTTTTCCTGCTTTCGTGGTTTGTTGCGTTTTTTTCAATCTATCTTGCGTTTACCTTACTCTTCCGACTTAGAACTGCCTGCATCCTCTGTTTTATAGCACAAGCTATCAACATACTCATCGCCGTGCTCTTCACTATATTTAAATATAACATCTTCCTGTAACTGTACAATGGAAAAACTCGACAAGACGGCTATCAGAAAGGAAGTCGAGCATGCTATCATAATGGCAGAAGAACTGAAGCATGATGCAAGTAAAATGGATATGGATGACATAGAGGATTATGCTAACCGTATCCAGATGGTATTAAAGAGAGTGCAGAAGGACGTGCTGTCTCTGTCTTAATAGTGACAGTTGTTGGCGGTAGGTGCGCCACTGCCTACTAATCAAGCACAGCAATAATCAAATTAAGTGAGCGATCATAGATGGTGATAATGCCTATAAGACCAGTCAGGTGATGTCCCCATAATAAGTTGTAGAAATCTCTACAACAAATATTTACATATAACCTTTCTTATCCAAGATAAAATGCAACCAATAAAAGACCTCCAAAAATTGCAACAAGTCATCTTGCACCGACATCCGGACTGGCCCCTGGACAAGGCAAGATGGGTTGCACAGCAACTACTGCGAAGATGAACACCCCTGCCTTGAACAACAATGGATACATCGTACCCTCCTTAGAAGATGCAGGAGACAGAGTATTTAGAAGTATGACTATCTAATTCTCAGCGTATCGAGATTCCTTGGTGCAATCGTTTCTAGCCTAAATTGCTTGTGGATTCCTGCAGCTAAGTCAATGCATCGTGATGCTTCACCATGATTGATGATGATTTTTTTTGGTCGTGGCATACACTTTGCAATAAAACTGAGCAATTCCCGCCTGTCAGCATGCCCCGATATTTCAAGAGACCTGTGGACTTCCAGCTTCAGCTCTACTATTTCAGTTTTGCTTCCTACAGGAAACGTAATCTCTCTCATGCCTGACTTTATGCGCTGGCCAAGAGTTCCCTCTGCTTGATAGCAGGTGAACACCATGGAGTTGTGCGGATTGTCACCTAACTGACGTAAGTATTCTACGATTGGCCCGCCTTCCATCATGCCGCTTGTTGCAATGATTACGCATGAGCCAGTTTCTTCAATGACTTTCTGTCTTTCTTTCGCAGAACCAATACGATGAAAAATATCTGAGAGGAAGGGATTATTGTCTTTGTGGAAGATCTGTTTTCTTATGAGCATATTCAGAAACTCAGGATAAGCCGTATGAATAGCAGCAATATCCCATAACATTCCATCTATATAAACAGGGAGTTTCTCCAATTGCCCTGTTCGCACAAGGGTTTCAATCAGTATCATAACTTCCTGCGCACGACCAGATGCAAGAGCGGGAATGAGAACTTTTCCCCCGCGCTCAAACGTTGTTTTGATGATATTTTTTAGCTGTTCATCCCCATCCTGTAATGGTGCAAGGAAGCAGTCTTTTCCCCCATACGTGGACTCTATTAACACGGTCTCAACACGTGGGAATCGTGTAACACAACCATCAAGCAATCTGGTTCTGTTAAACTTCATATCTCCTGTATAGACGAGGTTATGCAGGCCATTACCTATGTGCAGGTGCGCCATAGAGGAGCCCAAGATATGTCCTGCATTATAGAATGTCAAACGGACATCAGGCGTAACGTCAGTGACTTCTTCCCAATCAAGGCAGATTGTGTGCTTAACCAACTCTTTAATCTCTTCAGAGGTATAGAGCGGTTCCTTACCCTCATTTTTCATCATTTTTACATAATCCAAAAGAATGAGTGCAGCGACATCTCGTGAAGGGGCAGTCATATACACAGGTCCCTTATAGCCCATCTTATAGAGGTATGGCAACATACCGGTATGATCAAAGTGTGCATGTGTGACAATGACTGCATCAAGCTGATTAAGGTCAAACTCGGGAGCCTCAAAAAATGGAAACGCATCTTTCTCGGAAGAGACATTTATCCCACAATCCAGCAGAATCCGAGACTCTGGAGTCTGAAGGAAGATACATGACCTTCCCACTTCTCTACCACTTCCAAGATACGTGACTCTTATCCACTCACTCTTGCGCTCGCGGACCCACCCATCATATATCCGGTGGCCAACCCGATCAAGGAATTTCCTGCGCTCTTCGCTATTCTGATAAAGTACAGCTCTGATATTTTCGATGAGTTGCGACCTGATTGGCGGTGTGCGCTTAATAATCGGCACCCAAAGTGTCTTGGCTTTGATATCTTGCAGAAGCGCACCCATTTTACCTATGGCAAGCCCGGGCTTTTCTGCATGGATCAAGACACGCGATCTTTTTTGATCAAACACTATATCAGAAACGCCGGCTTCTACAGGGATGACTTCTCGGATGATTTGTTCAGCCTTTTCTGTGTCTACAGTAGCAGAGGGATCAATGCGCAATTCAATTCTTTTTTTGAATTGCTGGACAAGGGAACGGATAATACCCCCATTATCAAGAAAATAGTCTTTATCTTTTGTATAGAGCACTATATTAGCTGCTTCAAATGCCGTGTCGGAAATCTTTCCTTCAGGCAAAAGTTTTAGGATTTCTTTTAACAGATCTGCCATGTAAAACACTCGTTTCTAAAACACTTGTTGTGAATAAAGGTTTAGTATAGACACCGTTTTGTAAAGAGGTGTTGTTAAAGGGATACCATTCAAAGACAGCAGGAACGAGCAAAATTCACGCTTCAATGGACAATTCTAATCTACGTGGTGCTTGACGTTCAATACCTTTTGATGTTATAAGTACAACATCAATTCCATTTCCTGTAGCAATATCTCGCTGCAATGCAGCATTCATCGCCTTGACAGCAAGCTTGTGCGCTTCGCTGATTAACATATCTTTTTTGTACTGGCTTTCCAGGACACCATATGCAAAGACACTACCCGAGCCGGATGAAACATAATCCTCTACCTTCGTCAGAGAACCATCTGGATAGAGATCGTAAAGCTCAAGCCCTTGCTGATCAAAGCCACCAATAATAAAGTGTGATATTCCAGGTATAAGCGAATACTTTCTTATATTGTTGTATACCATATCTGCAAGAAGATTTGCTGATTCTCTTACATTCACCATCACTCTGTTTGTCCTGTATCGCTTCAGATTAAGTTCTGCCTTAAGAAGCTTTATCAATAATTGCACATCTGATACCGTGCCTGCAATGGTAACAGCAATATTATCAAAAATCTGATAGATCTTCTGGGCTTTCTTGTCTACCACCATGTAACCAGCTGTTGCTCTGGTATCTGCTGCCAGCACGATACCTTCTTTGCAAATCAGTCCAACAGTTGTCGTTCCTGTTTTCACAGTATTTTCAGACATTAGTGATAGCTCCAAGAATTATTTTAAGATGTAGAAGAAGGTAAGAATATATAAACCTTTCGTAAATTAAACGTATGCGATTCAGCATAGGCTTTGTAGCAAAAGCTTAATTTTAGTTTATTTCCATTATCTTTAAATAAGTATAAAGCCGTGAAAACCAGAATGACTGATAGCGGCCAGATCAATATTTTCATTATCGTAGGTCTTATTATTCTCGGTACCATTCTTTTCTTCATCTTTTTAGTTCCCCATACACTATATGAACCGCCCCTCGCGGGAAAGGAAAAAATCAGTAAAATCACAGATACTTGTCTTAAGGAGAGTGTCGTGGATAGTCTTGTGGTTCTGGGAAAACAAGGAAAGATGGACCACATAATTAATACAATAATAAGCAATACAACTATAAGCCATACAACTGTTGTGCGGATGCCCGATGGTCCTGTGACAATTTTTGATAAAGTGCCAACACTAGCTGACCTTGAACAGCAGACTGCCCGGCTCGCTGTGGAGAAATTTGATGCATGCCTGGAAGCACTTGATACCCTATCCGAAAATAATGAACGTGGTGATGCGACAGTCACCATCACATTCACCGAAGATGCAACCATCGCAAAAGCTCATCTTCCTATAAGATACACTACAAATGACAAGCAGACGACGGTAGAAGATTTCAGTACACGTATTCCGTTTGTATTCAGAGAGGTATACAAAACAATGGAGACAGCAGTTGCACTTTTTAGTGAACCGATGCTGGACATAAGCGCGCTCGCAGCATTACCTGGCCACGTCACCATAACTGCAGTTGGTAATGTATTTGTGGTCACAATAGAAGATGGCACATTGTTGGAAGGCAAACCCTATCAGTATCGCTTTGCAGTAAAAGTGGTGGGAAAATGAAATTGAATATAGTGCTACTTGTTGTGCTGATGCTTATGACGTCTGTTTTCGGTGATGGACAGGTACAAGTAACCAAACTCTCACCAGAAGAAGTGAAAAAAATACAGGACAATCCGCAGGAGAATCAAAACAAGTTGAGCACATATATCACGCAGGAGCTTAAGGGAGATACTGCAGCGGCATTTGAGCTTCTTCCGGGAAGCAAGATAAAGGATGGAAAAACACTCATCAATCCTTCGGGAGGGGAATTGGACATAAAGACACTGTCCAAAGACATATCCACTGTCAAAATGCTGGAGAAAGGGGGCTTCTCATTCAGTAGAAAAGAGAAAGATAATAAGGAAGAGGTATCCTTGAAGGGATTCAAAGACGTCAGCATGAAAGACGGCAAGATAATTAGTGATGGGATTGTGATACAGTTTGAACAAGGGAAAGGGATTTTTGAAAAGACCAAGGAGGGTGTGAACGGATTTGGTAAGGGAAAACTCTTCATAGATACCAGGGAATATGCTTTTGATGCAGAGAAAGGTATTACATTTACAATGAAAGAAGGCCATCTCCAGTCTGTCTCCCTCTCAGCAACAGACAAGCCAGCAAAGCTTATGCTGGATAAGGACACCATAACAGTAAGCAGAGGGACATTCACTTATTTCGATAAGGAGAATGATTACAATACTGTCAATGCCAATAAAATAATGAAGAAAGGCAACCAACTTCTCCTGTCACAGAAAGAGGACGGTGCATTGACAGTTAACGACTATGCTATTGATGATGGGAAAATACGTATTAACCCGCTGAAACTTACAAGCCAACGGGAAACAATGATCAGTTATGCGTATGCAGGACAAGCAGTCACGCTTCCGAGCACTAATGATTTAGCAGAGTACAAGTCCATTGCAGATTTGTTTACTGATATGGGTTATGGATATAGTAGTGCAAACAAGGATGCACGAAAGGCAACGTATGAAAAACTGTTTCCGGATGAGAGATATACAGGAAGCTATGACCAAAACATAAAATTCCTTACGAAGCTAAAACAGGATGGGTTAGCGCCAGCAGGTAAGACAACGCTCATAGAGACACAAACTGGCTATAATTCAGGCCAAGAGTATGTTGGAGGAAGCCCTGTCGTGGAAAAGAAGCCAGCAATTACTGTAGAGAGTATACCACCAGAAATAGCCACAGAATCACTCCTTCCAGAGACGATGGCTGTAAAGAAAAAAATTGATGGGGGCGTGAGCAGTTGGATACCCTATCACGGTGAGGGGAAGCCTCAAGGAGAGGTTTTCAAAGCCAGAACCTCTTTTTATTTCACTTGTTTGGAAGGGGACTTTGGGGGATATTCTTCATTTGAGAAATGTGTCATAACAGAGGGGAGCGGAATTAAAAAAGTTGATGACAAGTTATACGTCTCATATCCTGCTAAGGAAGATGGCAAGTGGGTGGTAAAGAATAAACTGTGGTCACCTGATGCTGCCAGAGGGTTCACGAAAAGCGGTGCAACTCCTGATATTGGTACAGTAGCTGTCCCAAAATCAATTTATACTCAATACAAAAATCACATCGCATGGCTAAAGACAACCGATGGAAGATATATACGAGTAAAACTGCAAGATATCGGAGGGGCTATAAAAATACGTAACGACATTCTTGATGTTGATGTCTGGACAGGGAGTGGCTCAAGTACTCAGGAAAATGTAGGGGGGTTAGGAGGAAATGCGTTATACAATAAATTTGATAACTTGGATTACACAACAGAACTCATAATTACTGAGGAGATTGCATCATGAGACTGGAAGAAATGGTTTTATGTTCTTGTATCGCAGTCTTTGTTTCTGCAGCAAGAGCTGAATCTCCAGAGATAGAATTACCACAAAAAGTACAGGAGATCAAGCAGGTAATAGACAAGGGATTAAGTCCATGGATGGCCAGCAGTACAAAAGAAGGAAAAGATGTAGTGCACTATGTTGTAAAAACAACGTTTTATTATACATGTATTGAGGGTGACCCAATATCAGGATATGGCTCTTTTTATGAAGGAGTGAAAAAAGAAGGCAGCGGAGTGGCGAAACGGGGAAAGAAACTGTGGCATTTCTATTACAACAAAAGAAAAAAACGTGTCTGTAAAGAACTACTGTTTGAGAAAAACAAAAGAGGATATCGTGCAAGCAGAAGCCCCGGAACATTGGATATTGGTGATATCGCAGTGCCTGAGGAAGTCTACAAGACCTATGCTAATCATATTGGCTATATGCGCACGCTCAAGAATGATTGGTTGCGTGTACGAGTAAAGGATGTTGGAGAGGACATTCAGGAGAGAGATGGATATATTGATGTTGATGTGTATGCCGGAACAAGTGGCATTGCCATGACAACCATCTCTGAGAAATTCTTCTATGACAAAGGTACTGTGCAAGGATACACGACGGAACTTATTATTACGGATAGGATGGAGTAGATAGGGAGTTATACCCCATTTTTTTTCAGGTAGTTGTGATTTTCCATTTTGTAGTGTCGCAAAAAATCACATATGAAGATTCTAAAACCACTTCTTCTTTTTCTTTGCAATGTGTTCAAGCAACGCAATCAGCCGGGAAGTATAGCCCCACTCATTGTCAAACCATGCTACCATGCGTACACGTTTGTCGTGAACTGCAGTCCATGTAGGATCTATGACTGCGTTATGTGTATCTCCACGAAAATAGCTGGAACATACCGGCTCTGTGCAGATGCCTAGCACATCACCTGCCTGCTTCTGAGTTAAGAAGGTAAAATAATCATTAATCTCTTTTGCACTCGCATCCTTTGTCACTTCGGCTACGATAAATAGTTGTGACCCACATGCAACAGGAACCCTGTTTGCCATGCAGGTGATTTTTCCTTCCAGTGTGGGAAGCACTGCTATGACATTATCCTGCGCGCCCGTTGTTGTCGGAATGATGTTTAAGGGAGCTGCACGTGCACGCCATGCATCCTTATTGCTGTTATCCAACAAATTTTGGGAGTCTGTGTAGCAGTGGGTGACAAGCACGTGCGCATCGTTCACTCCATACTGCACATCAAGATATTTCAGTACCGGCGCAAGCGCAAGCGCAGTGCAGCTTCCCGCTGAGATAATCATATTTGTTATGTCTTTATCTTCTTTTGGCAGGGCGTACAGCTCTTCATTCACACCAACCATTATTGTCTTGATATCCTTATCCTTTGGAGGATAGGTCATCACAACATACTTTGCACCTGCTTCTAAATGGTCAGAAATTTCTTTAATGGTAGGAAAATTGCCAGTGGCATCAACAACAATGTCTATGTCCAACTCAGCCCATGGCGCAGCTATTGGCTCATCTCCTTGATAGACGGGGACACTATGCTTATCTATGGTCAAGAACATTTCCTTAATCGTCTTCTTTCCAGCTGCCTTTATTTTTTCTTCGAGCTTCACAGAAGCATCAAATCTGCCATACACGGAATCATACGTCAGGAGGTAGGGATTTAGGAGTGAGCGACTATTAATTGCTACAAGGTCAAGCGCACTGCTGTTGTATATTTGCCTTGCTAAGCATCTTCCTGTACGGCCAAAGCCGTTGATGGCTATCCGTGCCTTGCTCATAGGATAATG
>JAHFLT010000016.1 GCA_023264635.1 Candidatus Woesearchaeota archaeon | reverse complement strand
CAGAAAAGCATTGGTAGTTTCGTCGCCGACCGAGATACGGTAATCTCCGAAGGAGTTACCGAGTGAGGGAGGCGAAAGGTTGCTGGGGATTATAAGGGGCCGCTGGAGCCCCTTATTTCATTGGAGCCCAAAGAAGTAAACTGAAAGAAAGAATTAAATAAAGACATGCAGCAGCCAATTATATCACCACTATTTATATCATCAATAAACATCATCAATATGAATCATATATATCATCAATATAAATCTCATTAATATTCAGCAATATGATCACAGCAGTCTATGCAGGAAGTTTTGACCCACCCACTAATGGTCATTTATGGATGATTGAGAAAGGTGCAAAACTGTTTGATTCACTTGTGGTTGCTATTGGTCTTAATCCCATAAAAGCATACTCTTTTTCTCTTGAGGAGAGACTTGCGATGCTTCAGGAGATGATAACCCCCTTTCATAATGTTACAGTGGACTCTTTTGAGAATCAGTATCTCGTGATGTATGCACAAACTGCTGGTGCGAGTTATATCTTGCGAGGCATCAGAACACAAACAGATTATGAATATGAGCGGAGTATGTGTTATATCAATGCAGACATCAATCAACAGATAGAAACTGTTTTTTTAATGCCACCGCGAGAGATCGCAGAAGTTTCTTCTAGTTTTGTTAAAAGTCTCATCGGTCCTGCTGGCTGGGAATCTGTTGTTAGCAAATACATCCCTGCTTCTATCTTAAAAAAAGTTACTGAAAGATTTAAACCCTGACAAATAACAGAAAAATGATCCAGCCCACAAGCGTTGAAAGCCCTGCAAATAGAATGGGAAGATTAATGTTAATGGATACTGCAACACCAGCAATGAGTGGCGGTACTGCCTGCGCTGCAGACACTATTGACTGGTTAATGCCCAATATTTCTCCTTGCTTATCTTTGCTTGCCAGATTAGAAACTAGTGCAACTGCATTGGGATGCGTTAATCCATGGGATAAAGAGACGAACGGCAGGATAAGCCACAGGTAATACGGAACGTGAGGCCACAGGAGAACGGGGAGCACAAACGAGAGTACCAATGGGGCTACAACAAGTATCTGTTGCGGTTTCCATAGCTTGGCGGTGATACGCATTACCCCTCCCTGCGCCAACACGATCCAAACCCCCATATAGGCATATAGCTCACCGATATGCGTTTGATCAAAAGAAAATCTCTGGATAAGAAAGACTTGAAAGAACTGTGTGAAAAAGGTAAAGCCGAATGTGAACAGGAAAACGACCAAGAACATGTTTCTGAGCTCAGCCAGTGCATACGCTTTCTTGAGATGAAGTATGCTGCTAAAAATAATGCTAGAGTGGAATACTCGCTGGGGTAATTGCTGGGATACTCGTGCACCCAGCGTCTCCTGAAAGCTCCAGATTACGAGAATAATATTGATCATACAGAGAAATGCTGTAAACCAGAACGGCGTAGCGAATGTAAACCAACGCACAACAGAAGGGTCTGCCAGCCTGCCTCCTACGTATGGTCCCATGATGAATCCAAGTCCAAAAGCCATTCCAATGAGACCAAAATTCTTTGCCTTATTGCTTTTATCAGAAAGGTCAGCCATAGAAGACATCACAAGAGAGATGTTACCGCCGGTAAAGCCATCAAGCAACCTGCCGATATACGCAAGGAGGAGTGTTTGCATTGTCACGGCAATGCCTATCAATATGTATCCAATGACTGTTCCAGCAAGTGATAGGAGTAACAATTTCTTCCGGCCATAGGTGTCTGATAATGCGCCAAGCACTGGTGCTCCGAAGAACTGGGCAAACGGATACGATGAAATAAAAATACCATACAAGAGCGTTCTCACCCAGAGAGGGTATGAAACAGGCAGCAACCCATTCTGTGCGAGGAATAGCTGGGCAAATATCGGAATAACAATTCCTAGTCCCAAGAGATCCAGAAACACGGTGAAAAAGAGGGGAAAGAATCTTTTGTCCATGGGATTTTCATAGCAGGAGAGTATTTATATCCACTAGTCTTCACTCCTTCATGCATGCGAGAGATAAAAGACACGCGGGAGACAAAGGGGAAACGAGCATTCTGGGTAAAAGAGTACAAAAAGATGCGCTCGTTATTGAAGCACTTGGCTCATTGGATGAGGTAAATTCTTGGCTTGGTGTGTGCAAAACAAAGACAAATGATACAGCACTTACTGAATACCTTCTGGGAATGCAACAGGATTTGTTCATCATCCAGGCAGAAGTAGGTGGAGCAAAGGTATCGTTGAAAAAAGAGAAGGTGGATAGACTAGAAGAGATTATCACAACCATCGATGCAGTGGTGCCAAAGCAACATGTTTTCTGCATCCCCGGTGGCACTGATATATCAGCATACCTCGACTATGCACGCACTGTTGCACGACGAGCTGAAAGAAGCGTTGTGGCATACAATAAAGAACAGCCTGTCAACGAGTTTATTCTGACATACATGAATCGTCTCTCTTCCACGCTCTATGCAATGGCACGGTATGTCAATGTCAAAGAAGGATGCCCGGAGAAAGAACCAACGTACAAATAGGATAAGGATACCATGCTCAAAATAGGTCTTACGGGAAGTATCGGTGTGGGCAAGACTGTGGTGGCTAATTTCCTGCGTGAGCAGGGATGCATTGTCTTTGATGCTGACAAAATAGCACAAAAGGTAATGGAACCCCAGATGATTGCATACAATGAGGTCGTAAAGGAATTCGGTTCATCAATTCTGCTTACTAACAAAAGCATTGACAGAGCAAAACTTGGTGCTATAGTATTTAGTGACCAAAACAAAAGAAAATGCCTCAATGCCATCGTTCATCCACGAGTACTGGAAGAGCAAGACAAACTGTTCAGTGCCTTACCCTCAGATGCGATAGTCATTATTGAAGCAGCTTTGATGATAGAGGCTGGTTCCCAGAAGCGGTTTGATAAGCTTGTTGTCGTGCATTGTAATCATGAAATGCAAATTAAGCGCATCATTGAGCGCAACAAGCTGACAAGAGAGGAAGCAGAAAGACGCATTGCAGCTCAGCTTTCTTCTAAAGAGAAATGCCACTATGCTGATTACATTATTGATACATCCGGAACCCTGGATGAGACACGGCAGCGGGTGCTGGAGGTATACGTTTCTCTGAAAGGATAATGATTATACGTTTGTTGAATCATGTTTTTGGTACATTCCCTATCATCCTCTTCTGAATATCACTCTCCCTGCAATGACTATTCATTCATGCACAATTCAGCAATGACTTCTTCATGCGGTGTCTGCGGAAAGAGATCAAAAACAGCTACAGACTTAATCGCATACGATGTGAAGTGTTTCAGCTCCTTTGCCAGCTGCTGCGGGTTGCATGAGACATAGAGAATAACTGATGGTGCAAGCGATTGAATGAGCTTTATTACTTTTGGGTGCATTCCCGTTCTCGGAGGATCTGTTATAAGGAACCATCTTTTTGGTAAATTGATTTTTGCCAGCAAAGATGCATCTCCAGCTAATGCCTCTCCTTTGACTTTATTCCCAATCATGTTCTTGTTCGCCATCGTTATATTAGGACCTTCTATGTCAATGATAGTAGTCTTTTCGAATATGCTGCCAAGTGAAACACCAAACGTCCCTGCACCACCATACAAGTCGATGAGCGGCGCATGAGTGTCATATTTGTGTAACACGTCCTTACTATAAGAGATCATCTTCTCTGTCATCTTCGTATTATTCTGGAAAAATCCTTGGCTGGAAAAATGAAATTGCCTGTCACATAACAGTTCATCCATGAAGACATCTCCTTTTACTGCAAAACAATCCGTAGATGTGCTGAGGTCGCTCTTTGAGGGGACTCGTGCAATGACAATGTTTTTCGCAGTCGTTGAAAAGCGCCGAATCAATTCTATATGATGACCAAACTTTGGAGAATCTTCATTAAGAACAAAGGATACTGTTGACGAATCAGTATGCTCTGCTGCCCGAGTCACTGCATATTTCAGCGTGCCTGTCATTCTCTGTAAGTTGAAAATATCTATCTCATTCCTATTGGCTGCAAACCATGAACGCACGTCACTCAACAGCTGATTTATTTTTTTATTTGCTATCACGCACTGCTCGATAGGTACGATATGATTAAATCTCTCTTTCTGCCGTAATCCAGGCCCCATCTGACTAAAAACAAAATCCATCCGATTCCTATAGGAGTATGATTCACCAAAGAAGAGAGGTATTTCTCCATCATAAATAACATGATTTTTTCTGAGTTCATTCAGTACAACCTTTTGTTTGTTCTCCAGCTGAAGCTCATAAGGAATGTGTTGCGCTGAGCAGCCTCCGCACGTTCCAAAATACGGACAAAGCGGACCCATAAAATAAAAGGTAGCCTTCGGTTGATAAACCTATTTGCTTTTTACATATAATCTATTTGAGCATCCAACTGAGATATGTCAAATACGTTGCAATGAGTACCCATGCTGCGCCCGGGACAAGGAGACCAGATGCCAGACGGGAAATGGGCCAGACAAGGAAAATCAGTGCTAACACTGAAACGTCAAGAAGTCCCGCTTCCCAGAACGCAGGTGTCTGATGTGTGAAAAAAAAGTAGCTCCACGTCACATTCAATAACCAGTTCGCCAAGAAGACACCGATGATGCACCAGAACAGACGGTTGCGTGGCGCCTTCTTCCAGACAATAAGTGCAGCTAACGTCCGAAGCAAAAAAACCGAGCTCCATAATGTACCGATGACTGTCTGTGATGGATTCCAAGCCATGAGACTTTTCCACGCAAAACCACTATTTAAAGACTTACTATTCTGAAGCTCTTGTGAAATTCTAACCTACCAACTTTTTTCTGAGCGTCGGAAAAATAAATGTTATAGTCAGAAGGGGGAAGTCAGTTGGCTAACGTAGTGAAGCTAACGATCAAAGACGAAGTCTTCTTGTACTTACTTGTGCTTATGGGGAATCCGACCTTTGACTAGAAATAGTACATTAGTGAAACTGTTAGTAGACTGCGAAGCAGAAGGATTTCATAAGAGTCCTATCCCAAGAAGTTCTATAGTAAATATGTTTTATAGTAAACCGCGACGGAATTGTCTACTCTTTTCCCAGGTTCAAAGTTGCAAAGCAACGTGAACAAGAAATGCTCGAGAGCATTTCTTTGTTTCAAAGAAATTCTTTTGGAATTTCTTGGACCAAGACGAGCTTTGCTCGTCTTTGGTTTTGGGAGTGAGCCGAAGGCGAACGGACAAAAAGCTGGCCGAAAGAGTTAAATAATTCACCGTCGTATGAGAAGCTATGGTCCAACCTGAATTTTTCAGCTCGCTGATGCGACGGCTCATAAAAACCTTCTTTCTCTTGTCATTCATTATGGGCATTGCGCTTCTCGTCTTTGGATTTTACATCACCAAAGAGATGAGCGGTTTCCAGGAGAGATGGGCAAGGGAAGAGAAACTTCTCCTGCTGAAGGACACAGGTACATTACAATTACACCTTGGCGTGTCAGGCACATTCATGGATGGAAAACAACCACACGTGCTCACAGAGAGCGAGAAAGTACGTGTGATTAAGGCACTCCAAGAAAAGAATGATGATCTCCTCCTGCAGAACAATTATATGGTTATTATATTCACACGCAACGCATTTGAGGGAGTGACTGGAGAAATAACGTACAGCAGCCTTAGGCTGCCTGCTGAGCAGGTGAAAAGCCTGTTAGTGGATGCGCAACCACGTCAGACGTTGACCACTATCATGCAGAACAGAGGGATTGCTACACCATTACCAATCACAACTGATGATGAACTCAAAGGATTATTGTTCGCGCTGCTGTTTGAAGAAGGTGTTCGTAATGATCCTTTCTTCTTCATGAACGAATATCGAAAAGGCACAATTACGATTATTCCAGAGAGATTCCTTTTCTCATTGCTGAAAAATGCACCAGACACGTTTTATGAACAGCTAAAGAGCACAGTGGTTGTGCAGGGAAAGTGATAGCATGGCATTCTGGGACTGGCTAAAGAAAAAAGAGGAACCAAAGGAGGATGCATCGCCTTACTCATCCCAATATTCTCCTGAATGGAAAGAAGAAGTAGTGTACCCCCAGCAATCACAACCCTTTCAACAACAATATCAATCTCCGCAACAATTTCAATCTCCACAGCAGTTTCAACCACTACAACCAATCATACCCCCAATCCAGTCTCAACCTTTGTCGATTACTGCATCAATAACCGCAAAAGACGTTGAGGTCTTATCAGCAAAACTTGACACCATTAAGGCTCTGCTAGACAATATCAACCAACGCCTTGCTAATCTAGAGCGCATTGCACGAGAATAATGATGAGACGAAGCATTTTTTGGGGAGCGCTTGCTATCCTATTCTTAGACCAAGCGACGAAGATGTACATCCGCACGCTTGGCAAAGAAACAATAAAGATTATTCCGGGCGCCTTCCACATTACTCCCGTCACCAACTATGGCATTGGCTTTGGACTGTTGCAGGGGCTTGTTCCGTTTGTCATAGCAGCGACGATATTTATCATTATGGGATTGTGTTATTATCTCAGAAATATGCCAGAAACGCCATTAGTTACCCTCTCATTCGCACTCCTTCTCGGGGGGAGTGTGGGAAATCTTATTGACAGAAGTGTTTTTGGCTACGTGATAGATTTCCTCGACTTCCATATCTGGCCAGTCTTCAATATTGCAGACAGCGCAGTTACTGTTGGTGGCGCTTTGCTGCTGTTTTGGCTTTATCGTGAAGAACACGTTTAATCGTGAAGAACGCGTTTAGACATTTAGCATGTCTTTATTATTTAGCGTGTCTTTACTTCTTCATATAATTTCATGAAAGCATCCAATTCGTCAAACGATGCGACAAATGCACGCAACTCTTTTCTGTCAGGTGACTGAACAGAGTATGGCAATATACCAAGCATATCATTTCCCCATTCTGCAGGTATCATTGTGACCTGGCCATACTCGATAATTTTTCCAATATTCTTCCATTCATTCTTAATGGGCTTGCCATATCCAGGGATTTTATGATGGATTTTGAACTCAGAAAGATAAAGGGATTTTTCAGTGATGTTGATTTTCAATTCCAATGTTCCGTCTGCATCGCAAATCTTATTTATTCCCAATTCAACAATTACTTTTGTTATTTCCGTCCCCTTTTCTTTTTTCAGAATCTCCTCAAGGGCTTTACTTATCTCCTTATCAGTTTGCTTTGGTGTTTTCGACATACAAACCACCTCCACCTCTATCGGTTCAAAATTCCTCTGCTTCCAATTCTTTTAATAGTCCTCTCCTTTTGAGATAATCAACCTGCGTATGCTTATACTTATAGACAAGATCTCCCCGCGCATCGCCACCTAATTCCCAAGGCTCAACAATAACAACGTCCCCTTCACGTACCCAGAGTTTACGCTTCAAACGTCCTGGAATACGACAGATACGCTTCTTTCCGTCAAGGCATCTTATGGTCATCCTGCTCCCGCCAAGACGCTGTTCCACAATCCCGAATACTTCTTTCCCTCGTGGAATCTTTGTTCTCCTGAGTTCCTCTTGAAGCTGTTCTGCTTCTGCTTCGCGTTCCTTTTTGCCCATCTTTACCGCATGGGGACAAAAACGTTTATATATCTTGCGTTTTATGTATTTCTTTACATTTGAGAAAAATAGCGATGAGAAAAAAGAAAGAATTGTGGAGACCTGCGCCGCTGTGGAAGCGTTTCCTGGCACTCACTATAGACTTACTGGTGCTGGAGTTCTTTGTGTTCTCCCATTTTGAGCATGTCATACGCACAATGCTCCCTGGCAGGACACTGAGCGCAGCTGCATTAGCACAGCTTTCATTTGTTGGTGGAGCACTCGGCATCCTCGTTTTCATTTACGTCACAGTGCTTGAGTATTCTTTTGGACAGACGCTGGGATATATGGCCGCAAATATCGTAATAGTTGCTCCGGATAGTTCTCTCTGGAGAATAGCATTAAGCAACGTGACATTCCTTCCCTTTTTTCCATTCATCATGCTCTGGATTATAGATCCTCTGACATTGCTCATCTCAAACAATCACCAGCGCTTTATGCATACTATTTTAGGAATTAATGTGGTGGAATTATATGCTCTTGATGAGGTGACTACCCAATGGAAGGTATAAGAAAATGGCCGTGGATAATTATGCTCTTGCTTTTGCTATCATTTATTAGTTACGCTGTAGCCGGGCTTTTTTCATTGGTATCTGAAAGTACTTATGAAAGTGGAAACATTGCTGTCATCCCAGTTAATGGTATCATCTTGTTCAATGACGATGCATCCTACTTCACAGAGTCGGTTGCAAATGCGAAAGATATTGTGAATGCGATTAAGCAGGCAGATGGCAATGAGGAAATAAAGGCAATCCTTCTGGACATAAATAGTCCCGGAGGAAGCGCTGTTGCCAGTATGGAAGCAACAAACGCTGTGAAACATGCCAACAAAACCGTATATGCATTTATTCACGAGCAGGGAACTAGTGGCGCATACTGGTTGGCATCAGCTGCACACACAATAATAGCAAATGAGTTGGCGCTTACAGGAAGTATCGGAGTCATTTCCTCTTATCTGGATTTCTCAGGACTTCTTCAGGATTACAATGTGACCTATCAACGTCTGGTTGCGGGAAAATACAAGGACATCGGCACGCCATACCGCAAGCTGTCTCCAGAAGAAGAGGCGATGCTACAGAAACGACTTGATGTCATCCATGACCGTTTCATCTCCGCTGTGGCTGAGAACAGACACTTGCCAAAAGAAAAAGTCAAAGAATTAGCAACAGGGATGTTTTATCTTGGTTCAGAAGCAAAGGATATGGGCTTGGTGGACATCGTTGGAGACATAGACACTGTCAGTGAAATAATTAAGCATGACATGAAACTGGACGAAGTGCATTATGTGGAATACAAGCGCAAGCGTAGCCTGCTTGATGTTGTGCAAAAATTGTCCACAACGTTCGGCTTTTGGCTTGGACGTGGGATATCTACACCAGTTATATCTACGCTGCATATGAGTGCATAACCAGAGGTAGGTGCATAATCTGTTCTTAGGAAGATATAAAAACTCAAAAGCTTTACAAATTAGGTATCCATCTTTATCTGGAGAATAACTGTATGAGAGGAAGACACCTTGAGAAGGAAACAGTCACTGTTCTTAGTCCGTTAGAAGAAGACATACTTACTGTACTTTGGAAAAAGCAGCAGGCGCGTGTCAGGGAGATTTATATTACACTAAAACAGAAACGCAAGCTGGCGCTCAGCAGTGTAGCAGTCCTGCTAGATAGATTGTACACCAGAGGGATTGTTGATAGACGCGTGGAGACAGCACGTGGGGGCCCGCGTTATATCTATTTTCAAAAACAGGACAAAAAAGCATTCGAACAGTCTGTTGTCGAAAGTACTGTCAACAAGCTCATAGCTACTTTTGGGGAAAATGCACTTTCCTATTTCACTGAGAGGTTCAAGAAATGATCTGCGTACAAAGCTTTATGCCGTATCTCACTGGGGGAGCAGGACTATTTCTCATTTCATTTGTGGTGAGTGCATTATCACTCATTCCCTTAATGAAGGCAAAAGACACAAAGACACGCCTCTTCTGGGCACAGGCGCATCTTTTTTTTCTTTTGTTTCCACTCTTTTGGTATTTCTTTTTCATGACGTGCGAGACTATCTTCATGCAATGCGCCGGCCACCGTTTACTCTATGTAACAGGACTGGCTTTGCTGAGCGTAAGCATGATAGCCATTTATAGTATTCCAAGGGTATTCGTACACAGCATCATACAAAAGGCGAGCATTGCAAACGACTCACTGAAAGATTTTATTTCGCAGCATGCACATGACATCACACTGTATTACATCAACAGCGCAAAGCCTGCTGCATTCTCTGCGTCGTGGAAAAAAAGCATATTCCTTTCAGTAGGTCTCTGTGATCTTTTGAGCAAAAAAGAGAGAGAAGCTGTTTTGCTTCATGAGCTATTCCACATCCGGCACAGACACTCCTCCCTTAAGATAACATTAAACGCAATGCGATGGTTTTCTCCCATCGTAGCATTTTCCTCGTCAACTGTACTGGATGAAGAAGAGCGCAATGCAGATTCCGCTGTCTTTGCAATGCAGAAAACCATGCGCCATCTTGTGAAAGCAAAACTAAAAATAGAACAGATGAATACATACTATAGTTGATTGAGTGAGTTTTTTATACCCACGCAGCATGAGGTGATTATGGTCACATTTCTTGACGTAAAAAAAGAAAAGATACAACCACTGCTTTTCGAACAAGGATTTGCGCTGTGGGATATCAAAACGCCTTGGGAAGTGCTCAGGATGAAGGGTCCGGCTACAGCAATATTGTTCACGTCAGGCAAGCTCCTTCTGCAGGGCAGGGATGATGCTATAGAAAAATACAGAAAATTTCTGGTGGGAGAAGGATTCAAAGAAGAAAAGAAGCCACCATTTGTCAAAGAAGAGGGTATCATCATAGGCACTGACGAGTCTTTGAAGGGGGATACATTTGGTGGCATTGTTGTAGCTGCTGTCATGGCAGATGACAACGTGAGACAAGACCTTCTGGCACTTGGAGTACAGGATTCAAAGAAGATAGATGATGAGGATATTCTCTGGCTAGCCAAAGCAATTGAAAGGTGCACAGACCATGCGATAGAATCGCTTTATCCAGAGGAATACAATCACCATACACAGACACAGCTCCTTAATAGGATGCATGCGCTTTGTGCAGAGAAGGTAAGAGTAAAACGAAAAGCAATGCATGTGGTGGATAGGTATCCAGGCTGCACTGTGGGAGATATCAGAACAACGCATGCTGAAGAAAAATATCTTGAAGTGGCAGCTGCTTCTATCTTAGCACGCAATGAAGCATTGAAGCAACTCGCCTATCTCTCGAAAGAATTATGCTATCCAGTGCCGAAGGGAAGCACGCATGTCCAGGAGGCTTTAGAATTCTTAAAGAAAAGCGGGAAAGAACCAAAAAACTTCGTAAAGCTCCACTTTAAGAACGTGAAAGCAATATTTGAATAACTATTGGAATTTACGTTCGTTGGAATGATTATGCTCAGCTTGCGTTTAGATTGACTTTCCCGGAGACCTGCGCAGCCCGCGAATTCCTGTAGGTGCTATGTCCACTGCGAAACCATCCTTACTAATCTTGCAAGATACTGTATCTTCTTCATTAAGGTGTTTCTTCCTCCATTTCTTCATGCCTGCCTCATTGAGGTCATCTATCCCAAATGGGATTATTTGCCCCCCATCATCCAACTTTATCTCACCCAACTCGTCCTGCGATGCTGTGCGGATAACACGTCCTGTCTTATACATTTTTATCCCCCCTTTATGCCATTATGGAAACATTTTTTTAAAATGATGGCTTATCTCTGTTTCCATATCCTTGAATACTTTATGGAGCGTGCGTGCGAAGTCCCAGTCTGCTGCGCTGCTCTCAAATGTCTTAGTCGGCGCCATAGCAAGGAGATTGATGCTGAACTTTGCATGCTTTTTCTCTTTGCCTTCACCGCCTCCTTTAGACTCATATTTTTTTATATGGATACTGATTGAACAATTTTCATTGCGCAAAGCCCGCTTGATTTTATCATAATATTCTGCAGAAAGCTTGTCAAGCACAGCGCGCTGCTCAGCATTAATCTCTTCCAGCCCTTTATACTGGATTGCTTCCATGCAGCATTTTGATGGTGGTGATTATATAATATTTCTTTTTCACTTTGGAGTGGAGAATTGATTTTTATCGATAAAGTATATAAAAGCCAAAGGAGATAAAACTACAAGAGTAAGGCTCACGTAAGGTTCAATCCCAAATGACAAAGATAAGTAAAATTGTGATGCATGGATTCAAGAGTTTTGCCAAGCGGACAGAGATACTGTTTGGCGACCAGTTTAATGTAATCCTTGGTCCCAATGGCTCGGGGAAGAGTAATGTGGGAGATGCATTGTGCTTTGTTCTCGGCAGAGGATCGAGTAAGTCGCTTCGCGCTGAGAAATCGGCTAACCTCATCTACAACGGGGGAAAACTAAAAACACCTGCAAAGGTCGCAGAGGTCAGCATCGTCTTTACCAACGAGAAGAAGATATTTCCTCTTGAAGAGAAGGAAATCAAGATTACCCGCCTTGTCAGTCATAATGGAAACAGCATCTATAGAATTAACAATAAGAAGCATACGCGCCAAGAGATATTGAACCTGCTTGCACATGCACGCATAAACCCGGATGGATTCAATATCATCCAGCAGGGTGACATTGTCCGTTTCATAGAGATGCCATCTGTCGAGCGCCGTAAGATAATTGAGGAAATCGCAGGTATCTCTGTCTATGAGGAGAAAAAAGAAAAAGCTGTGCACGAACTGGAGAATGTAGAGCTGAGACTGAAAGATGCGGAAATTATACTGCATGAGCGCAAGACGCACCTTGACGAGCTTCGCAAAGAACGAGACCATGCGCTGAAGTTCAAGGAGTTACGTGACAAGATTAATGAAAACAAAGCAACATATCTGAAACTGCAGATCGATAAGAAGCAAAAGATAAATAATGACTATCAGGAAAAGATTACCCATGCAAAACAGAGGCTTGAACAAAGGGAGGAATTGGTACGCGGGCTGAAAGAGAAGAACGAGGAGAAGCGCCGGGAAGTGGAGAAAATAACAAAAGAGATAGAAGAGAAAGGGGAAAAGGAACAGGTGCTTCTCCATAGGGAGGTTGAACAACTCAAAGTAACGCTAGCTACGAGTAAAACAAGGATAGATCACTGCCAGCAAGAAATCAGTAAGGTCAAGCAGCGGAAGGAACAACTTAAGCACGACTTGGATGATGCAGGTAATCGGATAAAATCATTGGAAACGTCTAAACATGAACTCGCAAGAAAACAGGAAGAACGTCAGCAAGAACTTGTGAAGATAGAGTCATCGCTTAATGATTTTCGTTCAAAGCACGGCATCGATAATGCACAGCTTATTGAAAAGGAGATTGAAGGATTGGACAAGCAGGCCGAGATGCATGAGAAGAATATACAGGAAGTCAGGCAACGACAGCAGGACCTCTTACGCCGCAAGGACCAGCTTGAATATGAGCTAAAGACGCTGGATGCAAAACTAGAGAAAGTGAAGCAAGTGGAACAGGAAAATACTGTGCAGATGCAGGCTCTCAAGAGCAGGAAAGACACATTCAAGAAAACAACACTTGAGCTTAATACATGCCTTTCTGAGGATTCCACATTCGCAGCGAGATTAGGCGATGCTCGCAGACGCTATGCAGAAGCGAGTGAATATCTTGCGAAGGTGCGGGCACGGACGCATGCGGTACAGGATGCTGTTGCTGGCGAGCTTGCGATAAAGAAAATAATAGAGATGCGAAATCAGAATCATGGCATTTATGGGACAGTGGCAGAACTGGGAGAGGTGAACAGCAAATATGCTGTGGCTCTCGAGGTTGCAGCAGGCAACAAGCTCACGCACATTATAGTGGATAATGACAAGATAGCTGCTGACTGCATTACGTTCCTAAAGGAAAACAAGTATGGTATTGCGACATTTCTTCCTTTGAATAAGATTAAACCAATTAGAATGGATGCCGAGGCGAAAACGTGCCTTGATTCAAGAGGAACTCATGGTCTTGCTCTGGATCTGGTTACTTATGATCAGAAATTCAAGAACGTTTTTTCCCATGTTTTTGGAAATACTATCGTAGTGGATGATATTGATACTGCCAGACGCATAGGAGTAGGGAGAGCAAAGATGGTCACGCTTGATGGAGATATGGCAGATATTTCCGGAGCAATGCGCGGTGGCTTTAGAAAAAAAGAGAGAACTGGATTTGGTTTCCAGCAGAAAGAACTGATGAAAGAGATGCACGACCTTGAGAAAGAGGAAGCTGAGAGTCAGGGGCTTATTGAGGTTCTCGAGAGAAGACGCAAAGAGAATGAGGATAAGATAATAGTACTGCGAAAGACTAAAGCTGAGCTTGAGGGAGAGATTACGGTAATGGAAAAGTCACTTCATCTTGAATCCAACGATTTGGAAGCAACGCGGAAAGGACAGGATGTGCTGAAGGAAGAGCTGTCACGCGTAGAGAATGAGCTGAATACAGTGCAGGAAAGAATAAGAAGTGTTAATTTACAGCTTGCGGGCATCAAGATAAAACGGCAGGAACTCAGGACGAGAATCTCCCAGATGCACAATCCATCGCTTGTTGCAGAGCTCAAGACATTTGAAGACATGCGTAATGCTGCGCGCGAATCCATTATTACTCTGGTTACAGAACTAAAAAATGCAGATGTGCATAGAGAACTGGCTTATCCCGAACATGAAAAAATAGTGAGTATCCTGAAACAGCACGACAAGGAAATAGGAGATTTCACAAAAGAGACAAAAATCTTGCATGAGACTGTGCAGAAGGATGAATTATTGCTAAAAGAGAAGGAAGTGCAGACTCAGGCATTCTATCAGAAGTACAAAGAATTGTTCGGGAAGAGGCAGGGAGTTAATGATGAAATAAGTGAACATGAGCGCAAGGCAGATGAACATCGCGATCAGGCACGCAAGGTGGAGATTGAAATGAATACCTATTCTCTGGAAAGCGCACATACCAAAGGAGAACTTGCTGGCTTGATGACTGAATTTGAACAATACAAAGGAGCACAGCTTAATGACAAGCCAGAACATGTGCTGCGTCAGGAGATTGAAAAATATGAAAAGACAGCTCAAAATTTAGGAGCTGTCAACATGCGCGCACTCGAAGTCTATGAAGCGATTGAGAAAGAATACAATGCCCTGCATGAGAAGAAAGACAAGCTGAAAATCGAGAAGGGAGATGTGCTGTCCCTTATTGGGGAGATAGAGACAAAGAAGAAGGATATATTTACGAAATCGTTTGATGTCCTGAATGAACAGTTTAAACTGATTTTCTCTTCTCTTTCAACAAAAGGAGAAGCCTCATTGGCGCTCGAAAATCCAGAGACCATTTTCGATGAAGGTGTCCTGATAAAAGTAAGGTTGACTGGGACAAAGTTCCTTGACATCCGGAGCCTGTCTGGTGGAGAGAAGACCCTTACTGCACTGGCATTCATCTTTGCCATACAGGAGTACCAACCGCATTCATTCTATATCTTTGACGAAGTTGATGCTGCGCTTGACAAGCACAACTCAGAGAAACTTGCTAAGCTGGTAAGACAATATTGTGACAAGGCGCAGTATATTGTCGTGTCACATAATGACTCAGTTATCTCGGAAGGGGACTATCTCTATGGTGTAAGCATGGATGAGCATGGTGTTTCAAGCGTGACAAGCCTGAAGCTGTGATTGGACTCCACCCAAAAAGAAATTATCTACAATTGTCAGACTATATTCATAGGTATTAAACAGGTAATTTTCGATAACCACCGAGAGAGGAGCTGGTGGTAACACTCACAATGCCCGGCGGCATAAGGATTATTACCATCCCTAACAGAGCATGACAGAGGGGACACATCTGATACTAAAGTCAATCCTACTCTACAACAGCATCGCAATAGTCACTCTGTTTCACTTTTCTACTTAGTTCTGCTTTTTTTTAGTCAATAGTTATTGCCCCTGTCTCAGGTAGCTCATGGCATATGCGCCCATGACGGTCCCGGTAGCAAAGAAGAGCGTGTCCATGCCTACTTCATCGATAGTGTCCTCAGGATGCGCTAACCGCCCTGCAGCATAACCAAAGGAAGGAAAAATAGTGGCATAGCCAAGCTTCTCAAAAATGCCGTGTTGGCCTGCGATGCGGCCGGCTACTTCGCCCATGCTGCCGACAATGCCGCCCACAAGGAAGTCAATCGTTGCACGTTTTATTTTTCTCCATCTGTTCGATGGCAAGGTTTGTATTGTATCTTGTGTCATGACCACCAGAAATGATGTACTGTTATATTAAATGTTTGACCTTGTTGGTGAATTTTTGGATGGAACCACATAATTGAGAATGCTTGTCTCCTATCTTATCTTCACTACACTCTTCCCAGTGAGATCGATAACTTGTGAAGGTTGTCCATTTTTTTCCCCTTCATACACAGCAAAATGCAGTCCTTTCTTTAATTCAGGATCAAGTGAATCCAATGATGTCATCGCCATCTTGCCATGGATATTTGCGCTCGTGGTAACCAAAGGCAACCCGAGTTCTCGTACAAATCCCCTTATCCAGTGATTCGGAATTCTCACACCCAATGACTTTCCATCAGGACTAACTTCTTTACATACAGCCTTAGGATTCTTCAAAGGCAGGATCAACGTATACGCACCAGGTAATCTATCCAGCCATGTCTCTGCTTCTTTGGAGACAGAACAATTTTCATAAATCCAGTCCTTGCTAGGAACAACCACCGAAAGAAAGCTTTCTCTTGGTTTCTGCTTGAGATGTTTGAGCCTGGCTACTGCCTTGTTATCCATCGCATTGCAGCCAATTCCATAGATAGTATCTGTTGGATAAATAAAAAGAGAGCCACCAATCACGCCCTCGAGCACATCAGCTCCATTCCATTCTACCTCCTCTTTTGTATACACTCTCATTCTGCTGAAAACCTAATCAAAACTCTTTAAATATATTGTGATTTTATCGTTTGCTCACATACACATGATACCCGCCACCTCGTGCATGATCAATGACATTGCTGAAGAGATGAAGCATTTTTTGTTTGATTGTTTTGCCGCCTTTTTGATGCCGGGCAACAACGTGCAATAAGCCACCTTTTTTGAGATGGGTTGTAGCACCTTCCAGCATATCACCAATCAGTTTTCTGCCAGCAACATATGGTGGATTAAGCATAATTGCATCAAACAGCATCTCTTTCACGGGCTCATACATGTGTCCCTGCGCAATGTGCGGTGCTACCCCATTGAGAACAGCATTCTTTTCTGCGATGGCAACAGCGCGCTCATTGATGTCTATCATGAATACATCAAGCGTTGGATACAGTTTCTTCAGCACAATTCCTACTGCACCATATCCGCAACCAAGATCCAGCACGCTCCACCCATCCTGCACAATGCAAGTATTGATAAGTAGTCTTGTGCCAGCATCGACACGCCTGCCTGAGAAAACGCCGCTGCTTGTGCGGAATGAGAAAAGTGCGTTGCGCAGCACTGCTCGTATTTCTTTTATTTTTTCTTTACTCTCCTGTTTTTTGTCGTAATAGTGAGACATGATTCTCCTGACTTTCCTCTACAAAACGATGGCTGTACTGTAAAGCTATCTGAGGATTATGAAGTATAAGAATATTTTCATCGTTATTACCATAACCGTTCTTCGTCGGGTTAGCGCTGCCTGTTATAACCGTCTCGTTATCAATGACGAATACTTTATAGTGCAATAATCCTTCCTGATTGCTTGCCTGCACAGGAACATGTTGCCGCAACATGGTATAAACAGACCGCTCACCAACCTGTCTTGCCTCAAGCAAAACACGGACATTAACTCCCTGCTCTTTTTTTGCCAACAGTAGCATGGCTATGGTCGGGTCAGTGAAGCTGTACGCCATCACGTCTATTGATTTTTGCGCTTCACTTAGTGCATCAAGCACTTTCTGTTCACATTGGTCTTCCGGGCAGAATGCATTTTGCATCGACATGACATCTGAGACTATGTGTGGATATGGAGTTTGCCTTGGTTTCCCACCACGTAACTCTTGGAATTCTGCCTCATAATTTGCAGCAAGATAGCGTGAAGAGATGAGAAGCACATCGTTCCTGTTCCTGTTACCTGTTGGATTAAAGCTGCCTGTCCACACATATTGCCCATCAAAAACACAAAACTTGTTATGGCTCAGAGCACTGATTTTTCGTGGATGAAGGTATTGCCGTGGCAATACTTTATTTTTCACGTCATAGATAATAGAGATATCGATTGAACGACCATCAAAAGACGGCAACAGCTGGTCAGATAAGTCATACAATGCACAGTGAATGCTTTTCTTTGCCTGATGCACAGCTGCCTCGAAGAGCGCCATGCAATCTGTTTCAGGGCAGAAAAAAACAAGCGCAGACACATGATCATCCGTCTTTGGCCAAATTGGTGGGAGGATTGAGTACAAAAAAAGCAGTATGACGACCAGGGAAAGAAACAGGCGCATCAGAGCTGTTTCAACGCTTTGTCCAGCGTGAAAAAAAGGTTAGGACCATCTGCTGTTGCTTGTTTAGTCTCTTCTGCAGTCGCCAATTTCACGGATAACATCAATGGATTATCCTGCTGTAAGGTAATAGTCAGTTTCTGAAATGTTGGGTATTTCTCAGAAAAACCTCGTGCGGCATTGCCGATAACTTTTCTCAGGATAGCCATCGCACCCCTATCTACGGATGCAAACCCATACAATTCTATCTGTTCTCCTAATTTTATCGCTGTCTCCATATCACTTCACCGAAAATGTCAGAGCTCAAAATTATTTAAATGTATCGAAGAGTGGGGCTCTGTAGAAAGTGTACCATTGCCACTCTTAAGGGCGAGCACCTTCAAGAGTCAGGAAAAGTGACAAAGGGGATGCAAAGTTGCGAAGCAACTTGCACAAGAAATCTGCGAGATTTCTTTGTGCTCCATCCGGGAAATGCAAAGAAGCCATAGGCTTCTTGCACAAGGAGAACAGCGGTTCTCCTTTGTGTCACTCTGCAGATTAACAGCACATGCGAGCTGAGGTGCAATGGAGAGCGAGAGCGAGACTTTCTACAGAGCCGAAGAGTGGTATCTAAGAACGGTAACTATATAAAAAACAAAAGCAGAAGAAGAACTGAATAAAAGAATAGCTGAAGAGGAGTATGCCATACAAACAAGTCATCGTGGTGAGGAATGACCTCAAGCTGCCGAAGGGAAAACTCTCTGGGCAGGTAGCGCATGCTGCAGTTGAAGCTGTCTTGCGCAGCGAGCAGGATAAAGTGAAGCACTGGCATCTCGAAGGCCAGAAAAAGGTTGTTGTCAAAGTAAAAGACGAAAAAGAGCTTCTTGTTATTCTGCAGCAGGCAAAAGATGCAAAGCTGACAGTTGCATTGATCAGTGATGCTGGTTTGACCACTATAGCGCCTGGTACAAAGACATGCGTTGGAATTGGACCTGATAAAGAAGAAAAACTCGATACTATAACGGGAAAACTGAAGCTGGTATGATATACTCACTGTATTAGAAATTCACTGCATTAGAATAGCAGGAAAAAGCTTTTTAAAAAGGAGAATAAATCTTCATTTATCATGCTTGAGAAACTTTTAGATTTGTTCACCAGGAAAAATAAATTAACTGAGGAAAGTAAAAAAGCGCGGGTAGAAGTGTCCATAAGCAAAGGAGAGGAACAAACAATCCGAGAAGCAGAACAACCATCAGAGAATACATTCATTTTATCGTTTCTTGAAAAGGTTATTGATCAGATAAAAGCAGAAGGATTGGATACAACAACATATGCAATAGTGTCATCAGCAGAAGCCGAAGGAAGTTATAGCGTTCGACTCCAGTTTTCTACGGGTGTGTATGAGACAGGAATACTCCTAAGTCCAATAGACGAAGAGAAGACGTATCTTTTTTCTCATTGTTTCGGAATACCTGCATCGGCTGCACTGGAAGTTGCTCTGACAAGAACAGTTATAGAATATGGTGCATGTTTGGATGAAAAAGGTAGCACTACCGATAACAGACAATCGCTGCAGATATTACTAGCACAAACAAGACTAGCAGCTTCACTGAAGGGAGAAAGTGTCAAGGTGTGGGATACACGTAAACTTTATTTCCCGAAAAAAACAATACCTGGTAAACTTCCTGCTATCGCTGCGGGAGAAGTTATAGAAAGAGCAAAGAAATATCAAAATAAAGAAACTCCTCCTGAAGCGAAAAAAGAAAGTAAAATAGTCGAGCCTGCAAAGATTTTATCAGGTGTTCGACTTTGTGATATCGGTGGTCTGCCAAAAATCAAGAAAGAGCTGGAGTATCTTATCTGGGCCTTACAAAACAGCGCGAAGGTCTATGAAGAAGGAGGGGAATTAGGGAGAGGTATTCTCCTGTATGGCTCTTCTGGATGTGGCAAAACACTTATTGCTCGAGCTCTAGCGACTGAAGCAAAAGCATATTTCCGTAATGTTGATTGCGGAGATTTTTTTTCAAGCTATCATATGGGAACACCAAAAGCTCTTAAGGAATTGTTTACGGAATGCAAAAAGGTGGATGGCCCTGTCATTTTGTATTTTGATGAGATTGATACATTGACTCCTCCTCGTCGGGAGGGTAAACAATGGAGTGATTTAGAAGATAATAGGATTGTTTCAATTTTTTTAACAGAGATGGATGGCATGACAAGCAAGAAGGATATGATTATTATGGGTTCGACAAACTTATATAATCCATCAGAAGGAAAATACGGAATTGATGAGGCAATGCTTCGTCCAGGACGTTTTGATAAACTTATCTGTGTGTCACCACCAGATCTACCGGGGCGTAAAGAAATTTTTTTTATCCACCTACAGCAGCGAGAAGAGCGTGCAGGAAAAAAACTGTTTTCAGGTATAGACCTGGAAGAACTTGCAAGGAAAAGTGAAGGGAAAACCGGAGCGGACATCAACTATATCATTCAGGATGTGCTCCAAAAGAGAATAGACAAGATACGATTATCTGGACAAGATCAACCACTGCTCTCACAACAAGAGCTGCTTGATGCCATAATCCAATTAGTACCTCGTCAGAAAAGAAATAACGTCATTGGATTTTAACCTGTGAAAAATAACTTCCCAGCGTTTTCTGCTCTTTTTGTTCCCTTACCAATGAACTCTTCTTGAGTAATGGCGTCACATCAACACCAAAATATTTTTTTATTTTTGCTTCAGCATAGCGTAACGCGAGCTCGGGGGAAGAGAATGTAACTGGTTGTGATGCAAGCGCTTTTCTTGTGGCTTCTCTCGTCACCCAGACACCCATCGGATGAGTGTATTCGTGAGTAACTAAGCGTATTGCCAATACTTTCGCCTGCCTCTTTGCAGCATATAGCTTTTCTGCAGCAGCCAGTCGTACAGTGTAATAGCCTCCTGCACATTCCTGTGCATACGACTTTCTGCCATCATAGCCTTCGTAATCTGTACTGACGTGTATTATTTTGCCATCAGAGACGGGACATTCAAACAACTCATAACTCCAGATGCCTGACAAAAAGAGGATAAGATAATAATTACCCAGATAGCTACCGTAAAATGCAGTACAATCATGGTCAGGATAGTTTTTTATTTCCTCAATAATTGATTTCCCTAAAGTATCATCTACTGCGGTTATCGTCCATCTAGTAGGCACAAGCTTGCGCTGATACGCTAATCCCATACCTCCGATACTGAACAGCTTTGTCAGGAAAGCCTCATCAAATCCTTTTTTGTACAGGTATACAATGGCCTCTGTAGCCTTCAAGTCAGAATCTGAATATACTTTGTCTACTGGTCTAGCTATATGGGGGTTTTCCGTCAGTATCGCGCTCTTTAGCTGACCAACAGGACCGAAAGGCGCAGCTTCTTTGAAGAAGGACATTGCTTGCTTCGGCGCCTGCTCCATCTCAAGTTCAACTCCCACTGGCTTACTCGCAAGCCCTACTTCCTGGCACACCTCGCTAAACATATTCTGTTCCATCACACCACATGAGAAGCGGCTATTTACTAGTGACCCACGCAACTCTAAAAGTGAAGGAATAGCATAATTTTGCACAGCCCAATGTCTTGGTGCATCATAGAGCCATGCATCTCCCGTGACATCAGGGGGAGTGAGAATGCCCACTAACACTTTTGGATATCCCATCCTCCCAACAAAAACAGATGGTGCACTGCCCTTTATGTGTTCACTCAGTTGCCTTGTACGCCAGAATGAGGAAGTGTAATCTACACGCATAGCACACTCAAACAGGTGATCCTGTTTTAAATAACTAACGTGTATTTAGACTCCATCCAAAAAAGCGCTCAGCAGCCTAAGGTCGAGCCTTAGCCGTAGCCCATTTTGTGCTGATAAAGGGGAAGCAAAGAAATGCTTGGAGCATTTCTTGCGCAAGAAATCATTTGACAATGATTTCTTTGTGCTCCCTACGGGAAATGCAAAGAAGCCATAGGCTTCCTGCACAAGAACAAAAAAATGATTTTGCGTTTTTTGGTCCAAGAAACTCTTAACGAATTTCTTTGGAATGCTGTGGCATTTCTTTGTGGTCATCGTGCCGCCAGAAGCAGCAAGTCCACTGGAAATAATTGCTCAGGAAAAATCAGAAATCACGGACTAACCAGATTGTCTCTTGTAGCGCAAAGCTTTATATAAAGGGGCTTTCCCCAAACATACTATGTCAGCACGAAAAGGTGGCACGAGAAGGAAGACCCGAAATAAATTTATGAAGGATATCAGAAGGCGCGGTAAAGTGTCTGTCACAAGGTATATGCAGGAGTTCACTCCAGGAGACAATGTGACTCTCAATGCAGAATCTTCTGTTCACAAAGGACTTTATCATCCGCGTTTCCATGGAAAGCATGGGGAAATAGTCGGAAAACAAGGATCATGTTACTATGTCAAAACAAGGGATGGCGGAAAAGAAAAAAATCTTTTAGTGCACCCCATCCATCTACGGAAGGTGACTCATGGTCAGACCACAGCTGCTTGAAGAACGACCACTTTGCCTAGCAGAGCTTAAGCATAAGCTGCAGTGCGTCAAGGAAAAGGAAACTGAACTCAATTTCCGGGCGAATAAGACCGAAGAGTATCTTCAGTCGATTACCATTTTATCTAGTAAGGATGTAAAGGAGTTAATGCAGAAGATTACGGATTTAGGTGTTTCTCGATTGAAGCCTGAGCATATTGTCAAGATTGTTGACCTTCTCCCACGCAGCGCAAACGACTGCAAACTACTTTTGCAAAATAGTGGGTTAGTTGTCACAGCAGAAAACCTCAAGAAAATTATTGATTTGGTTGATGAGTTTTACCCAAAGCAATAAGTTTTTATATATCTTTGTTCTGAACACTGATAATAATGATGATAATGGAAAGATGGATCAAAAGAAACCAGTTAAAGAGGAACTTGCAATTATCTTGGACTTCTTACCTAATGGATACCCTTTTGATACAAGGCCATCACATAAGAAAACAGCAATAGCGCAGGCTGTCGGAAAAGAGTATTTCTTGCTTCTGGAACTTATCCCCAAAGGGGATATATTTCTGCAACCGTATGAGGAAGTCTATATAGGAGAGGGCAAACGGGAGAAGATACACCACATTGCAGGCAGGCTGACAATAGATAGGCTTACTGAGACAGCACGCAAGGAGCTTGAGTTCATCTTAACAACAATTGTAGAAAAGAATGAAAAGCAATTTATCAATTTCTTTAACCAGGCGCAGCCATTGACGATGAGAATGCATTCCCTCGAGCTGATTCCAGGCTTTGGCAAGAAACATACGCTGGAAGTGCTGACTGCACGGGAAGAAAAGTTATTCGATTCATTAGATGATATGAAGAACCGCGTAAAACTATTACCAGACCCGAAGAAAGCGATTGTAAAACGCATTATGGCTGAATTAACTGGGTTGGAAAAACATAATCTGTTTGTTGGATAGAATATCTGTTGGATAGAGGAACAGACATCTTTAAAAATCGGATATCTTTTGTTGATTCTCATGAAATGCGAGCTGTGCAAGAAGAACATTACAGAATTATTTTTGAAGAAGATAAAGGGCACTTATGTGAAAGATGAAAACGGAAAAATACACTGCATCTGTTTCGAATGCCAGAAACATTTCACAACAAAAAAAGAAATCATATCCAAATTGGCATAGTATTTTATGCCCCTGTAGCTTAGCGGCGGAGCGGCGGTTTCGTAAACACAATCGAAAGAACCGCAGGTCGGGAGTTCAAATATTGGCGCTCAAGGAGATAATACCTTCGAACGCCAATGAGAAAGTCTCCCCAGGGGCTTATTTTTTATTCATCACCAACTCATAACCCAATTATTTTCCTGATGATGCCTTTTGTTTCCTCTGGGCCAGAAACACTAATACAATCAACCCCAACCAATTTCACCGGGTAATCATTTCCACCTTCGAACAGTGCATCACCAATAAAGAGAATATCACTAATCATAACATTAAGATGTTTCCTGATCTCCTGAATTCCATACCCTTTGTCAATACCTTTCCTTGTAATGTCTAAGGATGTTGTTCCTCCAATCCTAATCTCAAATTGGGGGAGGTATTTCTCCAGAGCGATCTTCAGTTCCAATCTTTTTTTTCTGTCATGATCCCATTTCTGTTTTAACTCAAGAGGTGCACTTTGGCCTAACGCAGAAAAAGTCATCTGCGTTTCTCGGTCTTCCAAAACATCCCCATAAGTTTGTTGTGGGTGGTGATAGTTACTATCAATGAATGCTTTTTGAAATGCAGTCTTAATCTTTTCTTTTTCACCAACGGTAAGGTAATCAGCATATACTTTTTGCCATGTGTCATTATAGCGATAGAAGCTAGTTGAGCATGTCGGAAACAAGTAAAGATTCCGTAAGTATTGTTCCGGGCAATGCAGGCTTTGCAGGAACTGGGTTTGAAATTGAATATATGAGCCACCAGATATCACTGCAACCATTTTTGCCTTCAACAACTCACTGACCAAACCGGACATATCTAAATCCATTGGTGATTTGCTCACAGCCAACGTACCATCCAGATCAAATACAATCAGTTTCTTGCCTTGCATATCATGGACAGCTGTTATCTATTTTAATTGTTTTATATTCTCCAGCAAACAGTTTTTAAATAATAGTGAAATTACTCGTTCTATGCTCAGCTTGTGCATGATAGTAAAAAATGAAGAAGGCTTTCTTGTGGAATGCCTACAATCTTTCAAAGGCATAGTTGATGAAATCATTATTGTAGACACTGGGAGCAGTGATAACACTGCGGAAGTTGCACTGACTAATGGCGCAAGCATTTTTAATTTCAAATGGATAGATGACTTTTCAGAAGCGAGGAATTTTGCGATATCTCTTGCCAAAGGAGACTGGATTTTCATGCCTGATGCTGATGATGTGCTTGATAGTTCTGCTCATGATGCTGTACGACAGTGCATTGAAGACAAGTCTGCATGGGGGTATAGAATTCCTGTAGTGCATTACTCGAATGACTCAAAGGCACCAAACTGGCATGCAATGAAACAGCCCATCAAGGGGTTTTCTGGATTTCTCCTGACAAAGGCAATCAAACTGTTCCAAAACAGGAAGGAAATACACTACCGCTTCGCAGTGCACGAGAGTGTCAGGTACTCTATTGAAGAACATAAAGGGGCAATCAATGATGCACCATTTGTATTGCATCACTATGGGTCACTAAGGGGGAAAGAGTCGAGAGCAGGCAAACATGATTATTATCTCTCTTTGTCGCTAAAAGACTGTGCACGATATCCAGACCATCCGAAACCTTTCTATGAAGCTGGTGTGGCTTACTTCGAAAAAAGAATGTTGAAAGAGGCAAAAGATGCTTTGGAACGCGCTGCAAAAAATGATGAACGCTGTTTCATGCCCTATCATTATCTTGGGGAAATTGCTTTAGGTGAGAATAACCTGCAGCAGGCGCGTGCACTATTCGAGAAAAGTATAAAGATGCATCCAGAACACGCAGAGACACATTATGCGTTGGGGGTTACTGCAGCTAAATCGGGAGATACTAATAGTGCAAAAAAAATTCTCACGAAAGCGCTTCAGATGAACAACAGAAGCATACGATATTTTGATACATTGGTCCAACTCCACCTTGCACAGCAGGAACTGCTCCCTGCATTGGCATTGCTCTATGATGCATGTGCGAATACTAATAACTCCCTCTTTCTTGAAAAAAGGCAACAATTGGAACACCATATTACTGGCGAAGCGAAACGACTGCTTTCATATGGACCTAATGAAACAGCCTATTTGTGGCTTGCAATGGTGGCTGTATATCAACAAGACAAAGTAAAATCTACTGAGTTATGCAGAAAAGCAAAAAAATATTTTCCAAATGCACCTGCATTTGACGCTGTCACACGCATGACCTAAATCTTGTGCAGCACCTGCATGATATGCAATGTGATGATAGCGCATCCAAAGGAGATTCTTATTGCTCTCAGCATGTGTTTTTTTAGTGAGTCCCCTTTAGATGCCACGATGCTGTAGAAACCTTCTACAACAAGAAAGAGAGCAGCTGCAAATGCAAAAACATCAATAGTCACCGGATCGAGATAACTGCAGTGGTTGACACTTTTATTTGCCCTGCTTTGGACAAGAAACGAAAGGAAGCTCAACAGCGTAGAGAATGCGACTGAAAGCGCGATTGCCTTATGTAAACGGTTCATTATACAAAAAGAGGGACCCCGTCTTATAAACTTTTTCTTAATTACTAAACAGTAGTTACAAATAAAAACATTTAAATACTGGTCACTATTTTCCAACCAGTGAAAAGGAGGACACAATGTATTTTGATGCAGAAAAGCTGAAAAAAGAGCAATTGAAGCTCGCGAGGGGCATTAACACAAAACCCGAATTTGAGAGAGCTGACATACTTGGCGGCTGCGACTTTGTCAATGGAGACAAGTACATCATTTGCAGCATTGTTGTGTATGATACCAAAGAGGAGAAAATAGTAGATCAGCAGACAGTTTCTCTACCTGAAGAATTACCTTATATCCCTTCTTTCATTTTCTATAGAGAAGGACCGGCAGCTATTGAGGCGTATCACAAACTCACTGTGCGTCCTGATATCATGTTCGTTAAAGGACACGGGATATGCCACCCAAGAGGCATTGGCATTGCATCTCATCTTGGATTAGTACTAGATGTTCCTACAATAGGCATTGCCCATAAACTGCTGTGCGGTGAAGCGAGAAACGGCTACGTTTATTTTGATGATGCACGTGTTGGCGCAGTAGTGCAGACACGCGAGTTCAGCAAGCCCATTATTATCTCTCCCGGCTATAGAATCAACCTGAAAGCTGCTGTTGAACTAGTAAAAAACAACTGTATCCCGCCGCACAAGCTGCCAGAGCCATTACACCTTGCACACAGGTTTGCAAGCAAAGAGAAGAAAGGTAAAGATGATGAATAATACTAAATGAACTAAAAGTGAATTATGAAACAAAACTAATCGAAGCGGTAAAGAATAGCTGAACTTTTCTGACCTAACTTGTCATAAACATTTATAAACAAAACACAATCCCAAGACCAAGGGTGGTTATCATGGAACTGAAGATCGTCGAACAAACAGATAAGAAATTGGTTGTTGATGTCGTTGGTGAAAATCATACATTCTGTAATGCACTAAAGGATGAACTGGCACAAGATGAAAATGTCAAATTCGCTTCATACAAAATAAATCATCCCCTTTTGGGAATGCCACAGCTCTTTGTTGAGATGAAGAAAGGCGAGCCAGCAAAAGCAATGCAGGCTGCTGCAAAACGTCTTAAGAAGAACCTCGATAAGGTTCGCGACGAGTTTTGAATATTCCTCATAGAGAATACTGACTATTTTCTACTGAATATTCAGAGTAGAGAGTAGGAGAGTTTTCTGAATAGAGGGTAGGAGAGTTCTACATAGAAAGAGGAGAGTACCTTAATACCTATCTTAACGTCTTAATACTTATCTTGCTTCATCGCTTCTGTAAGAAGGTAAACAAGGAATGCGAATGCTATCGCTCCAATGAGCAGATAGTAATATTCTAATGGTAATTCTACTGGTTTAGCTGGTGGTGTCTTAGGCAACAAAGCACCTTTCTTGACAAATGGTTCGCTCACCATGATACGATCACTTTCTCCATGTTTCTCTGTTTTAGTTTCACACCTTTTTGCACCGAGCTGAACAACGTTCTCTTTATCGAGAACATTATTGCGATAGATACGTACTGTAATGGGATAGTTTCCTTGCTTATTGAGTAGCTCAAGCGACGTGCTGTACAGGTACTCGCTGCTTTCTTTTGAGCTGTCATCTGTAAGTTTGAGTTCCTTTGCGAATGCCAGTCCAAGGTCAGGATTCGAAACCTCGAGCCGCACATTGTCTTCATCATGCCTGCCTACATTCTTGATTTGCACCTCGAGCAAGGCTGTCTGGCCGCATGATGTTTGCTGAGGGCTTACCTCAGACTTCATGATACGAAGATCATGCAGGTCTTTCTCAACAACGATGGACAACACAACTTTTGCGACATGGACTTGATTAAATTCATCCACTCCTTTTGCTTGTATAAGCAGCTGATATGTTTTGTCTTCAGCATCAATAGGAATAGTTAGGGTGAATTTTTTTTTAAGATTATCCGCTGCTTGCAATGAGTTTATGGTCGTATGCTCATCCAAATCATCGCCATCTTTTCCAAGGCCTTTGATGACTCCTTCCAAAGAAATGTCGCTGATATCTATACTCTCACTTCTGGTATAGGTATTTGTGAGTGTCATCTCCAATGAAAGTGTAGATCCTGGATGGACTCTGCTGAGAATGCTGCTATCAAAAATAGTTCGCTTTGTTTCATCATCAACCTTTATGGCAAGTTTTGATAGCTGGAGCTTTGATGGCAACGAAAGTATAACAGGTATTGTCTTGTTCGGAAGCTCATTCGTGGTTACAGTTAGCGTGCCGAGCTTGGTGCTCCTTACGTCCTGGGAGAAGGTGATTTGTGTTGCTAGTGTCACTTGCTTGCTTTCTCCACTTGCCAGCGTATATGGTCCTAATTGCTTTCCTGTGCTGTCTGCAGATAGATTCCCATCATACCCTCCTTCTGGTGTGAATGTGAGCATGACATTGGTCTGCGGCTGCACTCCTGTATTTTTCAGGGTAAAATTTGTTGAAGCCTGCTGCCCTTTTCTTCCTTCAAGCGTTATGCTTAATGGAACAGATAAATCATAAATCGTCGAGAATTCCACTGCCTTATATTGTGAAAATGACGGAACAGTGAATGTTATGGAATTTGCTGTCTTGTTCACAATGCTGCATGGTGTGCATGGTGTAGTGGGCGTTCCAGTAAAGTTTAGATGCGTTACAATAACCGGGTTCTGTAAGCCCAGCGATAATGTCACTGTAGCTGCTTTCGAAAGGTGAGGGAACAAAGAGGAATCTACTCCTACAGTATCTTGAATTATCTTGATACCAGCATCACCATCAACGACATCCCGCAAGTCAAGCTGTTGCTGTCCGAAATCAATCCTGCCTGCAGAGTTTGAAAACACAACGTTCGTTGCCTTATCAATGCCATTGCTTGCATTATAGGTAATACTAAAGTATGCTGAGACAGGTACATTGCTGATGGTCACATTCCATGAATACCTTGCGGTGAATTCACCATCAGAAACTGCGACTGCTATAATATACTTGCCTACAGGTAATTGAGCTGTATTAAGTGTAAATGTACTTGTCGTTCCAACAGGTGTACCGTTTGCTGTCCACAGATAAGTAAGAGTATTATTCTCTGCATCAGTTGCAGCAACAGTGAACAGTTGCGTCTTATCTTCACCAAGAATGAGACTTGCCTTGTCTGGAGAAACAGTAATTGATGGTGCTGAATTAAAGATGCTATTCTTAGTGCCCGGAGTTCCGCCTGGTGTTGTACTTTCCCTGAAAAGGATAGTGAGGGGATTTGTTCTCTCAAGCGTCTTGCCATTATCATTAGCCAAATCTCCAGTATAAGTAATGGAATCGATAACCATTCCCGTATTATCGGTTAGGTTAATTGTTTTTCCCGTGTTCGTCAGCACGAAATTACCATCGACAGCAGCAAAGTCGTCACTGGTATTCCATGTGCCATCTTTGTTACCATAGACGCTGGCAAAGCTCTCATTGCCGTTGAGTTGTCGTGCAACAACAAGGAAAGCTCTCGGCTGCATGGTAGCATCATCAAAGTCATTCCCATCTATCTTATAGCTGGCGACACCAACAGGAGAGTCACCATCATTATACAGCTCAATCCATTCAAGGTTCTCATCATTGCCAACTGGACTATACATTATCTCATTGATGACCACTTTGGCATGAATTGCAGGCAGTACAAGCAAAAAAAGTACAATGAACGTAAGCAATGGTTTCATTTTGTTACCGCGTGGTGATTATACTGTTTATTTAAAGCTTACGCCTAAAAAGATTTATAAGAACTGTAAGCATTGACATAATGTGGAGAAAAAAGAGGTGCGCTCCCTGCTTGAGCGCTATAAGCAACGGTTAAATGAAGAGTTTCAGATAGCTGTAGAAACCCCTAAGGGCAAACTCTTCTCAGAAGAATACCTTGCATTCAAGCGCGAATATATGCCAAAGCATTTGTCATTCTATGAAAAGGCGTGCCAGTTCAGCGAGAAATTCGTTAAGGTTGCACCCAATCAAAAAAAACAGGCTATTTATGAAGAATCATTAAAAGTGGCGCATATAGAGACTACACCCTCAGGAGTATTGAGTTTTGCGTTAGTAGCTATGCTTATTACATGGCTTATAGGTTCTATCGTTGGTTATTTCATCACCCTCTTCGTCCTTCCTGAACCTAATTTGTTCCCCGTCTTCTTCTCATTGATATTTGGCGTTATCATGTTCTTTCTCCTGATGAAAGTCCCTGAATTCATAGCAAATGGTTGGCGACTAAAGGCAAGCAATCAGATGGTCTTGTCTGTATTTTATGTGGTGACCTTTATGCGCCACACGTCTAATCTCGAGGGAGCCATCAGGTTTGCAGCTGACCACCTTGCACCACCATTATCATTGGATTTCAAGCGTGTGTTGTGGAACATCGAGACAAATACATTCTCAACGCTAAAGGAATCTCTGGACGATTATCTGGAGATATGGAGAAAATATAATACCGAATTCATCGAGGCAATGCATCTTGTGGAAGGGTCACTTTATGAGGGGACAGAAACAAGAAGGCTTGCGATGCTTGAGAAATCGCTCGAGGTCATTCTTGATGGAACATATGAAAAGATGTTGCATTTTGCACAGGCGCTTCGCAGTCCATTCACGACGCTGAATATGCTGGGTATCATTCTGCCTGTACTTGGGCTTGTGATATTACCACTGGTTGTGAGCTTCTTGACAGAGAAGGCATCACCATTATTGTTGATTATGATTATTTCTTCGCTTTATAATATTTTATTACCAGTCTGCGTCGCTTTCTTTGGGAGATATATCCTTTCTACGCGTCCTACGGGGTATGGTCAAACAGAAATGGAAGAGAGCAATCCCGAGCTAGCGAAATATGGCAATATGGTCCTTAAACTTAGTGGTAAGGAATATGTTATCGCCCCGTTGTTCATCGCTATGGGAATTGGTATTCTCTCACTCCTTATTGGCGCATCACCCATACTCATCCATCAATTTATGGCTATTCATGGCAATCCAGATTTTGATTTATGTACAAGCGTTGCAGGCGAACGTGATGTGTGTCTTCTTGATTATCACGTGAGTGCGTCAAGAACTCCTCCACTGCAAGGAACTCTTATCGGACCTTATGGCATGGGAGCTGCCATCCTTAGCTTATTGGGAATATTAGGACTGGCATTCTCTATAGGAATATACTACAAGTTACGTTCGCAGAGACTTATCACAATACGCGAAAAGACAAAGCAACTTGAACTTGAGTTTGCCTCTGCATTGTTCCAGCTTGGTAACAGACTTGGTGACGGCTTGCCGACAGAGATAGCATTTGGCAAGGTTGCAGGCTCTATGCAAGGTACTGTTTCTGGTCAATTTATGGAGCTTGTTTCACAGAATATCACTCGCTTAGGAATGAACGTAGAGAATGCAATCTTTGACCGCAAAGTGGGTGCATTGGTTTATTTCCCTTCTAATCTCATCAGTTCTTCGATGAAGGTCTTGATTCAGTCTGTTCGGAAAGGACCACTCATTGCAGCACAGGCGCTGATATCCGTATCCCAATACATCAAGGAGATTCACAAGGTTGATGAGCGACTTAAAGACTTATTGGCAGAAACAACATCTTCTATGGACTCGCAGATTAAGTTTCTTGTGCCATCGATAGCTGGCATTGTCATCGGCATAACGGCCATGGTCACAACAATCCTCAATAGATTAAGGGGGCTTATTGAAGGGGTATCAAAAGGACAAGAGGCTGGAACCACGACGGCACTTTCAAACTTCTCAGATATTATTGGGGATGGAGCACCAACGTTCTATTTCCAGCTCATCGTGGGTTTGTATGTTGTGCAGATTGTGTATATCCTAACGATTCTGGTTAATGGTGTGCAAAATGGCACAGACAAAGTTAATGAGCGCTATCAGCTTGGAAAGAATCTCCTAAAGAGCACGACGATGTATGTTGCGCTGTCATTTGTGCTGATGGTGACGTTCAATCTTTTTGCGCTTATTCTTCTGTCGGGATTGGAGAGAAAATAAAAAAGGATACTAAAGCGATATCAAAAAGAGAACTTGCTAATGCTCTGTTTATTACAGGAGCAACACAGCTACTTGCTGCATTTATTCAGACGTTCCAGGAGAAGAAAGAGTACATTCATACTGTATTTACAAAAAAAAAAATAATCTCAATACTCCTCAATAACAGTATGGATTACCATACGGGTAATACGGACCATAATACGGTGGGTTATGATGCCTTCCATCATTGATGTGTATCCTCATATCCCTTCCTAATGGGATTTCTACTCCATATTGTCCATAAGGTCCGTAGGGTGGGTAGCCATAACCGGGATATCCTCCATACGGTGCATACGGATCCTGAATATAGTACGGTGCATATGGGTTAATGCACAGCCCATCTGGCCCGCCCAAGATTATATTTATGCGCGGTCTATGATGTCCGCGATCCCTATGGTCTGCAGTAGCATCTGTTGCCCCCATGCCTGCTGCAAGGACTGCAACCAAACCAACTGTTTTTATGGTATTCATGTATAACCACCTCAAGTTATCACCTATACGTTACTAATATTAAAAGGTTGCGGAACTCGCGGGACTGACTGACTTAAACCGCATTATTTGCACACTTTAGCTTATTCCACTTTTCGATGGGTGTTAGATATCCGGCTTTGCGCGGAAATTGACACAAGATAGAATAAGTTATCCCTTTGCTTTGCTGTCAGATTCTAGATAATGTTCATAGATGTTGTTTGCCGTTCCTAAATAGCGTAAAACTTGTTGTTT
>JAHFLT010000002.1 GCA_023264635.1 Candidatus Woesearchaeota archaeon | reverse complement strand
AGAAAAGCATTGGTAGTTTCGTCGCCGACCGAGATACGGTAATCTCCGAAGGAGTTACCGAGTGAGGGAGGCGAAAGGTTGCTGGGGATTATAAGGGGCCGCTGGAGCCCCTTATTTCATGTGCTTCCGGAGTCTATTATTATGACGAGCAGTTCCTGCACGTTAATAGCAAGGAGGTCTGCCGGCTGGCAATCAAAGATGCTGTAACAGGCAATACTATTCTCGATAAACAAACTGAAAATGCACAAAAGGATACCATCAAAAATGTACTTGAGGAAGCGCTCCAAGAGTTACCAGTGGATGCTTTTATCGTTGATATGAGAAAAGAGTATCCTGAAATTATTCGAGAACTTTATCCCAAAGCGCAAATCCAATGGTGCATTTTTCATCTCTATAAACTCATTTGGAAAGAAATACGTGATGAGTTTGGAAAAAATATCCCCCTTGTAGAACTTCGTAAAGTCTATGAAATCTTCAACATATTTTTTGACCACTCACTGGAGCTTGATAAGCTTCAAGAGCTTCTGAAGAAGCTCGATAGTATGAGGGCATACGACGATAAAAGCAATCGTGATATAGAACGTTTGCTGCGCAAAGAGTTTAGTGAGTTTGTCAAGACACTCAAGAAAGAGAGAAGAAGAAAACATCAGCTTATTCCGAGAAGAAGTCTCGAGGAATCAGAAGAAAAGTTTGCAGTCATAAAGCACCAGAGTCAACTTTACCCAAAAATATTACGGAAACGTATCAGATATATCGACGATAATTGGGATAAATTAACGCTGTTCCAGCGTGACTCTAGAGTTCAACCTACGACGAACGGCATAGAACATTACTTTGCAGCAACATTGGCTAAGACGGAGAAAAAGGATTTTCGCAGCAAAGCTGCGGTCGACAGAGAACTTGCTACTTGTCAGGCAGAGTGGAATGGACAGAAGTTGTTTTCCAGAACAGCATTGACGGAAGTACTGAGTTTGGTGGGGATATTATTTTTGGCGTTCCCGCCGTCGTAAATCTTTTCCATAATTGGTGGTTGCGTTGATGGTAGAAGATACTCTCTTTTTGAGAGAAGTTTTTCTAGTTTTTCAGTCAGTGATGAGGAAAAAATATTTACTGGAAATTATGGTTGGTTCATTTTTAAAGAAATGCTGCTACCTATGGGCAAAAATCACGGGATCAGTTTAGTGTCTCAAGCATTAGTAAAATATATAAATATCCCCATTATTATTTAAGTATAGAAGTATAGAAACAAAAGGATGTTTTCATAAATGCGCAAAATCACTTTTTCCATATTACTTTTTTCATTCATCTTGTTAGCAGGTGGAATAGTAGCACTTGTTAAAACTTTTAGTACTTATCACCAGGTTCTTGAATATGATGTCAGTCTTAATATCGTAAGTGAACAGCAGCATGCTGGATTGAATGTTGAGAATGACAAAATCTATTTTGGTACCCTCTCTGTAGGAGACAGTTCAGCACGACAAATTAAGCTGAAGAATACACTTAAAGTACCAACACGTGTTCTCTTTGAAGCAAAAGGAGCTGCTGGAAAGTATGTGGTTGTTCCGGATAATGGGTATTTGCTCAAGTCCGGTGAAGAACGTATTTTTATGGTGGAAGCACGACCACCAATCACTGTGTCTGTTGGGAATTATACGGGAAAATTAATCATTTACTTTCTAAAAGTCTAAATTTAAATAGACGTACATCCTCTCTTTATTCAATGAAAGACATTCCTAAAGAGGTAGTCTTTGTTCTTTTGGCAGTCTATGCAGTTCTTCTTGTTATGCAGAGTTATGTTTTACTTGATTACGGAGCTACTGGAAGAGGTACTACAGCTACAGTGAGTGTATGCTTTGGTGGTAAACCACAGTTTATTTATCCCCTCGGTTGTGCAGATAATGTTACTGTCGGAAAGCTCTATTTCTGTGATCTCGATATAACGAATGATGCTGATAATATCACCTTTACTGATAATACTTCTCTTTTTCAGATAGGAAAAACAACGGGTATCATTACATTTTCTCCAGATTTAACCGAGGTAGGCATGCAAAATGCTGAGATTACTATTCAAAATTTTTGTGAGCAAAATTCCACTACGCTTTCAATTAACGTCACAAGACCAGTTTGTGGGAATGGATTTGTTGAAATTGGAGAGACATGTGATGATGGGAATGTGGTATCTGGAGATGGATGCAGTAGTACATGTAAAATTGAAATTCCAACAACAACAACGACAACAATCATAAAAGAGAGTGGTGGTGGAGGAGTTGGTGATAAAAGTGGCGGCAAACCTTCTTCAGCACAACAAGCACAACAAGCTGGTGTGGCTGCTATTGGGATAACTGCGCCTGCAGCGCTCTCATCTTCAGCACAAAAAGCTGGTGTGGCTGCCATTGGGATAACTGCTCCTGCAGCGCTCTCAGTTACATCAGGTAATCATCTTAGTGTTCCTGTTTACATTACCAACAATGAAAAGACAGATATGGAGGACGTTTCTATCAGTGTTAGTGCAACAAATTCTGTTACTAAGGGGGCTGGACAGAAGGCAACTGGTCATGCTATCGCACTCTTTACGGGGTTTGCTTCTGCACAGGCTCTTGCTGTTACGGTTGAGCCATCATCCATTCCGTTGTTAGCAAAAGGAAAATCACAAAAACTAACAGTATCTGTTGTTACAAAAGGTTCGAAAGAAGTAGAGCCGGGGGAATATGCTGTCAAGCTACTGATAGCATCCAAAAAGCCAAAACGTGAGCGTACACAAATTATGTATGTTACGGTAACTGCCCCGGATAAGCAAATCATCAAACAAAAGACACGGTTATTAACAAATCTTGAACTGAGCTACCAGTTACTTGCCCAGCATCCGGAATGTATTGTCATGAAGGATCTTATTGACCAGGCACAAGCAGAGGTGATAGATGGTAAGTTCGAGCAGGGAGAAGCGTTTGCAAAAAGCGCGATTGAGTTATGCTATTACCTTACAGGAATCACCCTAAAGGAAGCGGTTCGTGAAAAACCGTCAGCTGGAGCAGAAGTAACGTCAAACATTATAGTATCTCTTATAGTTATCAGCCTTCTGTTGACTTTACTGATTGTATATCTCTGGAGTTACTATAAACAATCTCCTACATATTCTTCATCAGCCACGTTTGCTCGCATCAATTCTCTTATTCAAGATGTCTACAAAGCTCTTGATGCAGGGAATGTCACTGAAGCAAAACGTTCTTATGCAGCACTGCGACGCATTTATACAAAGTTAAAGAAACATGAACAGACAAGTGTGTACAAAGACATCATTGTCTTGTATAAAGAGATAGAAGACGCAGTCAAGAAGTAACTCGTCAAGAAGCAATCACTGTTACTTACTCAATCACTGTTACTTACTAATTATCGTTCCTTCTCTCTTTATCTCAAAGCTAGCTTCCTTTAGAGGTAATGAGCGATGCTTATGGAGAATCGCTTTGCGTCGCGTGTCATTTTTATGCAACTCAATAAGGCATTTGCTGCTGTATTTTAGTAAATCTCCACCTACCATTCTGATGTTGTTATCATCAAAATGTGCATAGACTTGGTTGGTGATAAGCACAGGAATGTGGTGTTTTCTCGTTATCTCATTGAGCGTGCCAAGCTGCAATGCAAGTTTTCGATTAACCGGGTGGATATCATCTGCCTTATGCATCTCCAAACGGTACAGCATTGCGATAGAATCAAGGATAACCAAGCCTACTTTGTCATTGATCATTTCGCTTACCTGCGTCACAAGCGTATGCTGCTCTTCAAAAGAGGTTGGTGAAAACAAAATTACTTTTTCCCATGTTTTCTTGTCGTTGTTGCTGAGTTGTAATGCCCTGATTGGTGAAAAACCACCTTCTGTATCAATATAAAATACCTTTCTCCCTTTCGCAACAGCCAAAGCAGCCTGTAAACAAAAGCACGTTTTACCACTGCTGGAAGGACCGTAGAGGGTTGTAATGACATCATCATCAAATCCACCTTCCAGCAGTGCATCAAGCACGTCAGAGCCTGTTGCTATCTTGCCAGTTTCCACCATTTATAGCGGTACACCAAAGCACCTTTTAATTCTTTTGCACAAGGTGAAAACGCTCACAATGGGGTCAATGAAATTTAAGTGTTTTCTACCGGAAAGGTATATATAGCGTTAGTCTTCTTTTAGTACTATGTGGAGAAAAAAATACTACTTATTAGTAGGCCTACTTTCCGTTGTCTTAGTCATAAGGCTGTTTATTGCATTTCAATCATCTACATTTGCTTATGGGGGGTATGCAATGCTCAGACAGGTTACGTACATTCTCACATATTTTTTTCCGCTCTATCAAGATCCTTTAAGTTATGGGGGCAGACAATTAGTATTTTCACCGCTTTTTCCATATATTCTTGCACTATTCGGTTCCATTTTTCCTATCTGGTGGGTGGCAAAGGTGGTCCCCAATGTTCTTGCTGTGGTAACATCGCTTTTTGTCTTTCTGATTCTTCGTCGCCTGACTCGTCACGAAGGAGTTGCGCTTTTTAGTGCGTTTGTCACCGGGTTATTTCCTTTATTCCTCACTGCAACAGTTTCTACACTCTCTCCACATACACTTGCGCTGCCATTCCTGCTAGCCTGCATTTATTGCTATTTTCTTGTTTGTGACAATGTCGCTCATCTGCCTGTTCTGCTGGTGCTTATCGCAGTTTTTCCATTTGTCCACCTCAGCGCGCTGTTCCTCATTGGCGGGCTGTTCTTCTACTGGATTATCTCTATTGTCCAGGGGTTAGCACCAAGAAAAATAGAAAGAGAAGTGATTCTTTTCGATACGATTTATACATTATGGCTGCTTTTTCTTCTCTACAAGAAAGCATTCTTAGTACACGGTCTTGCACTGATTTGGCAGAACATCCCCTCAGCAGTCCTCAATGCTTATTTTGAGCCAATATCGGTTATTTCTTCTTTTGCCTCAATAGGGATCCTCCCCATCATCTTCGGAACATATATTGTTTATAAATATACATTTACTAAAGGGGAGTGGGAGTGGTATGTGATTATCGGATTTGTGTTATTCTTTTTCATGCTTCTCTCGTTTAAGCTTTTGGAGCCAATAGTCGGATCGCTTTATCTTGGTATTTTTTTATTCATCTTGAGCGGCAAGTATTTTTGTCTCGCTTTGGACTACATAGAAAAGACAAAGCTGGCAGATTATAAACGCGTCTCTGTCATGCTTTTTTGTATGCTCTTCGTCATTTCACTTTTTGCTTTTCCTAAGGAGAATAATCACCCATCACAGGAGTTGGTTGATGCGCTCGGTTGGCTGGGTGAGTATTCACAACCGCAAGAGACAGTGCTTGGAACCGTGGAAGAAGGAGACATAATTACTGCAGTAGCAGTGAGGAAAAATGTCTGGGATTCACAATTTCTGCTCATACCTGCTATAGAACAGAGAGCAAACGATATTACCCAGCTCTTTCAGACAGCGTCTGAAATTACTGCTGTTACACTCCTGAGTAAATACGGGGTGAATTACATTCTTTTCAGTCCCAATGCGCAAAAACAATATAGTCTTTCTGAATTAGTTTATACCACGGATGAGAATTGTTTTACCAAAATCTATGAGAAAAATGATGTTCGTATCTATAAAGTGTTATGCACGGTGAAGGCATTATGAAAGAAAACCGGGCTATCCTCTGGATAAGTATTGCCTTTTTGTTCCTGCTTCTTGTCCCTATACTTCGTTTTACTAATACACTACCTCCTGGAGATATTCCGTATCATCATCTTCGCATAGCAGAAAGGTATCTGACAAAAGGACCATTTAGTCTCGATGAGATATATCATTTTCCTGTTCCTTTTACACCGTTCCATCTGTTGCTGGCTGGCTTTATCATGGTATTTTCATCTTCTGCTGCATTCATTCTGCCACTTATTCTGTTTGGCAGTTCCTCTGCGTTATTTTATGCCATCTTAAAGGAAATGGGGGTATCCATAAAGCTACGGTTTTTCACACTGCTGATGCTCATTGCCTCGCCTATATCAGTTTTTGCAAGTAGCTCTTTAGTACAAGAAGGGTTCAGTGTGTTCTTATTGGCAGCCGGGATTTTTATTTTTCTCAGAAGCGAATGGTGGAGCCTTCCATTTTTTGTACTGGCTATCTGGCAAAGTATTTTTAGTCTTTTCATCCTCATCATCTTGTTCACTTTTTATTGGCATGAGAAAGGCTATTTTCCAAAAGGAATCATGGTGGTACTGCTGATATTTGCTTTGTTCGTTCACTCATGGAGGTTTGATCCTTTTCCAGAAACAGTCCTCTCTTCAATTGTTACAGATTTAGGAGCTGATGTTGGGATTGGTATTTTTGTGGTGGTCTTGCTTTTTTTGGGGTTGTACCATCTCTGGGCAGAAAAATATGTCCATCTTGGGAAATATATCCTGTTTATTCTTTCTGTCTCGGCGTGGTTCTTTTTTGGCAGTAGTGCTGCATTTTATGCTAATTTTGTTTTTGCCTATTTTACTGCTCAGGGGATATTATCGTTGCAAAATACTTCGTGGGAAAGTCCACTCATTAAGCGGCTTACACTGCTTGTGCTCATCTGTGGAATTCTGTTTTCTTTCCTCTCGTATGCAAATAGGCTTAGCCATGCGCTTCCAGACGTCTCTATCCAGGAAGGTGCACTATGGCTAGCTCAGTATACGCAACCAGAAAGCATAATACTCTCTGCTCCCTCACGAGGGTTCTGGTTGGAATATTTTGGGAAGCGACATGCTCTCGCGACTCCGCTTCACTCTGTTGATGTCAATAGTATTTTTTATTCACGGAATATGGCAAGAACGCGTGACTTATTACAAACATATCAGATAAAGTACATATGGCTGGACAAAGAGGTGAAGCACTCTATCTGGACAAAAGAGGATGAAGGGTTGCAATTTCTCTTTAACAATAAGGAGATGTTCAGGAAAGTTTATGATGAGAAAGGGGTAGAGATATGGAAAGTGTCTTAAATTTTGGTTTTGTAAACAGTCTTGCTCTCCATTACACCTCTGCTCGCAGGCGTTGTTAGTCCGTAGAGTGACTTTCTTATGATGGAGATTATCCTTTGTCACTTCTTCTGTCTCGTTGCAGACGCTCGTCCTCATAAGTGGTAATGGCACCCCGTTCTCTTGACTTATGCCGGGAAATGTTTATAAACGCGTATGATTTTTTTGTCTCATGAATGTGGTGTATAATGCAGCAGTGTATATTGTCTTCATTCTTTCAACGTATTTTGTTGTCCTGATATCATTAGTGATGTTTGTCTATAAGGACAGACTGCACGAGAAAAAGAAACCATTGACACATTATCCAACAGTAAGTGTCATTGTCCCTGCATTTAATGAAGAGCATAAAATAGCAGAGACCATAGTCTCGCTTCAGCAAGTGGTTTACCCGAAAATAGAGTTCATTGTTGTCAATGATGGGAGCTCAGATGGGACAAGCACAGTTGTCAGGAAAGCAATTGAGCATGATGTGCGTTTCAGTTTTATTGATAGGAAAGAAAATAAGGGGAAAGCAGCCTCTCTCAATGAGGGTATCAGTCATGCAAAAGGTGAGTTTGTAGCGTGCATGGACGCAGACTCTGTGGTTGAGCCAGACATATTCTCCAAAGCACTACCTTATTTTGATGAAGCCAATGTTGGAGCTGTGACAGTTTCTGTCGAACTGAAAAACCCCAAGACAATCCTACAGAAGATAATTGATATCGAATACATTATTGGTCTTTCATTATTCCTCAAGCTGTTCTCGATATATAATTGCGTCTTTGTGACGCCCGGGCCTTTTTCCATTTACAGAAGGAATATGCTTCATGAGATAGGATGTTTTGACCCGAAAAATATAACAGAAGATCATGAGATTGCATATAGAATACACAAACATGGCTATGCAATTGCAAATTGTCACCATGCCAAGGTCTATACAATAACTCCAGATACGTTCAAAGGCATCTATGTGCAGAGGAGAAGGTGGTATTCCGGGGCAATACAAACGCTGCTGCAGCATCGTGATATCATCTTCAATAAAAAATTAGGTGTTTTTGGTTACTTTGCCCCGTTTAATTATGTTCTTGTAGGATCTGGACTGTTATTGTTCTATGCTTCAACGTATCTGACGATATCACGTTTACTTGAAACGCTTTGGCATTACCACTATACTAACTATAACTTCTTTGATCATCTATTCGATTTCCATTTTGATATTCTCGCTATAAGCAGGATATATCTTGTTGGCTTCTTCGCTTTTCTGTTTACTCTCTTTATCATGGTTGCCGGGCTGAAGATGACAGGTAAACACTTCTCGGAAAAAAAAGTCGGCTTATTGGGGTTTCCCTACATGTTCTTTCTTTATCAGCTCTTCTGGTCTGGGGCAATCTTCGCAGTCCTTCGCGGTAAGAATGTGAAGTGGAGATAATATGAATATCAAAAAAGCAATTTTCATTTTTGCATTGCTAATCACACTCTTTCTCTTCTCTACAATAATCTTAATTGGCGACTATTTCTCTGGCAAGCGTGAAGCGAGGATTAATCAGATGGGCTCTGACATGTATAACAATCTAAATGAAATGCAGACATTCATGCTCATGTCAGAAATCTATGGAGATGCTATGGCTTGTCTGGCATTTAAGAGTAAATTGCAGAAGCTTGACAAGTCAGTATGGGATCTGGGAATGAAAATAGACCAATATCGTGTTGCGGGAGAGGAATTTCAAAAAGACCCATTTTATCTTCAGGAGAAGAAAACCTTTAATGAAAATGAGGTGTTTTATCTCATGCTCCTTTCCAAGATTAAGAAACATTGCAACTATAATCAGGCAATCGTCTCATTCTTCTATAAAAATTCAGAAGACTGCAAGAAATGCGATGACCAATCGTTTGTACTCACTGACATAAAGAAAGCTGCAGAAAAGGAAGTTTCAATATTCTCATTCGACACAGACCTAAACCTTACCACTATAACGCTGATGACAGAATATTATGCCATTGATGCTTATCCTTGTATAGTGATAGGAACTCAGAAATACTGCGGCATGCAAGATAAAAGGTTTATTCTAGACAAACTGTGTCAAACATCAAACCTGACGTTTTGTGGAAACCATTGATACTATCCACATCTACTTCTTAAGCAGAATATCTCCTATTGTAAGTTCTGTGTTTGCTCCCTTTTTGGTTTCTCGAGATTCCTCGGTATAAGGTATAATAAGCTTAATACGGAAAAAATCTTCCAGTTTTTTTGCCAATGCCATGCTGGGCGCAATATCCCCTACCTCCATTTTCTGGAGAAGAGATGCCTTCTCATGCAAACGGCTAGCTAACTCATCCTGCTTTAAACCAGCTTGTTCACGAGCTTTTCTTATGAGCGGGGCGTAGTCCGGCGTAATGATAAAAATGTCTTTCTTCCTTTCCGAGTGTACAGGTCTTGCGATTGGTTTAGGAGTGGATATAAGCTCTCCAAATACAGCACATTTTGTGCATACGTTGAGCAACGTCCCTTCAATCTTCGCTCTAGCCAGATTTTCTTCTTTTCCACAGAGTTCGCATTGCGTCATTTTACGCAGCAGCAGCTTTTCTTTGTCTTCTTGGTTTTGGGCCAGCTGCTTTTGCTTTTGAAGTGGACAATGGTATTCCTCCATCGGAGAACGCTTTTGCTACTTCTTCATGGGCAGCATTTTTAGAAAGAGAAATAACTTGCTGTAGCGGTTCAAGATGATCTATGTTGCACCGCTTCCTTCGCGTCTGGCCGTCTATGAGTGCATAGTCCTTATCAATCGTATCAACTATAACACACTTCTGTCCGGCATCACGTCCAGCTATCTTAATGCATATTCTGCCTATTTCAAACATGTTTACCTCTCGCTTGTCCTACGAATACTTTTCTCATGCATGCGCTGCACAAATAACCACCAAATGGCCGTGCAGTTTTTTTTTCTGACTTAGCACCATAATTGTGGATGCCGTTTAGCGTGTGCTTGCATTGTGCACAGTGTGCTTTTCCAGCTTTGCGGGGCTCAAGGTGAATTACATTTCTCCCTCCAGGAGTTCTGCGCGCAATCCTACGGAGTGAACGTGATTTCTTTGGATATTTCATATGATTGGTGGATTTGCAGTTAATTTATAAATATTCCGTAAAACTTCATATATATCTTATTAATTTCCTGCTCCATGAAAGCTTTTACTTTAGTTGCCTTATTATCATCTGCATTGCCACTGTATGGAGATACACCCCTACTCAGGAGAACAGTGGCAACATACACCTTGCTAAAACAAGAAACAAAGACACCTGCTGCTGTCAACCTTTTCATAAAGAAGTATCTTCGATATATTCCTGATGAGGCAGGAGAATATACAAATTACCTCGGACAGAAAAAACAGGTGTATAATGACTATATGTATAATCCTGTTGACACCTATCTGCGCGGCGGTGGAGATTGTGAAGATTATGCTGCTCTTGCTGTTGATTGGTTACGATTTCATGGGCATGAAGCCAAGATTATTGCATGCTATCATAAAAACAAGAAGGGAGGGCATGCACTGTGCGTTGTTAAAGAAAATGGCAACTGGAGTTATATCGATAATGGGGGCTACAGAAGCAAGTACCAAACCATTGACAAGCTCGTGAAGGATGCGTGTGAAGACGTAAGGAGGTATTGTGACATTGTTCCAGATTCAACTCAATTGACTGGATATAAAGAAATCAATCATGTCATCGTTTTACGGTCAGGCGGTTCAGTGACTTTGTTCAGAGAGAAATAAACACCAGTTGATATGTTAATCATCACTGAACATCAAGTAACTTTCTCAGCGTTATGCTAAAAATAAGTGAGAAAAGGATGTATGTCCCGAGCCATCCCAGCTTCCATCCAAATAGGTTAAGAACGACTAGTTTCTGCATAGGGACTTCTATTATCTCCAGTATATTATCACTGATCTTCTTCTCTGGTATTGCATAACGCTGTTCAGTTGATATTACAATATCTTTTTCATACTCGTGGTCTTTGGCCTTAAATGTGATAACAAAATCACCAGCTTTGCCTTTCACTTTCCATACTGCTTGACCATTAGCAATCTCCTTTTCTGGCTGGTCAACAATCAATTCTGGTGCTTCAAGCACAATTTTTCCCATTATACCATCATGTACATGTGCGATGATAGAGAATTCCTTATCAGGGTATAATGGTTCATATGCAAAATGTGCAGAAAGCCAGCCAAATATCAGCAGCACAGGCAGCATTGTAAGTAATGTTGGCTTGAGTGACTTGAGAAGATACTGCATATTCGCATCCATCGCTTTCTTTTGCAGTGCAAGCATATGATCTGTATCTTTTGTTTCCTTCATCTGTTTCTGATAGCTCTTCAACTCATCGCGAAGCGTTTTCATTACTGTCTGATCCGTCATCCATTTGTACACTAATGTCATTATAATAGACACACAGAATGCAATAACAAGAAGCGCTGCCAGCTGTGGCCAGCCCAATAAAGGTGCCAGAAATACGTCAATAAATACCATTCTTACTCCATGAAGCGTCGCATCAACGGGTGCATATCCATCATATGTTGTTTTGCTATATCCTCATATAACTTGTATACGATCATTACTGTAAGTAATAGACTGGTCCCATGCACTAAAGCACCAGTAATGTCTGCGAATGCTGCCAAGAACCCTACAGATAGTGCGCCCATGATTGTTAAAGGACCAATGTACCTATCCAAAAGATGCTCTAAGATTCTCTCATCACGTCTGAAACCCGGGATTTGCAGTCCTGAAGATATCATCTGCTTTGCCTGACTGCGTGAATCCATGCCGGCTGTCTGGACCCAAAAGTATGAGAAGATAACTGCTCCAATCATCATAAAGCAAACGTAGAAAAGTGCCTGTAAAATATCAGGAGGGGTTAAACTCATTGTAATTATCTTTTGCATAATGGGTGGTGCATAAATCCATGACACCAAGCCAGAAGCAGGAGAGTTTCCGGCAAAGGTACCTAAGACAGGGTATCCCCAGTTCTGCAGGAGTCTCGCCCAGAGCTGAATGTTTGCTATCAATGCAGAGACGAGGATAACGGGGATGTTTGATGTGTAGATAAAGCTAAGCGGCCATCTGATGCCATGTCCACGGATTCTTCCGAAAGACAATGGGATCTCTACTTTCATTCCCTGAGCATAGACGGCTATTGCGAAAACAGCCACTGTGGCAATAATACTTGAAAGGAGCAATGCTGACTCGCTGAGGTTGCTGGTGCCCAGAGACTGGAAAAAAGCCCAGACAGCTCCGGTAGATATGTCCGGATTGCTGGGAGATGCTGTCCAGCTAAATGCTCTTATAAAAATACTTTGGCTGACGCCAGCTGCTATGAATAAACTTATCCCTGAGCCGAAACCCCACTTGCTAACAACTTCATCCATGAACATGATAAGCAAACCACCTATGAATAGCTGAAGTATAAGCATGAGCTGCAGTTGCGTGTAAATGCTTGTTCCAGCATATGTGCTGGCAGGTGCAAGACCACCCATCAGGACGTAGATGCTTGCTTCGAAAAGGATGAAGAAGAAAGATGAAAGTTTCTGTACTGCCTGAAATTTGCGTTTACCTTCCGAGGTTGTCAGCTCGAATTTGAGAATACCAGAACCTGTCAGTAATTGCAAGACAATAGATGCCGTAACAAGAGGACCAATGCCCAGTGAAATCAAAGAACCAAATTCAGCGCCAAGTATCACTGAGAGATATTCGAATTGCTGCAGTGCATTATCACCAAGACCGAATAATGGAATTCTTCCTAAGAGATAGAACAACACCAAAGTGACCAAAGTCCACGTTGCCTTTTCCTTAAATGAGAGTCTTCTTCCTTTTGCTCCGGCAACTTCTGGTAAGTACCCCGCAATTTTGTCGAATGAAATCATGGATTGAACAAAGGCGCACCTATTTTATAAATATTTAGGTTATAAAAATTTAGGAAGGTTATCCATCATTAAGCAGAGCGTTCTTCTACTCCTATTCTGTCACTACCTCTTTTTGTAGCGTTCTTACTGTGCCACCAGCGTCCTCTACTTTTTTCTTGGCTGTGGCGCTCACCTGCTTACATGTTATCTGCCATTTCCTTGTAACGTTACCTTTTGACAACAATTTACCATACCCCATCTTATGCAAGTCAACTACATATGCTCCGTCATTCTCTTGTACAAATTGCTGTGACAGAAGGGTTTGCAAGCGACTTTCGAGCGTGCGGATATTGATATCTGAAATGTATACTGTATTCTGCCTGACAAAACCAAATTTACCCATATAATATGGGTCTTTCCAGAAGCGAGGTTTCTTGCAGTCTGCTTTCTTGCCAGATCCTGCATTCCCAACACCGCCTCTGTGTCCAGAGCCACGGTGCTTTTTCTTTTCGCCCCATCCATGGGTTTTTGATCCACGATGCCTCGAGTTTTTACTTCGTTTGTTGACAACCATAATAATCACATCATGCGTTCTAGTAACTTCTTCATATTCTCTCCGCGGAAGCCTAATGCTCCCCCTACTGCGAAGGCCTTTTTGGTCCCCTTTCGTTCAAAACCTCCACGTGGCGGTTGCAGGCGGAAGAACGGTTTATATTTCTTGTTATCTATTTCTATATATCTGGTATCGTATGTTATTTTTCCTTTCTTGTCTTCTTCCAACCCATTGTATTTCTCTCCCTTCTTCTCGATGAGCGCTTTATGCGTGCTATCATCTATAAGGCCGTAGGTAATATAATCTTTCACTTTTGCGAGCATCCCCCGGAATGATAGCGTATCAGGTACAACTACACAAAAGTTCTTGCGATAGAGGTGGAGCTGCTGCAATGTGCGTTCCATTGTGTGGCTTATGCGATTCACTCCTCGCACCCTAATGGCAGCCAACTGACTCATTGTGCTTTCACCTTGCCATCCATGACGCCGAGAAATTCCATTTCATCTGGTTTAACTTTCGTCTGTAGTGCAGACATGAGCGCCTTCATTGTTGCTGCTATAAGATTTATTTTGGTTCTTGTCTGGCCAGTGGTCTCTGACCATATATCGCGGATGCCAGCCAAGCGTAATATTTTTGCAACTTCCCTGTCAATACGAAGACCTGTTCCTTTTGGCGCAGGTAAAAGGGAAATACGAACAGACCCGCATCTGCCACTTACTTTATAGGGTATGGAATGTGGCTCTTTACAGACGCATTGCCATGAACCGCATCCCCTACGAATCTTGACAAGATTAAGTTTTGCTTTATGCACTGCTTTTTCTCTAGACGGAACTGTCTCCTTGCTCTTTCCATAGCCTACACCAATAAAGCCATTTTCATTACCAACAGCAGCTAATGTGCCGAAGTGCGGTTTATTGCCTTCATTAGTCTTTTTTTGTGTTTGCCTAAAGACCCTACGCTGGCCGCCGCCGAATTTTCCTTTTGCCTGTCCTATCAGGAGGAGCTCATTCTTTAAGTCTGGAAATAACATATCAACAATCTCCACTTCAAGGATTTTCATGCCCGCATCGAAGATAACATCTACATCCGTAATGTCCCTCATCTTTATCTTTTTCCCAAGAGAGGTCTTCGGCTGCCATTTGTCGATGCTGGTTTTGACATGGACAACCACTTCCTCCTCTGCAACAGGAACTGCTATAAGTTCTGCTGCAGGCTGTACAACAAGCTCTTCTGTTTCATTCTTTTCCATGGCGTGCTCCTTCAATATGTTTTTTTGTTGCGGTAACATACTTCTCCAGAGAAGCAGGCTCTATCCCTGCTTTAATGTACCCACTGAATCTAGTTTGGTATTGTTCCTTTGGAAGCGTAGCAGCATAATCCGTAATATGCTTTCCAGAAACACGTCCTTCGTCTGGCAAGCATTCTTTGTCGTGTGGGATATTCATGCCCCCATCAAGCATTCCCCGGAGAGCTGCATAAACCCTACTCCCTTTTGTGGAGACATGCAATCCTATGTCAAGGATAGCCTCACACATATCATGTTTTTTTGCGCGCATGCCAAATAAGTATCCGGTCAGATATGCAGCAGGCACATTGCCACCACTGGCAAGCCAGCCATATTTGGATAATTCTTTTGAGTCAGCATGTAACAAGACTTTATCCCCTTCCGAATTGTATGTAGTTAGTTGTATAATTATATTCTTTAGGGATGTTCTCACTACTGTGCGTGGAAACTTACTTCTGAGGACAACTAATCTCTTGCGATAATTCGTTATCCTTTCACGCTTTCTCCGAAATGGAACAGATAATCTGCTTTTCATTTTATCTTTGCTCTTTTATTTTTGTTTGGGCAACCGTTCATTAAGGTATAGCTTCAAATGTCCTTTGCTTCTGAAATAGCCGCCTTTTGCCTTTTGGTATAATTCTTTGACCATCGTTGTCTGGATTATGCCTTTTTCTTTCAGCTCACTGATGAATGCCCGCTGTTTGCGAATCCTGTTTATCCACTCACGCTTTGCAGGAAACCGGGCATTATGTGTGCCTTTCCTGCTTCCGCTATTCTTTTGTCTTCCCTTCTGCCTCTGAAGCGCACGTTTTTTCGCACGGCTCCGCGAAATACCCTTCTTTGGAGTCCTTGCAATAACACCCGCACCAACAAGCCCCCTGATGTCCTGATGTGTAATTGCCTCTTTTATCTCTGCAAGCTTGTTGGGGTCAAATCTCACTCGCTTAGGCGAGCACTTCATCACTGCACCTGCCAGACGTCTTTGGAGCATCATATGTTGCCACCTGTTTTTCTTGTCTCTTTACTTACGATACCCTCACTTACTATAGTCTCTTTTGTCTCTTCCTTAACAGTGTCCTTCTCTTTGAGATTGTCTTCTTTTGGAGTCACCTTTGGCACTGGTACAGCCTTCTCGTGCTGTTCATGCTTTACCTTCTTTGCAGACCAGTTATCCTCAATAGCTTTCAGAATGGTAACAGCATCTTTCTTTGTAGAGATATTGGTAGAGAAGTGCAGTTTCTTTTCAATTATATTTTTTAGCAGCTGTGCACGCTTTCTGTTGCCAACGGTGCTTCCGATAACAACAGTGTGATGCGCACGAACTCCTTCGATATCTTTCATTGTATGCACAATAATCGGTACGTATCCATCTCTCGTAAATCCTCTGACCAAAACAGGAGAACGGTAGCCACAAGCAGGCATTTTTCTACTCCCTTTAAACTGATGCTTGATTTTTGAATGTCTCCCTGTTGGCTTGCGCCATTTATGGCCAAGGCTTTTTTTATCATAATCCTCTCTCAGGAAATTCGGCTTCTTTGCTTTCAGTGTTTTTCTTACTGCAAGAAGCGTTTTCTTGTCACTCATGCGTGTACCCCCGGCTTCTGAACGATATAAATTCCATCCTGAAAAATACGCCGGTCTCTTTTTGAGATGAATGTAAGCAATTCAATGCGCGATGCGACAATCCCTGCTTTCTCCAGGTCTGGGCTCTCGACAGTAACGTCATTTCCTTCAATTTTGACTGCAACTCCCTCTAGCAATTGCGTTATCCTGGGAACTTTTTCACCGAGGAAGTTCTTGATTGAGAACTCCACACCTTTGAGAGTGACTGTCATTGGAAAATGCCCAGAACATATCTTGAGCTTGTACGTATGGCCATGAGCAATACCCTTTATCATATTCTTTACATGCGCTCGGAATGAGCCGAGTAACCTCTTCACTTTTTTAGTGGCCTTTTTTGCGCTGAACACAACTGTGTTATCTTCTTTGCTGATGGTTATACCGATTGATCTGAACGAGCGTCTGACTTCACCCTTTTTCCCCTTCATCGTCATCGTCAGCATCATATCTTGCGCTATATCTACGTTTATCCCCTCTGGGATTTGTACTTCATATTTCAATTCTGCCAGTTTCATTTTAGTGTCAATCGTTTTAGTTATTTTAGTAACAGTATGCGACAAGTTTGCCGCCAAGACCATTCTTTTTCATTTCTTTATGAGTCATCATCCCTTTTGGGGTTGAGACAACAATGATGCCAAAATCCTTTGATGGCAAGTATCTTTTTTCAAACTTCTCTATCATATCCTTTTTGACAGGATAGCGTGGCTTGATAGAGCCGCATTTGTTTATTTTTCCTACAAGTGAGAGCTCAAGGAAATTACCTTTTCCATCTTCAATCTCCTTGTATTCACCAACATAATGATTTTCCTGCATCATAGTCAGTATATTTTTAATGACTCTCGATACCGGCTTAATGGTGATTATCTTCTTTCCAATCTTTTCTGCATTGCCTATCTTTGACAAGGCAGATGCAAGTGGGTCATTCATTGTCATAGTTACACCTAATTATATTTCTTGAATCCTATCAATGGAGCAACTTCGCGAAAGCACTGGCGACAGTAATCAAGCCCGTACTTCCCAACGTGCGCGCCTATTCTCCCGCATCTCCCGCATCTTTTTTTTGCTGCACCGCAACTCCGCTCCTTCGGTGCGTTGTACTTCATAAATTTGGCAAGTTTCAGCTGCTTCGTGCGTAGCTGTTTAAAAACTTTTTTATAATCGCTATACGTCATTCTTATGCCTCTTCTTTGATAACATTGACATTGTATGCCTTTGCCATAAAGGTCATGGCCTCTTCCTTAGTGATGCGATGCCGATGTGGTACTCGTTGTGTCCTGATACGTCGCTTCTTTATCCTGAAACCCGGTCTTTCCAGCGTGACACAGACTTCGAAACCGAGAATTCCCAGCTCAGGATCGTACTTCATTCCCGGCACTTCGATATACTCAGGCACTCCAAAAGAGACATTGCCGTTATTGTCAAACTGTCTCGCATCCAGCTTGTGCTCACGTGCAGTAACAAGCCGGTTCAGCAGCTCATGTGCATGGGTTCTGCGAAGTGTGAGTCTGCACCCAATAGGCAACCCCGGTCTCAATCCCCATGTAGGGATTCTTTTCATCGTTACTGTCTTGACTGGGTCAATACCAGTGAGTTTTTTCAGTAGCTTCACACCCTTCTCAAGTTTAGTGTTCTCTTTTCCAGCGCCGAAATTCAGCGTGATTTTCTCCATCCTGATTGTACGCATGATGTTCATCTTTTGTCACACTATACTATCTTCAGTGCCGGTGTTTCCTTGCCAAGCACAAATGCATATTCTCTCTTTGTACGATACAGTTCTTTGTCCACTCTGAAAACAATGATATCTTTGATAATTTCTTCAACAATGCCAAGCTTGCCACGGTGCTTTCCATCAGTCAACATGACAGGAACTCCTTTTTCAAGTCTGAAATGGCTGATTATTTTTTGTTCCGGAACCTCGAGAAGCAATGAGTCTCCACATTTGTATGTGTCTTTTTCTACCAAAATATTACGCCCATCGCTGAGATTCAATTGGAGATGGCCAGTGTTGATTGCCTGCTTTCCAATAATCTTTGCCAGTTTTTTCTTTGCTTCATCAGCGTCAATGCTGATAGCAGCCAATGTACCTTTTGTCGATAACACAACACGGTAATGCTGATTTAGGGGAGTAAATGATATTGAATCCAAAAATCCAACCAGAAATTTATGTTCTTTCTGCTTTGAGCAATTGATAAGAATCTCCTTGTTGTTGATGATATATCTTGCTTCTCTTGCTGTCTCAGCCACATTGAGCACATCACGAAGGAGGAATGAAAGTGATACACCTAGCTTGTATGGGTGTGCACCAGGCAACGGCCTTGTGACAAAGGTGATACCCTTGCGCTTCATCTTCCATGTCATGGGTGCAGCCAATCTTTTGATTGTCAGTGAGTGTGCCATTTTCTCCTCTTATCTTTTCTCCTCATATCCTCTGCGCTTGAATCGTTTCTTGTCTTCATGTAATTCAGTGATCATAACTTTTGAAGGGTGAATACTGTACTGCACCTTCATGCCATTTCTCCTTTCTAATTCAAGCCCTTCCACAAACAACCTGTGCTTTTTTGTGTCCACCCGCAGCACAGAACCGATTTTTCCTTTGTCCTGACCTCGTAGCACTTTTACCTTGTCACCTTTTCTCACTGCCACGTTTCGTCTTTGCAGTTTTTTGCGCAATTCCTTGGTCAGTAGAGAAGACATAATACGATTACGCAGATGGAGCGGTAGCTGAGCCAACCATTTGCGCTGCTTGCGTGGCTGTACACTCCTGTTCCATGTCTTTGGCGTTGTTTTCATTTTCTTATTATTCATTATATATTGCATCTTTTTTTATTTTCATATACTTTTTTTATACAATCAACCTCGCAATCTTTGCTACCTGAGGCCATCTGATTGAAACTTCTTTTGCTAATGGGCCTTTTATAAGAGTTCCCTTAGGATTCCCTTTTTCATCTTTCAACACAACTGCTGCATTATCTTCAAAAGAAACCCGCATCCCATCAGGTCTCCTAAATTCCTTCTTTTGTCTGACAATAACAGCATAGACAACCTGTTTTCTCATGTCAGGTTTTCCTTTCTTTACTGAAGCAACGACCATATCCCCAATTCCTGCTGCTTGAAGCCTGCCTTTGACGGTTTTGTGCCCGATTACGGAAAATATCTTAATTACTTTCGCTCCACTATTATCACAGGTTTCAACATGCGCCCCCAAAGGGAGACTTCTCGTAATTCTTGCCTTAAGATCCTTCATTATTTACCTCACCTTTTTTTTCATCTTCTTTTTCCTTCTTTTCGAATTGTTCGTGTGTTGGAACCATGATATCTTTCTTGCCCAGGACTTTTTCTACCACAAAATTTTTGGTCTTGGATAAAGGTCTGCACTCAATGATGCGAACATAGTCACCAGTTTTTGCATTGATGCAAGGGGGATTATGCACTTTCACGCGTGTCCATGCTTTCATGTATCTTTCATATTTTGGAACATACAATCGCCTTTCCCATTGTACTGTCGCTGTCCTCTGCATCTTGTCAGCAATAACAGTACCTAAAAAGACGCGTCCTTTTATCCTCAGGTTGCCGTGCGTTGGGCAATGTTCATCTTCACAGTTCATTTATTCACCTTGATTCTTTCTTCTGACCTTCCGACGAGAAGTTTCCCGTCTATGATATACTTGCCGATGTGCAGCGTGATATCCTTTTTGATCACTCTTTTTTTCTTTCCATCCACCTCAAGGAGGATAGTATGTTTGGTCTCATCCACCACGATGCCGGTCATTCCGACCTGCAGCTTGTTCTTTGCTTTCACGAGCGTAGCGGTTTCTCCGATGAGCTCATAACCAAGGATGCTCATGTGCTTATTTCACTTCTATGCTTTCTGGGGCAAACCCCATTTCTATTAAAAGCTTTTTCACTTTTTGCTTGTGATCACCCTGCAGTTCGATGACGCCCTCTTTGACCGTGCCACCGCATGCGAGGCTGTTTTTGAGGTTTTTAAGGACCTCCTTGATGTTTATCTCTTTTTCGTTAATGCCTTCTACTACGGTGCAGATCTTGCCAAATTTCTTTTTGGCACTCGTCACTGCAATGACTTGCCTTTCTTTTGCTATAGTCTCACAAGCACAAAGCTCCTTGGGTAGGCCACATTGTGTGCAAACTTCTGGCATGTTCCTCCTTTACTCTTTTTTTTGGGGCAAAGAGCGGGCTCTTTGCTTTTCTCCTATGAGAGTGTGAATGCGTGCGATACTTTTCTTGAGCAGCCGCAATGCTCCTGGGCTTTTCGGTGTTGTGCCGCGGGCAACCTGGGCATTTTCCTTCATAAGTTCCTTCCTTGCCTCGAGCAGCTTTGCCTCAAGCTCTTCTGTTTTCATGTTTTTGTATTCCTTTTTTCTGAGTTTCATACACCCTCACTCGGTTTTTCTTTTTGTTCCTTACTCTGTTCTTCTTTTTGTTCTTCTGGTGGTTTTTCCTGCTTAACCCTAGGTTTTCTGGCTCTTTTTGGTTTATCCTCTTTCTTCTCTTCACTCTTTTTCTCTCCTACATTCTTCCCTAATTTTAGTTGCTCAGGTTTTGCTTGCTCAAGAGGAGGAGCTTCTTCTTTGATAGTGATGCTATCCGGGAGGAAAACATCTGGTGGCATGATACGTACTTGTATACCAATAATACCTGATTTTAAGCGTGCTTCTGTCTTAGCTGTTTTTACACCAACAATAGCTACATCCCCGCATTTCTTCAGGTAGCCATCATACACTCGCCATGACTTAGCGCGCGCCCCGGGAATCTTGCCTGCTAAAAGAATTTCAACACCAAGCGCACCAGCACTCATTACTTCTGCCAGGGTTTTGTGCATCACTCCCTTAAATCTGTTTGAGCCAAATCTTTCCAATGAGTTAGCGATGCGCTCTGCAACAATTTTCACATCAAGATTAGGATTATTCACTTCTTCTATCTCTACTTGTGGATTCTCCAAGCCAAATTGCACCTTCAATACCTTCGTGAGCTTCTTGATGGCAGCTCCACCCTTACCAACAATTAATCCTGGTCTGAATGCTGTGATGATTATCTTCTCTCCCAAAGGAGTCTTCTTTAACTTGGTCTGTGAATGGCCTACCTTGCTCAGATTCTTTTCTACATACTCCTGAATCTGGAATTCTTTCATATTTTGCTGGACGAACTTTCGCTCAATCATTTTTTGATCTCTTCTTTCTCTCCTTTCTCTTCCACTACAACTTCCACGTGGGTTTTTTTCATTTCCCTGCCGCTTCTCCTGCCGTAATGGATACTCTTTCCCGCATTGTGCGAACAAATATGGATTATCTGTAACAGTGATGTGTTCAAGCCCTTGAATTGAGCATTTGCTTCAGCAGATTCCAAAATACCCAAGATGGCTTTGCATGTTTTAATAGGATATCTACCAGGACCAACTCCCCCTTTTTTGTGAGCTAAATCAAAATTATAGCGTTTGACAGGAATCGCTTCCTGCTTGGCAAGGACGTTGCCTAGGCGCCTCTTCGCATCCTGCAACCGGCGATTGCGGAGATAGCTGCACACTTCAACAGCTATTTTTGACGAAATGTTTAGTTCTTTTCCCACAGCGCGAGCCGTGTGTTCATTAGCGACCTGTGTTGCATAGTGGTATGCCATTTTTACTTCACTTACTTGTACTCCATTTACTTCACCGAAGCGCTGGCACTGGACTTAGTTGCTCCAATGCCGGGCGCATTGTGCCTAACTGATTTTCTCGTCATGGCAAATTCCCCAAGATAATGCCCAAGCATATCCGGTATAATTGTTACTAATTGGAATTCTTTGCCATTATATACTTTAACCATTGCACCGAACATCTCTGGAAGTATAAGCATATCGCGATCGTGTGTCTTGATGTTTTTTTCACCGTTTCTTATCTTTTTCAGCAAGGTTTTCTGGTAGTCGTTGAATCCCCGCTTGAGTGTTCGTCTCGGGCGTGCAGTGAGCAACAATGACAATTCCGGCAGTGACATATTCTTCAGTTCAGTTTCTGTTTTTCCGCGATAGGTGAATTCTTTCTTGACCATTATGCAGTCACCTTCTTCATCTTGAAGCGGCCGGTCTTCCGTGGATGCAGTTTACCGACTTTACGACCTGCTGGTGCAAATCTCGGTGCAACAGTAGGCCTTCCCTTCCTGCTTGAGCGCTTGCCACCGAATGGATGATCAACTGCATTCTGGCTTGTGCCAGATGTACGTGGCCAATATTTATTACGTTGCTTCATCTTATAATACCGTATACCCGCTTTCATAAAAGGTTTTTCAGTTCTTCCGCCACCGGCCACAACGCCAATAGTCGCCCGGCACGCTGGCGAGAATTCACGTTGCCTTTTTGATGGAAGCATGACAGTAATTTTTTTCCCTTTTGTCAGTATCTTGGCAAATATCCCCGAGGCGCGTGCAAATTTTCCACCGTCACCCGGATTGCTTTCAACATTACAGATAAGTGTGCCTTCAGGTATATCCCGCAGCAGCAAGGTGTTCCCCAATTGAGGGTCACCACCCATAGTAACATGATCTCCAACTTTTATACCTTCTGGGGCTATCAACAATCCTGTTTCTTTATTTTCATAGACTACTGATGCAAGAGGAGCAGAATGTCCAGGGCAATGGACTATATCTACAACGGTCCCCATCAAAAATTGTGCACCTACATATTTTACCTCTCCAAGATAATTAAAGCTCGGTGCACGGTATGTCGGGCCTCCCCGGCCTCTTGCTTGTTGTACAAGTGATTTTCCCATTTTAGAGCAGACCTAATTGTGTTGCAATGTCAATTGCCGGTGTTTCTTTGCTGAATGTGACATATGCCCTTTTCTCACTGCGTGCCGTGATAAGTGTCCGCACACGCATGACTTTTGTCTTAAACATGTTCTCAACAGCTTTTTTTATGTCATCTTTTTTTGCTTTCATGTCAACGCGGAAAAGAAGTTTGTTTTCTGCTTCCATCAGGCGGATTGCCTTTTCCGAAGCTACTGGATATTTGATTATTGTGTATGAGTCCATCAGACAAATAACCTCTCCTTTTGCATACGCTCAAGTGCACTTTGGGTGAAAAGCGTCAGTCTCCCGGGCAATGCGCCAGGTGCAAGATCTTTTGCATTGAGATTCTTCACAACAACGACATCCATGCCAAGATTCTTTGCAGCGTTTCTTAGAGGACATACATCTCCTATGACGATGAGTGGACCAGTTTTTCTTTTGTAGCGGCGTCCGCGCATCTTCCCGCGTCCAGCACGCACATGATGCTCAGCTACTTTAAGGAGTTCCCCTGCAAAACCTAATTTCTCAAAGCTCGCCTTGACTTCTTTTGTTTTTGCAAGCTTCTCAAATGAACCATCTAATACAACAGGATATGTTTTTGGCATATCATAACCCCTTGCAGCAACAATCATTTTGTTGGCGACCGCGTGCAAGGCGCTGCGAATAGCTTTTCTGTTTTCTTTTTTGTTGATCTTTTTTTTCCAGTCTTTCTCTGCTTTTGGAGGATGAGCTTTCCTGCCTTTCACTGTTCCCGGTGCAAATGCTCCTGCCCAGTTCATCTGTGCACCACGCTTAGAGAGTGTCTTACGCGGCACTCTGCTAATTCCTTTGCCATAACCACTTTTGTAATCTCTTCTTCGACGTGAAAGTTTTGCAGCGGCACGCTTCCCGGCCATCGGGTCTGCGCCGAATGGCTGTCGGTTATTACTTTCTATGGTAAGTACTGCTCTGCTAATAATATCAGGTCTATATTCTTCATCAAACTGATCTGGCAAATTGACATTGCCCACATCATTCCCTTCTGTGTTTACTACAATGGCTTTCATTGTGTTGATTTATTCTACTTATGTGTGTATTGTGTTTAGATATTGTATTGTTTTTCTTGTTTCATTTATCATGTTTATTGTTTCGATGCTGAACTGATGTATGAAATCTCCATCGGTCTTGTGTCCATCGTCTTGTCTGGTCTGATTGGTTCTGTGAGAAGGACAAAACGCTTCTTTGGTCCTGGCACTGAGCCTTTCAAAAGGACATACGGATTCTTTATCATGCCATATCTGTTGATACCACCAGATTGGTTCACCTGCTCTACTTTGTCAGAGAGAAGAATCATTTGAAGATTATAAGTAGTTCTCAGATTATACCCCTTTTTTCCATGTTGACAAACAGTGTGCTTGACCTTTGCATATCCCTCAGGACCTATAATAGCCACACGCCTGCTTTTTTCTGATTTATGGTGCCTTATGGCAACACCGAACCTTTTGACAGCGCCTACAAATCCCCTTCCTGTCGTCACTGCGTGAACATCCACTATCTGCCCATTCTTAAAAACATCCTGCAAAGAAATCTCTTTGCCAAGCTTTTCTTTTGCATAGGCAAGCTTCTCTTCTTTTGAGCCACCGAGTGCAATCTCAAATACCTCCGGCTTCTTTTTTCCAATGCCTGTTTTGCGTGGTTGCGTATGAACCAAGATAACAAGATCATCCCACTCGGGAATAGTATCCCATGTCTTTGTTTTCTTCGGTAAAGAAATTTTTCTTGACAAATCTTTTTTTGGGTTTTCCATAGACAGCTGCGTCACTGTTTTTTTGCCCTCTGGAGCATTTTTATAGAATCTGACTCCGCATAAAACCATCGGTGGGCATTCAACGATTGTTGTTGGGATAGAAATTTGTTCTCCTTTTGTGGGAGAGTTAGGTCGTTTGTCAATAACTAGGCAATGTGTCATGCCTGCCTTATAACCACCAACTGCCAAAGGTTTGATTACTTTAAGGGCAGGCCAGCGTCTAATGCGCGGGTATTCCCGTTCAGCCCTCCTTCTGGGCCAGAATTGCATACTTCCTCTACGTGGACTTCTTCTTGTTGGCATTGTTTGGAAAGAGTACCAAACGCTAAGGACAATGGTCCTCGCACTTGCAGGCTCTTATTTACCCGTAACCGGGAGGGAAGTCCACTGATATATAAAGGTTACTCAGAATAGTTTACATTTGTCGTCGGTGATACCGGTGGCATGTCTATCACAGACAGCCTATAGCGACGTCTCATTTCTTTTTGTTCTTCAGTAAGTTTCTCTCTCGGCTTTGCTGTTTCTTTTTCTGTTTCACGACGTGCGCTACGTGCTCTCCATTTTGCATACTGCACGGGATTCTTTATCTTCCGGCAAAAATTATCTGGTGTGCAGATACCAATGTCGTGGTGATTCTGCTGTATATTCGTACAATTTGGAGGAGGGATTTTCTCTTTTTTTTGCTTGAAATAGCGCAGTTGCCCAAGCAGGAAAATATCCCTGACAGGTTCTGGATTACGCTTGTTCCATTCATTGATAAGATCTTCAACATTTTCATTTGGCCAATGACAGCACCGCAGGAAATTTAATAAGATGAAGAGACTTCTTTTCTTGCCGTCTGGCAGCCCTTTGAGTATATTATGTACACATGGTGGAAAAAACTGCTCGGAAACAGCATCCTGGGGCTCTACGCGCTGTGTTTTTTTTTCAATAGTATATATCTCTTCAGATGGTGTCCTGTGATCGTATGCCTCCTGTACAAAGCGGCGTGCTTCAAAAGGAATCACTTCTCTGTCAAGAAATTTCATATGGGGAAATGCTTTTGGAAATACTTTGTCCGGCTGTGCATCTTCCTTAGAAAATGTCATCACTTCTTCTGGCAGAATGGGCACAGAGATAAGATTAGATTTCTCATTGAATGAGTAAGGCATCCTATAGAGATGGCGTGATGAGATGAGGACTGTATCTAGAGAAAGTACAGCATACGGATCAAATTCCCCGTTTTTTACAATGTCCTCTTCTTTCTTTTTTCCTCTCACTGCCAATTCCTGCAGGGAGTATCTTTGGAGCATATCTTTTCTCAAATGGCTCGCGATGAAGTCTTTTAGATATGCGGCAATTATTCTGGGCGCTTCCGGAAAAATGAGACATGTTTCCTTGTCACCAATCTTTTCCGGGAAAGCTTCAAATGGAATGCCAAGGTGAAACCCATGGTTACCAGAGAATTTAATTGTCACTGCTTTTACATCGTGGTATCTTATTGCCTGTATCAACAGGACAGCAGCCAATCGTGAAAGATCCAGGTCAGGGCAGTCAATATCCAGCACCAAATCCCATCCAATTCGTAATTCATTTATCACTTTTCTCTGCATGCCGGGCTGTAGAAACAGAGGGTTGCTCCATCTCTCTTCAGAGGCATGGAAGCTCGTCACACCCTGTTTTGCCAATTCGTAGACATCTGCCGGGTACTGGAGAACATCAGGACGTTTTCGAAATACCTCATTATTAATCGAGCCCACAGCTTCCTTATCTTTTGCATGTTCGACGATTGCTTCCCTTATCTCTGGTCTAGAGTAATATTCCAATGCTATCCTTGGATCTAACATCACAGAAAGAACGATGCTACAGTTTAATTCTTTTTCTGTAATTATTTAAATTTTTTCCGACAATTGCGCATACTACCTTTATATCTCCTATTAATTACATTTACCCCTTGGATACCAATTATTACTCTTACTAAAATGGAAATACCAATGGAAACAGCAGAATGAAAACAGTAGAGGTAGAAGCATGCATGGGTGCGTGGGTAGATAAACTAAGGGACAGCACAGGTATTATTCTTGTCGAAGGAAAAAAAGACGTCGCAGCGCTGGCAATGCTTGGTATTCACAATGTGCATGTTGTAAAGGGAAGGCCGCACTATCAAACAGTAGAATTCATTGCGGACCAATATGTGGATTGCATTATCCTTGTTGATCTAGACAAAGAAGGGAAAAAACTTTTTGCATATTTCAGGAGGGCGTTGTCTGAGAGAGGGGTGAGAATTGATAACCGATTCAGACTATTCCTCTTTCGTTACACACCCCTAAGACAGATTGAGGGGTTACCTCATTATATACAAACATTGGAAAACTAATTGGAAAAATAGATAAGCATGAAACATTCAGCATAGCGTATGAGATGGGTGGTATTTATTCTGATTGGGATTATGGCAGGACTTATTATTACTGGGATTATTACTGGGTGCAGCCTGAAGAAAGTGGTTGAAAAGCGTCTCGCAAAAGAAAGTGTTACGAAAGAAATCTCTACTCCCTCAACGTCATATACTCCATCCACCACACTCCCTCCCCCCCCTAAACCACAAGGAGAACCAGATGTCCTACTAAATGCTATCAGTATCGTCATTTCTCCTGACAAAGAAAGCTATTCTGTTGAGGATAAACCAAAACTAAGGTAACGGTAACTATGAAAAACCTCTTTATTATTTTGTGTTTTCTGTTGCTTATGGGAACAGTCTTTGTTCACTTAGTCTTTGCCCACCAGATTAGCGTTAAACTTCTCGGGCAATGCGCAACACGCCATTGTGATGACAATCAAATAGTCATTGGAAAAAAAGCAGGGTCAAGTGAAAAGCCAAAGTGCATTTATTCTGTAGAGGAGGAATGTCAACCTCCATTAGCATGTGAACATGCCAAGTGTGTTGAACCGTCCCTATCTACATTGCACATCACAGCGCCTACTGAGAATGGTTTCTATGGACGGAAGGACAGCATAGAGGTCCTTTTTGAGACAGCACATCCGCCAGAAGGATCGCACATAGATGTCACAATAGATGGTCTTGTTCATCATGACGCAGTTTCTCCCACGTCTTTAGGTTCATTGGGCTCTGGCAAGCATGTATCATCTGTAGCTGTCGTCAACCGTGACCATAAAGTCCTGCAGCAACTGGAGAAGAGCATCTCGTTTACTGTAAGTGCTACAGCCATTACAGGCCCAACACTATTTGTCGAGTCGTCTTCTCTTGTCCATGACCCTGAAATGCAGGTTACGTTCACGGCGTACAATATGCCTTCGACAATGCACGTTGACGCTTTCCTTAACGGGGAGCTGGTCAAACATAATGTACAGTCACCATTCAATGTGTACCTGCAAGAAGGTAAAAATACAATCGTGTTCCAATTCGCGCACAAAGATGAGTCGTTCGATGAAACAAAAAAAGAGGTTCATGTTAACTATGTTCCAGATCCGTGCAGCAATGTTGCTTGTTCATCTCCACCAGACAGCTGCTTTTCCGCAGTTGGAACATGCCATCAAGGTGAATGTTCATACAATTTCCTACCAGAAGGAACAGTGTGTAGTCTTATAAATGGATGTGATGGAAAAGGCGGATGCACCGTTACCAGGCCAAAACCAGTGTTCTCAAGTTTTGTCTCCAATCCGTTTCACGAAGAGAAAAAAGGTAAGGTGTTTATTGCGCTGGAGAAGAAAAAGAGCGGGAAATGGGGGGAAGTCTACAGCATAGACCCAAGGCGAATTACAATTCAACCATACTCTTATTTTGATGTTGCATCATTCTGGAACCAGAAAGCAGACTTTACTTTTACTGAAGCTGGTGAGTATCGGTTTTTTGTCCAGTTTGACACATTGCAGATGTATAAGGAGTTTACTGTCAAAGAGAAAAAAAATAAAAGATAATTTTTTATACTCGTCTCAGCTTTTATACCTTTTATGGTAAAGAATCAAATCAAGACCATTATCCTATTAGGTTTGCTTACAGGTCTTATGCTTGGTGCCGGGCAGTTGTTGGGTGGGAAGGCAGGTCTCTTCATAGGGCTGGTATTTGCACTAATGATAAACTTGTTTAGTTATTTCTTCTCCGACAAAATTGTCCTGATGATGTACCGTGCGCAGGAAGTAGACAAAACGCATCCGTTGTACAAAGCAGTCGCAGAAGTTGCACATCTTGCACGCATTCCAATGCCACGAGTCTATATCATTCCGACGGAAACACCGAATGCTTTTGCTACGGGGAGAAATCCAATGCATGCAGCAGTAGCAGCTACTGAAGGAATATTGCGCATCCTCGATAAAGACGAATTACGTGGCGTGCTATCGCATGAAATCTCTCATGTGAAAAATCGGGATATTCTCATTACAACCATTGCAGCAACCATTGCAGGCGTTATTAGTTATCTTGCCAACATGGCACAATGGGCAGCGCTATTTGGTACAGGTGGGAGGGATGAAGATCGTGGGAACGGAAATATGATTGGGTTACTCGTCTTGGCGGTTCTCACACCAATCATTGCCACAATCATTCAGTTCTCCATCTCACGTAGCCGTGAGTATCTTGCTGATGAAAGCGGAGCTCGCTTAGCCAAAGACCCCGAGGCGCTCGCTCGTGCATTGGAAAAAATAGAGCGCAATGTTATGCGTCATCCAATGCCTTTTGGTTCAGAAGCAACGTCAAGCCTCTTTATCACTAATCCATTCACTGCAAAAGGGCTCTTTACGCTTTTCAGTACGCATCCAGCAACAGAAGATAGGGTTGCTCGGCTACATGCATTGAGAGACAACGTGTGAGGGAATAAAAATATAAAAATGGCATCTTGTCCTCCCTTGTCTAGCCTTTCTGCCTATCCTTCGCTATATTCATTATCCAATACTTCCCTAATCCTTTTTGCCTTGCCAATACCTATATTATCAATCTTCATTAATTCTTCCTCAGGAGCATTAACTAAATTCTTTATCGTTTTAAACTGAGCAAGTAGCGGTCTTGATAACGTAGCACCAACTCCGGGTAGTGCCGATACGATATACTCTTGCGATTCTTTGGTTGATGTTGGCTTTTTACTCGTATGCAGGGAAGGCAGAGTGTCATCCTCGTCCTGCTCGCGGCGTGCGATAGTGGCTATCATTTGTGCAGTATCCTTGTTTGTCTTTGTGAACAACAATGGGATTCCGAAACTCACTGCAATCGTTGCTAACATCCCCCGCAACGCATTTGGATGAATATTACGCACTGTGTAGAGATCTTCAATGCCCTCTATAATGACTACTGGCCTCTCAAAATTATCCTTCAATCTCTTTAGCTGCGGAAGCAATCTTCCATCTATCAGCGATTGGACGAAATCCTGCACTGACTTGTATTCTATGCTGACTCTGGCAGATACAATATAGTCTCCAACATCCAACTGTTCCAATCTTACGTCTGCACCCAATGCAATAAGCTCTTTGACTATGTTACTTCCCCGTTCACGAAAATCTGCATATACTTTTACTAGTTTTAGTTCGGAGGGTTGTTCTATTTTGGTTTGGAGCACAATCTGTCTCTGGCCTAGTTTGAGTTTACCTTTCAGTTCTGCCAGCAAGCGGTACATTTTTTTTTCCTTGTGGAAGGCACTCCAGCGGTAGCTCTCATCCCTCGTATCCTTTGTCACCAACACAATGACATTCCCTTTCTCTTGACGCGCTGTTCTCCCTCTGCGCTGAATGTGACGAATGGCACTTGGTACAGGCTCATAGAACATGACTGTGTCAACAGCAGGGATGTCTAATCCTTCTTCACCGACAGATGAACTGACAAGCACATTGAATTTTCCTTCCTTAAACTCATCCAACAATGCAAGCTGCTCCTTCTGGGAAAGACCTGTGTCTCTCTTTTTCACCTGACCGACAAAGACACGCGCCTGTATACCCTGGAGCGTATTCAGCTCGCTGACAAGCTTTGTGACAGAGTCTCGGTATTGGCTGAAAAGAATGAATTTTGCTGATGGGTTCACTTCAATGCACTTGGCAATGATTCTCTTTGCTTCTCCTATTTTTGGATGCTCAATCTTCTGTTGCATCAGCAGTTGGCATTTCGCAATAGCCATGCGGACATAACTGTCAGCAACGACGTTCTGGGTTGCTTTGACACGTGTTATGCGTGATTCCTCTTCAAGGTGTGACAGATACTTATTTACTGCAGTTATTCCTTGGGTTTCTACAAGCTCCAGTGCATGCTGTATCTTCATCACTTCAGCCATCAGCGAGATTGCTCTCAACAAATCCTTACTCCTGTCACCAGATGCGACTTGGCCATGTAACTCTGTCTGAAAACCCAGTAAGTCTTTTCGTGAAGCTCTGTCAAGTGGAAAATACGGCACAAAACCAATGCTTTTGAGCTCATCATATTTTGTGACGCACGCGAGCTTGAAATATTTTCTTACCTGTTGTAATTCATCAGGCAACGAGACACTGACCCACGTTATCTTCACCTGTTGGATATATGGTTCAACATCATTGTCACGTTCTGTCCTGACTTCTATTTCGTCTATACTCAGATTTGTACAGACTTCTTGGATATGCTCCAACTCAGAACCGGGAGACGCGGTCAAAGCAACGATACGGGGGTACTGTGCCTTTTCAGCATACTGCTTTGCCAGCCAGACATAACTATAATCTCCCACTGCACGGTGTGCCTCATCAATGCCAAGAAGAGAGACGTCCTCAAATGTGATTCTCTTATTGATGATATCATTTTCCAATCCCTGCGGGGTTGAGAAAATGACGCGTGCCTTTTTCCACAGCTCTTCTCTTTTTTCCGGACTGACTTGTCCAGTGAAAACAGCCATGTCATCCTGACTAATTTGGAGATGTCGGGAAAAAACATCAAAATATTGTTTGATTAGTGGGCGTGTGGGACCCAGAAGAAGAACCTTTGAGTTTGGATGCTGCAGCAGTCTGTATGCTGCCACCATAAGAAATATATTAGTTTTCCCCAACCCCGTCGGTAGCACAACGAGCGTATTATCTTTTGTGCAGGTTGCAAAGATAGTTTCCTGATACAAGCGAGGGGTGAAATCTTTGAGCATAGCTTATAGAAAATTAGTTCTTGTTTAAAAGTTCTATGCACACTTGACCAGTGTCCAGTGTCAGCTTTTTTGTGATTTCTCCTTCAGTTCTTCTCACTCACTTCAGCTCAACACAAAAACCTGGGAAAAAGAAACAACTCATTGCAATCTTCGGTTGCGGAACCACTTCTGTTTTTGCGTCGCTTTACATAGTAATCTGTGGAAAATAGTCACATTTTCTCGCGTATATCCTTAATCTTTCCAAAGCGGTATATATTATCTCCTACAACATACAATTCACAATCTTCTCTGTCTTTTAGAAATGGACTCAACGCTTTTCTGGAAAGCACATTACTTCCTTCAGTTAAAAGATTACAGCTTGGCATGACGATAAGTGTCTTCCCTTTCCACTTTCCCTTCAGAAAGCATTTGTACGTTTCAACACGCGCCATCTTACGCAATGAGATTGCGGGGTGGTCGTGCCCAATAACAATTATTTCGGCTGCTTCATACTCTTTATCCTTTGGAATGACGTCTCCGTGTGTGATATACGTATTCCCCAGTGAGACATGCTCTACCAAAGAAACGTTACGTTTCGCAGTGATGTGCTTCAAGAGTGGGTCGTGGTTTCCTTCTATTATAACAATTTTATCTGTGTATCTCCTTAAGAAATCAATGAAGCTGAGGATTGTCCGCCATTCAGATGGTGCAATGCTGCCGAATTCGTGTTTCACATCTCCATTTAGAATGATTGATGTGAAGTGTTTTCCTTCCAGACTTTTAGCTAATCGTTCGGTAAGTGCTTTGTAAAACACGCGCGGAATAAGGACACCTTTCCTGTTCTGTGATTCCTCATAGCCAAGGTGGATATCTGCCAGGATAAGGTTACTTTCTATGCATAAGCCTAAGTCCATGATGCTGATACCTTTTGTAAGCTGCATATCCTAAAGGAAGTCAGGTGATTTTAAAAAATTGTGGCAATGACAACGCAGACAAGCAGAATAATCCCCGCAAGAAGCTGTTTTCGTGATACGTGCTCATGAAAGATAAAATACCCTGCAGTTGCTGTAAAAAGGGGGAGAAGTGAAAAAATAAGGTTTGAAAAGACAATACCATAGACGATAAATGACCAGTAGGTCATGATAAATTGGAACGCCACCAGGATTCCTATTGCTATCATGTGTACTATCGTGCTTCTGTCAGGTTTTGCTGCTTTTGGAAAAAATATTGTTAGGATAAGAGTAATGGCTACGACACGCATGAAATACAGCCAATAGATAGTGAATGCGGGGAGAATGAGTTTGACAAGGACAGACTCAAAGGCAATAAAGATACTGGCGATTATAATGAGCCATGAGCCGCTGTGGAACTTCAATTGGTGGTGGCTTATGTGTGCCCACGCTATGGCAGCAACTCCCATTACAAGAAACAATAGGGTGGCTATTTTTCTCTCGTCCTGAAAAAAGACAAAACCAAACAGAGCAGCCAATAGAGGAACCAGCATAACGACTAGTTGAGACTCTATCAGAGATTCTTCCTTGATACCGTGATAGAAGATAATGTTCCAGAAGCATGCCAGCACAACCATAAGAATGAAGAGGATGATATCCTGCAGGGAGATGGCTTGCGGAGGAGGGATGAAAAATATGCCCGGCAGAAGCACCAGTAAGATTGCCCAAAAAGACTGGACCGTGTATGGGAGATAGCCCATTTTTCTTTGGCTCATAAGGTATTTAGTGTAGACTAATGAAAATGTCCCTGCTAGAGTAGCGGCAAGAGGAATAAGCATAAGGAGACGATGATAACCAACTTTTAAAATTTATGCCATAACATATATAAACTGAATTTTGCTTCTTCAATGGACACATGAAGGATATCTCACTTACGTTTGTAAAAGCAGAAGCCGTTAACTACTATTTTGATAATCAGTCTTTTGATGTGAGAGTTGTCTATGAAATAGATGGCAAGCAGAAACAGCTGGTAAAACATATCACTAAGGATGACCGAGATATCGTTAAGCTTGCTGAGAATATCATCCTCGAAACCAGGCGGCTCGAGAAAGGCATGCATAGCGTCGCATTTTCACCAGATGACCCATTGGCAAGCTTTGTGAATATAAGAATAGCTGAGGAAGATGATGTGCCAGAGAGATTAGCCCGGTTTGTGACAAAGGTTATGAATCAAGCTAGAATGAACTCTCAGTCTTCAACTGTTCCACGCTACCAACTGAGAGATAGTATTTGCAAACTATCGTCTTTACTGTAAAAGTAATTCTTTAAGAATCATTTTAAGAATCACCTCTTTAGACCTATCTTAGCCAACACTAGTGCATGCATTTTCTTAAGGAATTCATGCTTGTCTTCGATTCGTAGAACATCAGAATATCCCTGTAAGATAAGCGTATGTGCGAATGGGCTTGGAATCTTGGTTTCTATCTCTTTCAGCGAAATAGTTTTATCTTCCATCGCCTGCAAAACTTTGTTGGCGTTCTCGATGTCCATCACATCTTCCAGTACTTCTCGTTTTGCTTCCTGTAAAATGCAGAAATTGTTGCTTATGCGCTTGACGGCATTCATCAGGATCATACTGCTTACCTGTTGTCTGCCAACTCTTTTTGTGTAGCCCATATAATTCCTTAATATCATGAGTGAGCGGCATGCGCAATGCCGAAAGCGCCGTCGGAGCACTTCACTTTGGTCAATCGCCATTTCCAATGCAGTCCGTAAATCATTTGCTTTTAGCAGAGATAACGCTCTCATTACATTGATGCTGCCCTCGTATGCGACATAGAAGCCGTGATCATTAATTCCAACCTCAACATCCTTGTGCTGGCTTCTTCCGATAGAAAATGCTATGGCACGAGAAAGGACATCATTTACTCTTCTTCCGTAAGCAGCATGGAAAATAGAGTAATGCTTCTCTCCATCAAAATAATGTTCTACAAGCAGACGCTTTGTGTGTGGCAAGGCAGCGAAATCATATTGTTCCTTTACGTAATTGTAAATCGCCTCTGCCGCTTTTTCATCAACGTAAAGGTTGTTGTTGATGAAAGAGATAGTTTCCTTTTTCGATGTGTTTGCTGTGATTATGTCATTGACGTTGCCGAAGAAGCGCTGAATCTCAACACCAAGGTCAAATGATAATGGGAGCATCTCTGATACCCATGAAGGAACTGTTGGTTTTTTTCCCACAGCAGCATGCACATAAGCGACCATTCCTTTGGCGTGCAGGAATTCATAGCAATCCCCCCCAAGCACAAAGATGTCTCCTTTCTTCAGCTTTTCAAGAAATTGCTCATCTATCATCCCAATTGGTTCAGTGCCGAGCTTCACAACAACACCCGTCTCATCGGGGATGGTGCCATTGTTTGTCATGAAAATGACACGCGTCATCTTACCTCTCTTGCCTATTTTCCCTTCATTGTGCCAGATCTTTGCATAGACATGTCTGTCTTCCAAGGAAACGAATTCACCTGCAAGGTACTCAATGATCTGCATGAACTGGTCATAAGGAAGGTTCCTATAACAATAGCTCTGTCTGATTAAATCGTATAACGTTTTGACCTCTATGACATCCTCAAGCGCAATGGCAACTATCTGCTGCGCCAATACGTCAAGGCAATTTTTAGGAATGTGCAGTTTGTCAATCTTCCGTTCAATCGCGCTTTTGAGTAGCACTGCGCATTCCACCAAATCATCACGGTCCAGTACTATCATCCGCGCTTTCACCGTCTCATGCAACTTGTGGCCAGCACGTCCTGCACGCTGTAAAAACCGTGCAACTGATTTTGGTGAACCCAAGCAAATCACCAAGTCTATGTATCCGATGTCGAGCCCCAATTCCAGGCTTGTTGAAGAGACGCATGCTTTTAGTTCTCCCCTCCTGAGTTTTTCCTCTATCATTAACCGGTGACGTTTTGAGAGGCTGCCATGATGCGCGCCAATCAGCGTGCTTACATGCGTAGGATCATCATCAGTCGCTTCGATGTATTTCTTTGGGAAAAGTGTTTTCAGATTGTGAACCACTCTTTCTGTGCCTGCGCGGGTATTTGTAAAAATTAGTGTTGTCTTATGCTGGTGGATAAGGTCGTCAATAAGTGCATATGTTTTCCTGTTGAGCTCATCGTATGTGGCTTCAAGAACATCTTTCACTGGTGAAAGCACTTTTAGGTCAAGGCTCTTGACGAAGTGCACATCCACCACCATGCAATCTCTGTTTGTTCCGACAAGGAACTGTGCAACATCATCCAGGGGGGCTACTGTTGCAGATAGGCCTATTCTGCATATAGCTGGGGAAATCCTCTGGAGGCGCTCAAGAGATAATGACAGATGGACTCCGCGCTTATTCTCTGCAAGAGCATGGATCTCGTCAAGAATACACCAATCCACATTTCGTAATGCATCGCGGAAGCGCAATGATGTGAGCATAATGGCTAATGATTCTGGCGTTGTTATGAGAATGTGCGGGGGCTTGGCAAGCATCCTTTGCTTCTGCGCAGGCGTTGTATCTCCAGTACGTACACCAATGCGGATACCTAATGGTTTTCCATTTATCTTTTCAATTTCCTTCAGTGGCTCTAGCAAGTTCTTTTCAATATCGTTTGAAAGTGCCTTAAGCGGAGAAATATACACACAGTACACCTTATCTTCGAGAATATTTTTTTGTGAAGAGTCAACAAGCTCATTGAGGATGGAAAGAAAACCAGTGAGTGTTTTTGTTGCACCTGTTGGCGCGCTGACAAGAATATTCCTCCTGCAATGGATCTCAAAAACGCCAAATAGTTGCGGAAGCGAGAACTCTTTGAACTTGGAGTAGAACCACCTCAAGATGGTAGGATTAAGTATCCCTACCAAATCCTCTGGCTTGTTTGGAACAGTCTTATACGTAATCATGGGATTGGCTGTTTCTTGACGATAAATATATAAATGTTCCTTGTCTTTGTCAACAAACGTATTGTGCCATAGGAGGATAAAAATGAAATCACACCACCTAATTATCGAGGATGTCCAATATTATCGAGCACTAGAATCAGAAGTACGTGATGCAATGAAGCAGTTTGAAGCAGGCTTATTACCCATTGCTGAACAAGCAGTGAAAGACAGCGGATTCACTGTTAAAGATCATCCCAAAGAAGGGTATTATCATGAAACAAAAGAACTAAGCAGATATTTCGACTGCATTCGAACACTGCAGGAGCAATACACAGACAAGGTAACATCAGCGATTAAGCACCTCCATGCTGTTTACACGCATCCTATCTTTGGGTTAAAACAGGGAGTGCGTACCGCACTCAATCCAACAGACGTTTATTATCCTCTTTTGGATCCTGTCACCATTTCTCCTGCGGTTGACGCCGTCACAATCGCCACGCAAAGATTAGCGCCATCTAATACATTACCTAACTGGACAACGGAAAATATCATGCAGGAAGTGGAAAAAATTCCAAAGGGAACATGCCTGGTAGGATTAGCTGCCTTGGTGGACAAACTCCACAAAGAAAAAGGGAAATATAATCCTGTAGCGACATGCATGGCACGGGAAACAACTGTTTTGTCTGCCATGAAGTGGGCAGTAGTTACGAGTGTTCACCAGCCACCAACAATTGATTGGAGAGTGACATCTGAAGTAGAAGCATATGGTAAAACAGTCATTGATGGGTATAATGATTTGATCGAAAAACATTTCCCCCTGTGGAGAAGCGACAGAAGAAGTAGAGGAGCACGAGAAGTGACCCCAGACAATGTCGAGTCCATTCTTGAAAATGCACCAGACATACTGCGATGTGTCAATCTGAGCAATCACGATAAAGTGGGATTCTACCATTGGACTATTGTAGAAACCAATGGAAAATATTGTGTTAGCGACTTTTATGCGCCACAGATTGCAACTACTCAAGAATATCAGGATAACCCCCAAGGATTCTTAAAAAAATACGGACTGAAACGTTAATGTTCTTTTCTCTTTTTTTCTTCCAGTTTCTCCAGCAATCTTTTTTTGTCTCTCCCAGGACAATCCTTCCCCCAGAGGACAAGAATCCTGTTAATGCGAGACCAATACTCTCTCGGAGCTATCTTCATCATTGCTCCTTCTGTTTGATGGGGATTTTTCGTTTTCACAATGCCTAAAACATTGAGAATACGGTGGCAATGAGTATCAATACAAATCGCATCTTTACTATGACACTCACTCAACACAAGATTTGCGGTTTTACGACCAACTCCCGGAATGCAAAGTAATTCATCCATTGTATGAGGAACATTCCCTCTATGATGCTGAAGCAAATGGTACGCAGTTGCAATAACATGCTTACTCTTTGTTTTGTTATAATTAAGAGGTTTCAGAATAGCAAAAACATCATCATACAGTGCAGATGCTAATGCTGGGAGCGTAGGATATCTCTCAAACAATTTTTCAGCAATAGGAATTGTTGTCTCATCACGGGATTGTGCGCTCATTATCGTGACAATAAGCGTTTGCCAGTGAAGCTTCCATCCTTCTGCTGCTAGTCGCTTTATAGAGTGTCCATACTTCTTTTCTGCTTTTGAAAAAATGTCCAGGAAATATAACTTCGTGTTCATTACATTCAAAACCTCCTTCCCCCTACAAAATACTTCTCGTAATAATCATCAAAGAATGAATCTCTGACAAATGTCGATAGTGCAAGCGCGTTTCTTCCACCAGTTGCATCATGCACTCTTTTAGATGCGTGAAGAAAATGGGTTGAATTGAGCATCATACCTACGTGTGTTACTCGTGGTTCTTTTTCTGGTGCAGTAAAAAAAACCATGTCACCTGGCTGCAGTGTAGTGTGGTCAGTTATCTTGTGCGCAACAGTGCGCTCATCATATTGGGCACCAGTAGTACATGCATATTGTTGCCATGAATCCCGTGGAAATGTTTCTGTCCCATTAAGACGCAGAATAAGTTTCATTAACCCGGAGCAGTCTATACCTTTCGGCGTCATGCCTCCCCAGAGATAAGGGATCTCCCACGTACTAATTTCTCGCGCTGTTGAAATTATCTGCTGTGGTGAAGAACAATGTTGATGGTAAATAACTCCTTCTGGATCAATCAACCCATTATCATGCGAAGGTAACAGAACTTCAAGATAGCTTCCTTTGTTATCACAGGCTTCCACTTTTGTCCCCGCTAATAAAGAAAGAAAATTTCTCTGGTTTGGTATGTAACACCTGATATGTTTGTCAGCTACCATAACGACGTTTTTTTCCGCATACAATGCTTCACAAATATCATATATTCTGCATTGCTCTTTTCTTATCCACCCCGGATATTGCTCATTGTAGGATGTTATGCGGCAATAACCCCCATTCTTCTCCTGAACGGTAACACTTTCCCCGAGAAGAAGTTGGTGCTCTAACGAAGATGGTTGTGGCTCAGAAAAGACATCTGCCACAGGTACAGTAATTACGGCAGTAAGCATAACAGGTAGTAAGTATGGTTGATTTTAGAGTTTTGTGGTTTTCGGGCTCTGAATCGAGACTTTTATATAATTGTGGTATTGCGCGTCAGTGCATGAAAGAACTATGTGTCTTACTGTTGCTGTTTCTTGTGCAGCCTGTCTTTTCATTAGAACCAGATGTGGCATTGTCGATAGTTCTCAATGACACAATCACAATTCATATTCCTTACACTAAATTGTTCAAAGTCAGCAACAGGCATCCTTCTTTAGGAAAGGAAGATGTTACTATATTATATGCACTAAGGAAGAACGGAGAAGTTGTCCTGACGGGGTCATTCAGGAAGTCCATTAATAGATATACAACAACAGATACGGGTTTTCTTCTTGTCAATGAGACCGGAATATATGTCTTGTGTGGGCATATCCGTAATACTGATAGTGATACATCAAACAATGAAGCATGTAAAACTATTCATGTGGTTGATGCAGAATACCACGGTGAAGAGACTGAGACATCTGAAAACGAAGACTCTTCACTAGGGAAAAAACAAGTTGAACAATCAATTAGTTATGATATTACTAAGCGCGATACCAAACAAAATAAGCCGTCAAACACATTTTTCCATGTGAATATCACGCAGGCAGAAAATGCAACAGTTTCTCTTTTGGTTAATACGTCTCAATCATTTACACTCTCATTGCGAAAAGGCACGAAAAAGATTTTTTCCTCTTCTTTTCCTAAAACAGTTACTACAATAGTGCTTCCCATTATCCCTGAAAAGGAGGGGTTGTATACTATTGAAGTTACTGGGTTTGAAAAGAAAAAATTATATTCACTCTTTCTCCATGGACCATCAAAAGCGGAGTCACCTCCCGCAGAAGAAAGCACACACATTACTCATTTTCCAATACGACACACACCACCAAATGAGCCACTTCCACTACAGCTTTTTGCCTTATTATTTTTTCCAGCATTGCTGCTCGCAGCTTTTGTTATTCTACAAAAGTAATTTCTTAAGAAGTAATAAGAGAGTAATCATAATGGGAAAGACCTTAGAGTCCCCATGTCGGATTTTCTTTACGCTTGATAGCAGCGATCTCCTTGAGGACATCGATCTCCTTGTCGCTTAAGAACTTTTTCATCTCTTTAAGCTTTCGATATCCTGCCTCTTCTATATTACTGTAGAGAATGTCTCCCTCATGCAAGTTCCTACCCATGGTTACCTTGTCAAGAGACATCGCAATCTGGTCGTTTTCTTTTGCGCTCATCACGTTTTCACGTTCTTTCTGCATACCTTTGATAGTAGTAATATTTTCTCCCTGCACATTTATCAGAGAAATGCCAGCATGTGCTTTTCCAGCTACTATCTCTACTCCACAAACAGCGGGATTTTTCTGTCTGAAGACATAACCGGGTATAACCCGAAGCTTACATGGTCGGACAATTTGCGCCAAAACCGTTTGTTCTTTCTTCTTTGTCTCTTCTGCCACCCATTGTTCATAATCTTCAAGCAAACGGTAGATAATATTACTAAGAAATATTTTTACCTCGCCCGTTTCTGTAATATCCGTAGTCACATTAAAGCCCATTATTGTAGCGTAGCGTGGCTCTTTCTCTCTATTTGCCTCTGCTTCTGCAAGGTCCTTCTTCGTAATTGCGCCGATCTCAGCGCGCTTTATCGGTATCTTTCGCTGTCGGAGCATCATTGTCAGTGCTTCAAGGCCTCCAATGGTGTCTGCTTTTATCACAACGCCTTCCTTATCTGTTGCAATAAGAACTTCCTGCACTTCCTTCATTATCTCAACGCATGTTTTTGTGCACTCATTCTTCTCGCATGCACGAAGGGGCATCCCAGCAACAACATCTTCACACGTAGGCGTTGAAATCTTAATGCCAATCGCGGCGCGCGCCTCTTTCACGGAGTGGAATTTTGTCTTCTTGTCGCGCATTTCTGTAAGGAGAGCTGGCTCGAAAAGGGAACGCACTTTGGTGATGATTGGTTTCTCTAACCCACCAATAACAATAGTATCATTTACCCTCAGAGTTCCATTATGGATAATAACATCAAGCGTTTTTCCCAGACCTTTCTCTTCTTTTACCTCCAAAACAATCCCCTGCGCGCGTTCGTTCACGTCCACTCTGAGGCTCAGCTCGAGATAGCGTTGCGCAAGTCCTGCCAAAATCATAAGCAATTCCGAAATTCCCTCTCCTGTTGCAGCAGACAATGGGATGATAGAAATCTGCTTAGTATAGTCTTCAACCCTGTCAAAGCGTTCTGCCTGCAATCCCATCTCACTCAATCGGGCTACAAGCTCATACATTTTTGTCTCGAGCGTGTTTATCACTCTCTGGTCTTGTACTTTGATAGTGGCAAGCAGAGATTCATCCTTGCTTTTCCAGCCAGAAATTAGATCTATCTTGTTGGCAGCGATAATAAATGGAGTCTTAAATGCCCTCAAAATTTCGATAGATTCCACTGTCTGTGGTTTGAACCCCTCATTAATGTCAACAACAAGAATTGCGATGTCTGCAATGTTTCCACCGCGTTTCCTAAGACTTGCAAATGCAGCATGACCTGGAGTATCTATGAACATCAGGCCAGGGATCGTGAAGTTTAACTTCAAAGCAGCAAGTTGAGTGCCACATATTCTCTTAATGGTCTCGAGAGGGACAATGGATGCCCCAATAGCTTGGGTAATACGTCCTGCTTCAGTCTCTACAATAGTTGTTCCCCTTATTCTATCCAGGAGGCTGCTTTTTCCGTGGTCAACATGGCCAACCACAACACATATAGGGCTGCGTATCTTTGCCATTGGTCAAACTCCGAAAGTTCTTTTTCAAATCTATTTCCCATTGTTATACGTTATATAAGTGTTCTCTTGTTGTGCGCTTACAAAATAAATGGAAGTAAAGAAGGCGCAAGAGAATGGTGTGAGGGGATTGAAAGAAAAGTGAACTCTCCTGGCCTTCCTTCCATTTGTATGATAGCTACCTCTTGGTAGTAAAACACTTATATATAAATCTTCCCATATATTTACTACTCACAAGTTAAAAACAATTAGGTATATATTGTGGCAAGCGACCATCACATGATGCAACAAATCCAGGAAGGAGATGCACGATGCACAGTTCCTCTCGCTAAAAAGATCAGCGCAAAGATGGAGGTATTCTATAATCCAGCGATGAAGGAGAACAGGGACATTACCATTCTGTTTCTCAACGCCTTTTTTGTGCGGCAGTTTTCAGCAGCATCGATAATGGCTGGTACTGGTGTGCGCGAAGTGCGTTTACTCAAGGAAGTTCCTTTATTGAAATTTATTGCAATCAATGATGGAAACCCAAACGCGACAAAGCTGATTAAAAAAAATCTGGATGCCAACACCATACCTCAAAACAATTACTTGCTCACGACGGTTGAAGCTTCATTGTTTTTACTGTCGGGGCATGCTTGGGATTACATAGACATAGACCCGTTTGGGACACCAAATTCCTTTCTTGATGCGGCAATCAAAAAGTGTAAGCATGCGGGAATTCTTGGAGTTACAGCTACAGATACGGCTGCATTGGCTGGAACGTACCCTAAGGCAACTCTGCGCAAATACTGGGCTACACCTTTGCGTGCGCATATTATGCATGAAGTTGGGCTGAGGATATTATTGCGTAAGATACAACTCATCGCAGCGCAATACGACAAAGCAGCTATACCTGTTTTCTCGTATTCAGCTCAGCATTATTATCGTGTTTTTGTACAATTGCTTGATAGCAAATCAGGAACAGAGGCCATAGTAAGACAACATGGTCACATTATTTATTGCAGATCGTGTTGTATGGCTTCTCTAGAACCCTCATGTTCATGCACGCTGCTGATGCAAGCTGGTCCCCTGTGGCTGGGTCATCTCTGGAACAAAGAGATTGCTGAGCAAATGGCTAAAAACAATGTGTGGAAAGAGCGAAAACATCTGCTTGGTACAATAATGGATGAAGCGGGAATAAGCATTGTCGGATTTTTTGATATGCATGCATATGCTGAAAGCAGGCATAGTAGTTTCATACCGCGCATTACTGATTCTGTGCAGCTTCTCAAAGAAAAAGGGTTTCACGCTGCACGTACACATCTCTCTCCTTATGGAGTGCGAACGACTGCTCCAGTGAGCGAGATAGAAAAACTTTTTATCCGACAGCACGCCTGATGTCGGTAACCTCTACAGATGAGACACCACGAATCTTCGCAATGTCCTTTTCAAGTGGTTCTGTCGAGCCAATTTTCTCGTCCATAACGAATACAATCTTTACTGCAGAAAGGCCAAACGCAATAGGTTCTATCGTTACTTTTGTTTCTCCCTCTCCGGCAAATCGCTGGATAGAGGCCAGCGTATGCTGCTCAATATTTTTCAAATTTTCATTTGGAGATTCGGGCATAATCTGTAATGTAACAATCACTCGCGCCATTCTAATTTGGCCCGCAGAATCCACATTGTGGACAGGTGTACTTTGTAACAATCTCCCTGCAGTGTTTGCATCTGATTATCTCATGCTTCGCGCACTGCGGGCATGGAAAGCTCACGCTTCCTGTAATATTCGTTATTTCTTTGTTGCATGATATGCACATTGTTCGTGTCATTTTTTGTTGGTAGGCTTTCTCTAAAATTATCATGACGCTGATTTTGATTTTCTATATAAATGTATCTGAGAAAATGAAACGAAAACAAAATGTTTAAATACTTGTAATACTACAATATATATTAAAAGAAATATCTATTGCAGTATATCATATGTGGCGTATACCCCATTCATGGGTAGTATAATGGGTAATATGCGCTTATGGTGGGGTAAGAGGATAATCCCCGGCTCCGGGGAGGGAACCGAGGACTATCACGCGATGTGTACGTGTGCTATAGTTCTCGTGCATATAAATAGCTATCTCTCCAGGTCGGGGTGGTTGAAATGATAGACTATGCACGGGCGAAGGCAAAAAGGGATTCTTGTCATTTCTTTAGGCAGAGCACAAGCATTTATCCAAAACCATGCTGTGAAAAAATTGGATACAAACGGCCATTTCTCGCGACTTGTTATTCTTGCAGACTTTATGCGCCCCGTACACCAATTACCAGAATAATTCACCACAAACTGTCTGAACAAAAATCATGTATTGTGTGCGGGGCGCAGCTTTCATCAGGAAGCATAAAGAGGTGCTCAGGACAGTGCAGGAACAGTCTGCTTGCTTATTTTTCACGCAGAAAAATCATTATTGAGGAGATACAAAACGAGGAGGACTTGTATGGTGTCCCCCTTACATAGGTGGTAACTATGGTATGGCTGTATTTAGCAATTTTGGTGGCGGCGTACATATTGTTATTGTTTTGGATAGTCCTTGCAGTGCAGGAGACAACTAGGAGATACGTCCCAGAACCACGACACATATCTATCAAAAAGGGACGGAAAAAATACGTGGTCAAGCTGGAGTAGGGGTGGTTACTATGGAAGACTTACAAGCAAATATCAAGGTTATTGGCATTGGAGGAGCTGGTAACAATATGGTCAGCTGGTTGTATGAACGCGGGGTGAAAGGTGCAGAGATTCTTGCATGCAATACAGATCAGCAACATCTGCAGATAACAAATGCTGATAAAAGATTCTTATTGGGAAAGAACGTGACACGAGGTCTTGGTTGTGGAGGATTCCCAGAAAAAGGTGCAGAGTCTGCAAAGGAAAGCTTGTCAGATATAAAGACAGCTTTGACTGGTTCAGATATGGTTTTTGTCTGTGCAGGAATGGGTGGTGGCACTGGTACTGGAGCTGCGCCAGTTATTGCACAAGTGGCTAAGGACACAGGAGCCATTGTCATCGGAACAGTGACGATGCCATTCAAGATTGAGCGCGCGCGTGTTGACAAGGCAGAGTTTGGGCTGCAACAGCTGCGGAATGTGTCAGACACAGTGATTGTGATAGATAATAATCGTCTTGTTTCAATTGCTGGAAATCTGCCAGTGAAGCAGGCATTTGCTGTTGCTAACGAACTCATCAGCACAATGATCAAGGGAATTGTTGAGACAATCGCAATACCCAGTCTTGTTAATCTGGATTATGCAGACGTGAAGGCGATCATGTCAAACGGCGGAGTTGCTGCTATTGGTGTTGGAAGTTCAGACACCAAGAACCGTGTTGAAGAAGCGGTGAACGGTGCGTTAAGCAATCCCTTGTTGGATATAAATTATGAAGGAGCAACAGGAGCATTGCTTCACGTTATCGGCGGTCCCGACATGACACTTGAAGAAATCAATCGGGTTGGAGAACGTGTGACACAGTCTCTTGATGAGGATGCAAATGTCATCTGGGGAGCACGTGTTGTAGACGACATGATGGGAAAGTTAACAGTGATGACCATTATAACGGGTGTTCATTCACCATGGATTCTTGGAAGGGAAACAAAGCTAAAGTCTCAGAACATTATCGAAAGCGAACTGGGTATTGAGCTCGTTCGCTGATTTTTTCTTTTTCTTGAACTGAACAACAAAATCTTAAATAATACTCCTTTTTCCTCATTTGGATGTCCCTCGACAGCTACTTTGGTCTCGGCAAACCCGGTAATAAAAAGGAGATTACTGTAAAGCCAGCACTTTCAGATATTGTTTTCGAGCCGAGAGCGGTGTACGAAAGGAAAGAGAAAAAACTCTACACATTCGACGCCAGCCTACAAGCATTGCGAGCGCGCGGCTACGAGCGCCATCCGCTTCCAGCAGAAGTGTTTGACCTTATTTGCAGAAGACTGGAGGGAGACTGCAACCAGAACAGAAAGCAACTGCTGACGATAGGGTGAATAGTTATGGCGAATGGCTAAGCATGGCAATGCTGCGGGAAGGAAATCTGCTGCATTGCTATTTTGACCCTGAGAATCTCGTGTGGGATGGAAACAAATACACTGCGCAAGGGGAAAAACTGAAACACGCAGGAGAGGAAGTGTATTCTATTGGTTCAATGAATAGATGGGTTTCTATTAAAGACGTGAACGAAATAAATCCTGCTTTGGTAGAGAAGCTCTGGTCTCGTCATTATGCAATACTACCAGAAGAGGTTAGGCAGAAGGCGTGGCTTTTGATTCCATCAGAAAATAGTTTGTTGCCTGTTAGTCGCGGCAACTACATTAACAGGTATGTTATCGACTTCAACTCCAACTTCAAGGTTTCCCGCGGGGTACGTTTTGTGTCAGCGAAAAGATATCCCTAATTACTAAAAGTGAGAAATTTCTATTTCTTTATCAATTCAAGCAAATCTGCTTTCGTGATGAGCCCAATGATCTCTCCCTGCTCTGCGACAAGCACCACCTGGAAGTATTTTAATAATCCTATTATTGTGCTTTGTTTTGTATCCGGAGAAATAACTGGTGGACATTCGTTCTTGATATCTTTTGCTTTGAGCAGTGCAATCTTTTGTGGGTCTTTGGTTTCCATCATCTTCTCTAAGATGATTGATTCGGTTACCAGACCAATAGGTATCTTTTGACGAACTACGGGGACTTGAGAGATTTCATGTTTTTTCATCATTTTTGCGATAGTTGCAATATCATCATTTTCCTGTGCCGTTACAAGTTTTTTTTTCATTAACTCTTGTGCTGTCAGTTCCATTGTCATGCTCAGTTTGTCTAACGCATGCAGGATTCCTTTTGCCTTGGAATATGTTGGTTCAATCGCTCCAGCCTCTACCTTAGCAATCAAGCTTTGGCTTACATCAGCTCGGTCTGCCAGCTGTTTTTGTGTCAGTCCCAACTTTTTTCTGATGTACTTTATCTCATTAAGTTCTATGTCCATACGTCACTCATTGTTTACTCTTGTATATAAACATATTCATAATAATATTTTTTAATATTCTTATCGGAATAATTCTTTAACGAATTAAAACGTCAAAAGAAAATAAGTATATGCTAATGGATTCCTATTGTATGGTTCACACGGCGATTTTTGAAGACGCGTTATCGTTGGTTGCTGATACGAAGGGAAAAGCACTGCTTAGGCAATCTTTGTTTCTCGCACAAAAACCAACTAAGCTGGTGGCGTATGTTACTGCAGTAGAAGAATACGAAAAATTCATTATTAATATAGCTGGCTATTCCACAGAAATTCAGCGTATCCTTGTTGATGCATTTCTTTTTGCACTTACGCGGCACGGTGGTCAATTCTACAAATGGGAAAATGACACTGTTCTTCCTTATACTTTTCATTGTGCGAAGACAGCGCGGTATGTCCAGACATTTTCAGAAGATCCTGTAGCAATAATCACTGCTTTGTGGCATGACTTGCTTGAAGACAAACGTGCTACGAAAGAAGAGATTCTCTCCCTATTAAAGCAGTACAAGTTCCTTCAAACTCCAGAGAAGTTATTGTTATCCCTCATGCTTTTGGACAGGAACCAATACTCTGGAATAACAAAGACGCGTGATTACTACTCTTGTTTATGTTCACATCCACTAGCACTGATAACTAAGACTGCTGACCTACTGGCTAATCTTGAAGCATGCATTACTCGTTTTAATGAGATGCGGCATGACGAAAGCAGGTTCTGGATTTATGCGTACTTCTTCGAGATTGAGTACTGCCTTCTTTCACAGCCTATTTTTCTTCAATCCTCATATGCTGCATCCATAACCAAGCATCTTACGTTCACTTCCACAACACTTAGGAGGGAATTCACAGAGAGCGAACAAAAAGAATGTATTACCTATTTCATAGAGAGGAGAAATAGGGGAGAGGAAAAATGAAATTACCAACAAACCTTAATGCGATCTTGCAATCATTTCCCTCATATGATACATTGCGTAAGGACTATACAGCACATGGCCAGCTTAGCGAGTGCTACGAGGAAATAATCCAGAAACTCCGTGAATACGATACGGATATCCAGAGGGATTTACAGCGACTAGTGAACAGGGCGGTGATAAAGTCACCGATTAGTGCAGAACTCCATCTTCTTGACAAAGCATATTCCCTTAAAGTCGTGAGCCGTGTGAAATCCCTAGAAAGCATTTACAGAAAGTTATGCGAAGGCAGCATTACGTGGGAAAATCTTCCGTTGGATGATACTGTCGGCTATCGTATTATCTGCAGGTTTGCAGATGAGTGCAAGGAGTTGCGGAGTATCTTAGATGCAGAGATTCAGTTGCCACCATTCTCGCTACAAAGCAGATACCCGCGTGATGAGAACGGGGATTGGATTGATAAAGTGCCGGAATCGGGCTATAGATCATGTGATTTCGCATTTGTTTACCTTAGACCAGAGATAGGACTTTCTCTGGAAGGAGAATTACAGTTGCGCACAACACTGCAGCATGCATGGGCTGAAGTATCTCACGATACATTTTACAAAAACACAGATTTTAAGAAACTTCCACCTTACGTTGCGGAAGGGACAAATTATATGATGCATGCGGTGTCAGATAATCTTGATGCTATTGACAGGCATCTTGCAGAATTGCGGAAGATTGTTGTGAAAGGGACGAAAGGTGAACCGCCAAAAGGTGAAAATTAAGTGGAGCATTATTTTAGGCTGGAAAAACCAGACGAGAAAATAAAATTAGCTTATTGAAAATTGCCGGGTTTAATACCTCTGACTTTAGTGCAAAGAGGTTTCAAAGGAATTTCTTGCACAAGAAATGCCGCACATTTCTTTGTGCGTGGAGAGCTCCGAGTAGGCGAGTTTTCGTTATCAACTATGGCTTTGCTTCAGCTATCGAGGAAAAAGCAAAGGAAGGAATATTCATTAATTATGGAATTCTATCCCTCAACAATCAAAACTCTTGCAGAACGCATTACTAATCACTGCCAGTAGCAGTCACCAGAAACGATTATTATACGAACTGTTTTTCCGCAATCTTTTTAATGGTCATGTTACTCTCAGGCACTGCATGTATACTGATAAATTCGCTACAAAGCCAGGAGAACTGAAGTGGTCGCTTGAGATACTTCCTCCCACCTTGGGAAAAACCGTAGATGACGTCTGTGCGACGCTCGACCAGCTTCTTGAGTATCATCCCATTGGCATAGAAGTGACGTATCACCAAGAGAAAATCGTATCTAAAAATGAAAACGGAATGCAGATAGGTTATCCCCTCAGGAGGAATCCAGGAACAGTGCCTCTTTGTTCCTATTTGAAGGGATACTATCATGGAAAAGATGATGTTGAGATAACGCCTCACCTTATTTGTGGTGGCTTTTCGATAAAGGAGTGCGAAGAAGCACTGATAGACTTAAATGTCGCAAATATTCGCACGGTACTCGCACTGCGTGGAGATCCGCAAGACTTAGAAAAAGGGTTTGTTCCCCATCCAGAAGGACATCACCATGCTTCTGGGTTAGTAGAGCAAATAGTTAATCTCAACAACGGGAAATATCTTTTTCCCATAGAAGACCCAACACCAACAAAATTTTGTATAGGGGTAGCAGGTTATCCTGATAAGCACTATGAAGCACCGAACAGAGACTACGATATGCAGATGCTGAAAAACAAAGTGGATAAAGGTGCTGACTACATTGTCACCCAAATGTTTTTTGACACCAAGAACTATTTTGCATTTGTTGAGAAGGCAAGGAAGGTGGGGATAAAAATTCCAATTGTTCCGGGGATTAAACCATTGGATTCAAAAAAACAATTGACAGTTCTTCCACGGAAGTTCCATATTGAGCTCCCTCAAGAATTGGTTGAGATGACATTATCGCAGGATGATGCAGCAGTGAAACAAATAGGCATAGAATGGGCTGTTGCGCAATGCAAGGAACTCCTGTATTATGGTGTCCCTGCATTGCACTTTTACAGTATGAACAAAGCAGCACCTATTAAAGAGATACTTAAAAAACTTGTTTAATGCGCTTTATCCCCCTTTTTTTTTCTTATCAATTTGTTTAATGAAGTATACAAAAGTTTAAAAGTCAGCTGCACGCAGCATATGTATTACTAGACGGGGGGATTCATATGAAAAAGTTATTTACGTCTGAGAGTGTGACAGGGGGACATCCGGACAAAGTTTGTGATTACATTTCTGATAGCATACTGGATGCATGTTTAGAACAGGACAAGCATTCCCGTGTTGCTGTGGAAACGGAAGTCAAGTGTGTACGAGATAAACTTGGGTATCATCATTATGTCAATCTCGCAGGAGAGTTGACAACTCGCGCAGAAATAAATCTGGAACACGTGGTGCGGCACGCACTCGATAGTATTGGTTATGATGCTGATGAAAAAGGATTTAATTACAAAACAGTAAATGTTAATACGTTTATTACTCCGCAGAGCCCTGATATTGATATGGGCGTATCTGCTCGTGATGACAAGGAGCAAGGAGCTGGAGATCAGGGGATGATGTTCGGCTATGCAATAAATCACACCCCAGAACTCATGCCACTCCCCATTAAATTAGCACATGCGTTAACATGTGCGCTTTCTAATTATAGCGACAATAAGTATTATGGGGGATCTTATTTACGACCGGATGGTAAAAGTCAAGTTACTGTTGAATTTGAAGATGGTACACCTAAAAGGGTTGATGCTGTCGTACTTTCTGCACATCACAGTGATGAGATCTCGCTGGAAGAGTTGCGTGCTGTGCTCTACGAATATGTCATCCTCCCTACGTTGAAAGAATATGTTGATGACAAAACCAAGATTCACATAAATCCGACTGGCCGTTTTGAAATCGGGGGGCCACTAGGGGATTCCGGGGTTACGGGGAGAAAGATTATCGTTGACAGCTACGGCGGCTGGGCACGGCATGGCGGTGGCGCATTTTCTGGAAAAGATCCCAGCAAAGTAGACAGGAGCGGAGCATATGCAGCACGCTACGTTGCAAAGAATGTTGTTGCTGCCGGACTGGCAGACGTATGCGAAGTGCAGATTGCATATGCCATTGGAATTGCTGAACCCGTTTCTGTTTATGTTGATACTTTTGGAACCAACAAGGTTGATGAACGGAAGATCGAGAAGCTTATCATCAAACATTTTGATTTGCGGCCACGGGGGATTATCGAGATGCTTGATTTACTGCGACCTATTTACAGAGAAACAACTAACTATGGGCACTTTGGCAGGGAACAGCCCAATCTCACATGGGAAAATAGGGACAAAGCAGAAGTCTTACGGAAAGAATTAAGACTCTAATCATTATTTCGCCGTTATTTTTTTTCTATATCTTTTTCTATAAATAACTCGGAACGTTTGATTTCATATAGTTTGCTTGCCTGTTCATCACCATCATTTCCTGTCGCGAATGTGTAGACTTCTTCAGGATGTTTGTTTCTCTCACAACAGTTAATAATGGCATGGGCAAAAAGCTTTTCTATCAACAGAATAGTTGCTCTTTTCTTGAATTCCTCATCCTGTTTCTCAATCTCTGCAATGTATGGTCGCGTATTTGTACAGATAATCTCTCGTGCTCCTATCTTAATCAAGTCTGACTGTTTTTGTTTATATGAATCTGCTGCAAGAACCGGGTGCGTAAAATAAATGTAGAGTCCTTTCATTTTTCCCAGACCAAACTTGTTTGTATTGAGCGCATCACCAATCACACCAAGCGTGCCTCCTGTGTCAACGATGTCATCTGCTATGATACCTATTTTATTTTCTAATAAAGTCACATTCTCATGTGAATCTATATCAATAAGAAGACCTGTTTCCTTATTTGGCTCTTTCCTCTTTTTCGAAAAACAGAGTATTCCTGCATATGGAAGGCCAATGAGTTTTTTTATCCGCCTAATATAAGGAATACTTCCCTTATCAACAGCAATAAAAACAATATCTGAGCCATTTTCTTTGATGTTCAAGCTCGCACAGGATCTAAAGTAGTGCGCAGTGATGAAATCTGGCACAATGCCATAGAGCACATTTTTCCCTTCCTGCCTGTATACATTTGCGTATATGCTGTACAATTTTTCTGAGTGCAAGTGCATTGTAAGGACACGGTCAACACCAGTGGCTGCAAATATCGCAGCCTGAACTTCAGCGCTCAATGGCTGCCCAATCATCCGACTATCTTCTTTTGGTCCCCTGTCTTGTCGTGAGAACGGAAGATCAGTCATCACTGCCGTAACACGCCTAGCTCCATTTGTTTTCGCAGCGCTCGCGGCAAATGCAATGCGTGCCATCATCTCCTGAGGATTCTGGAAAGGACCTTGTGTTGCTATGAGATATACATTTTTTTCAATTACCGGGACCTTAAATCTTGGGCAGTATTCTTTTCCTGAGAATTTATGCGGGTCCATTATGTTAAGAATAGAACCATTTTGTCCAGCATATTCAGCAATTCTTTCAGAAAAGTCAGCATGCGTGCTGGAAACAGTTGCAATGACAATATTGTCTAAGCTGTTTTTCTCAGCCATTTCTAAACAGCAGAATCTATTTTTTATTTAAACTTATCCAAAAAGCGTCTTTTTCTCTTCCAAAGCAGTGGGAGCTTCCCCGCCATGCCATGAGAAGCGCGGTCTTACGCAGATAATGTAGATACGCTCATTCTGGTCATCCATCAGCAGAGCAGAGCCAGGTTCAGGAGGGAGCATTTGGACTTCCTTGTCAATGCTCGTACGTAAATAAGATTGCGCAAGCAGACCCAAAGCATCAACATCTATTTTTGTGGTGATACGGTGACAGATAATAATGTCTGATTGTGTCATAACATCTGTATGAATTTTTCCGGGTTGCTGGGATGCCAAGACGAGCGAGATGCCCGGTTGTCTTCCTTCTCTGAGGAGTGTGATGAGGGCGTCTGTCGCAGGTGTCTTTTCATCCTTTGGCAGAAACTCGTGGGCTTCATCTATGACAAGCCACACCAACGGTTTCTTGATTTTGTGCTGCTCATCCAAGCGAAAGAAATGCTCAGCACTCTCAATAGCATCAAATTCCTCTTCCTTTCGTATCTTCATGCGTTCCAGGAATAATTTCTCTGCGACAAGACCGATGACTAATGATTTAATCGCCCATCCTCTTGCTTCAGTTGCATAACAACTTACGTCTAGCACCGTAACTTTACCCCCGATGACTAAACTTTCTAGTGGTGTGCCCTCTTCGCTAAAAAGACCCCATCGCTCAGCATTACGGAAACGGTTAATGGCGGCTGCGCGCACCTCCGCGCTTATTAGCTCTTCTTTCTCAATACGTTTGGTGATGTCCTCAACTGAAAACTCTCCCCTTCCACGCAGTTCATTGATAACTTTTTCAATAAGCACGCCAATGGGTTCAAGCGGAGAGACGCCGAAGCTCAAGCACCAATCCTCCGGTGCTAACTCACTTGGTTTGATAGCAAATGGGTAATCAGTGGGAATACCCTTTTCCCTATATTCATTGAAGTAGCCTACAGGTGTGAATATCTGCACATCAAGGCTTTTCCCTTCAATATCCCATCTTCTAAGAAGTTCCTCCTCCTTGTGATTGGGATACTTCATCGTCCAATAGATCCCCATTGTATCGAGAATAATGCAACTGAGATTTTTTGAGATATCTTGTTCCAATGATGCCATGCCCTCAGCAATAACTCCAAGAGTGTACGATTTGCCTCCACCACGCTTGCCACACACAAATACAACATGCGATCTCGTCACATCCATGAAAACCTTATTGGCTAACGTCATGAATTGTGCCATCTTGATATACTGCTTCGCCAGAAAGATAGTTCCGCGTGTTCCGTATTTTTTACGGTCAGCTTCTGAACGGCCAATAATGATCTCTACAACCATGTCATGTAAACATTCTTAGACAATATAAATATTGTTGAGTAAAGCTTATTAACAGGAGTTGTCCGTAACACCTCCGATGAAAAAAATGCAATGCAGATATGGGAGAATTGTACTATTCGGTGTATTTTTCCTTCTCCTCGGGGGAGTTCTCTTCCGGGAACAGCTTTATGCAGCGCTGCCACTTGATAAGATAAAAGGATATGCGGCTCTCATTAATGGAGAACCAATTCTCCTTTCTGATATCGAAAATGCAGTTCTCAAACAAGATACATTAGAACACCTTATCTTACAGAAGCTATTCTTGCAGCAAGCAGCAAAATTAGGAATAAGCGTAAAAGACAATGAGCTTGGACTGGCTTTGGAGCAAGCAAACATATCTGCCAATGAAACGTTTACCCTCCTCGGATATTCCCCATCCAAAGAACACCTACGGGCGCAATTACTTATTGCAAAATATCTGAACAAAACTGTCCTGACCAACGTCACTGTCTCCCCAGAAGAAGAAAAAGAGTACTACGATAATAATTCGCAAGAGTTTGTACTACCGGAAAGCGTGCATGTTGCTCATATTCTGATTAAGCTCAATGGAAAAACAAGTCTTGAGCTTGATGAGACGCTGCAACAAATTATCGATAAGATAAAAAAGGGAATCTCATTTGATGAGTTGGCGAAACAATATTCTGAAGACTCTTTCTCAGCCCCGCTCGGTGGTAATTTGGGTTATATATACAAAGGTCAAACTGTTCCGGAATTCGATAAGTTTGTTTTCACAACTCCAGTCAACGGAACCTCTCCTACTTTTAAGACTACATATGGCTTTCATATACTCAAGGTATATGATAAGCGGTCATCAAGACCATTGAGCTATTTTGAAGTAAAAGGCAAGTTGCAGAGGATGCTTCTCATGCAGAAACAAAACAAAGCAATTCTGAGTCATGCGAATCAGCTACGAAAACAGGCAGTGATAAAAATATATCTCCATGGAAAATAAGTATCTTATTATCTTATCTGGTGAAAATGTATGTCTTGCAAAGGCAGAACTGTTCAGTGTTTACCCCACACTAAGGATTCTTGCAGAGGAAGGTGAAAGGCTTCTAGTAAACGGTTTTGTCTACAATAAAGATCTTGGGCTGGTTAAAGATGTCTTCATTATAACTAATGATAAACAGGTGCCTCTCCAGCGACGTAAAAAAAGCATCTTTGTAAAAAGAGAAAGAGCACGGCCAAACGGTCTTCCACCCAAACTTGCGCGTGTGATGGTTAATCTCACACAGGTTCCGCGCTCGACAGAGATAGTGGATCCATTCTGTGGTACTGGAGGAATCTTATTAGAAGCAGCTAAACTAGGACATCCTGTTGTAGGTTATGATGTTGACAAGGTAGCGATAGCCATTGCCAAAAAACGGCTCGCAGGATTCCCGGCAACGTTCGCATACAAGGATGCATGTTCATTATCACAAAAAATAAATGCTATTGTTACTGATTTACCTTACGGCAAGAGCACTTCTGTCAAGTCACTTATTTCATTGTATCTTTCCTTCTTGTTGCACACAAAATCTCTTCTTTACGGCAGAATGATTATTTGCTTTCCTCATTTTGTCTCAGGACCCATTATAGCGCGCAAAACAGGATACACTGTCCACGCAACGTATACATGGCATGTTCATCGTTCTCTTTATCGTGAGTTATTAGTACTAAGCAATAAATAGTCTCCACAATCAGCGCGGAAATCATATGAAGCAGGCACTTCCAAGACATAGGTGGCAAATTCTTTTGGTCTATAAAATGAGAATGGATGCATCAATGTGTTTTCTATCACGACTCCCGTAGCATCCAGGTAATAAATCCGCAATGAAAAAAAAACCAGCCAGGTATGAAGAGAAATCTTTTCAGGTTTAGAAAAGATCATAAGCAATGGCCTTTGCGTAGAAAGCATTAAACCGGTTACCTTTGAAAAAAAAGACTGTGCACATCTGACATCTCTCACTATATTTCCAGTTTTTTTGTTTCTGATGTTCATTTCCGAAACACAGCGTAAAAACATTTATATCTTTTCCTGAGTTTGTCTAGTGTATGGATCAGGAAGAACTACTTCTGGTAGTGAGGCGCAGCTTTGAAAAAGTGAAATCTGATATCAAAACACATGATGCGTATATACAAGCTCTCCGTGCAGAGATTGAGCTGCTAAAAATGCACCTGCAACGTCTGGCAGAAAAAACAGAACAAACGCAGCGAAATGAGGTTCTACATATACCAAGTCGTCGTAACAAGCTCTATTCCAAGCAAAAGATTATTGAAACGCTATCTGCAGGCTCTAGACCACTAGTGGAGCTCAAGGAAATAGTCGTTGACACTGAGCACTGTTGTTCAAAAGCTTCTTTCTATCGTTATATCGAGGAATTGAGACTAAGCGGAAATTTGCTCCTCGTCGAAACAGATGGAGTTTTCTTTGTCTCACGATCTGTGCATGCGACTAAGTAATCCTGTCTTAGAGACTTTTTGAGACTATCTATATCTTCACTTATATCTCCACTGGAAATAAGGGGGTCTCAATTTGTCTCAAAATCGCAATACAATCTCAAATTGAGACTATTTGGGGGATATTTATCATCAATTACTTAAAAAATAGGTTAATATTACTTTTAATTGGAAAAAACAAGTAAAAACGAAATATTTATATATGGATTTACCACTCGAAACCCCATCAGATTTAGCAACAAAAAAAGGTGAATTAATGCAAAGAGATGTGAAAGTATTATTATTATCATTGTTAAGTATACTGGGTCTTGTTACTATTTTCAAAAGTAGCTTAATAGAAAAGAGCAATATTGTTACCTCTTCTGTGGTCAAACACCAAAATACATCTTCATATGTTCTGACTGGCTTATCAACAGGCTCACTAGTAGCTGAAACACAAAACATCACGTCTTCAGGGAAAAATATAGCAATTACAAATTTTCGAATTGGGGGGCCATGAGGTGGTTTTGAGGTGATAGAACAAATGAATAACAATGTGGTGACGGTAAATAAGGCATTTTTGATATCTCGCTTATCCTTCTTAATAATCATTATGGTTATTGCATTGCTTAGCGTGAGCTCTCTTGTTTTTGCAGCAGACTTCCGAGGAAATAATATCATGGCATTACAAGGTAATGTTGTTGATTCTGTAGGCAACCCTATTAACAATGGTAATCTTCAAGTTGTTATTTTTGATAATGCTACTGGGGGGAGTGTTGTCTACAATTCAACAAATGACTTTTTCACTTCAATTAATAATGGTAGATTTGATATCATGATAGGTAATGGATCAAATAATCTTTCTCTTGAATACAAATCTGTTTATTATATAGATATGTGGGTGAATAACGAAAACCTCAATTTTAACGGGCAAGACCGTCAGGCATTTCAATCATCTATTGGAGATGTAAGAAGAGTAAATCAGGATGCTAATACTAATGCGTTTGCCATTAACAAAACAAGTACTGGCAATGGTATTGGTCTATTGGTGCAGAATGCTGGTAATGGGACGGGTCTTGAAATACAACAGACGCAAAACCTCATTAATAATCGTTCTTTTCCAATCCTCATTAAAAACGCAACTTCAGTTATCTTTTCTGTGAATGATGTTGGTAATATTACTGCTAATGGTCTTCAGATTAATAGTCTCGTTATCAGTGGTTCATTAACTATTGCAGGAACTTTGAATGCAAATGGGCCAGTTAATCTCAACGCCGGCGTAAATATCACTGGTGGTGCGAATATCACCTCTGGTGGTTTGACAACTGTTGGTGGCTCTATAATTCAGACAGGCGGGTTAACGATTCTAACTGGCGGAGCTACTATCACTGGCAGAACAACAGTAGGTACTGGTGGTTTGGCCTCTACTGCAGATGGTCTCAATGTCACTGGTCCAACTAATTTAACAGGTTCATTAGTAGTGGGAGGTTCTATCACTGTTAAAAATGCTGTTGCTATAGAGGCAGCCGGTGGGCTCACAGTAGTATCTCCAGCCAGATCTGATTTATTGGGTGAAGGTGTTGTTGGATTAGGTCTCAGAGTAAATGGTGGCGGAGCTAATATTACTGGTGGATTAAACGTCACATCCGGAGGATTAACGGTAGTTGGCGGAGAAACAATTCAGACTGGTGGGTTGACGGTTCTAGCTGGCGGAGCTACTATCACTGGTAGAACAACAGTAGGCACTGGTGGTTTAGCCTCTACAGCAGATGGTTTGAACGTTACTGGTCCAAGTAATTTGACAGGTTCATTGACTGTAGGAACAACATCTGTGATGAAGCAGGGAGTAACAATCGAGTCAGGTGGACTTACAGCAACCGGTGCGTCTACCTTTAATAGCGATGTGAGATTCAATGCAGGCGTAGCAATCCGAAACTTAACTGTAGAAAATAATGGTACAATCAGAAATTTGACAGTAAGTAATGGATTAAGCGTATCTGGCGGTACAACATTGGCTAGCGGTGCACAAATAGCTGGAGGTTTAACAGTGGTTGATACTGGTTTGACAGTGACAGCAGGTGGAGCAACAATTACTGCTGGTTTGACCACAACATCTGGCGGTTTGAGTGCAACAACAGGCGCTAACGTAACAAATGGCTTGAACGTTACATCCGGAGGATTAACGGTAGTTGGCGGACAAATAGTCCAGACAGGTGGATTGACTGTTCTTGCAGGTGGAGCAACTGTAACAGGTGCAACTGTTGCAAATAATGGTCTAAGCGTCGGAGCAAGTGGTGTGAATATAACAGTTCAACAGACTCCAATTGCTAACAGCTTTACGGGATTGGCAGTTACTTATAATGGAACAGGAAATATAATGACGCTCTCTGAAGGAACAGGTACTGCCAATAGAGTGATTTTCACAGTAGCAGGTGGGAATGCTAGCGTTCTTGGAGGGACTGCAACTGGCGTAGGAAACGTTAGTCTGCAAGCAGCTCTTCAGGCAGCAAACATTACCAGCAATGGTGCACTAACAGTTGCATCTGGCGGATTAACAGTATCTGCAGGTGGAGCAACAATCACAGCTGGTTTGACTACAACATCTGGCGGTTTGAGTGCAACAACAGGCGCTAACGTAACAAATGGCTTGAACGTCACATCCGGAGGATTAACGGTAGTTGGCGGAGAAACAATTCAGACTGGTGGGTTGACGGTTCTTGCAGGTGTGTCAACATTTAGTGCAGCATTAAACATCAATACAGGTGCGAATGTTACTGGCGGCTTGAACGTTACATCCGGGGGATCAACAGTAGTTGGCGGAGAGATAGTCCAGACAGGTGGATTGACTGTTCTTGCAGGTGTGTCAACATTTAGTGCAGCATTAAACATCAATACAGGTGCAAATGTTACTGGCGGATTTAATGTGACAACTGGCATTTTGGAAGGTAATCTGTCTCTTGCGAAGATTGACCGTGAGTATTTAGATGGTGGCCAGCAGAACGTAACTATAGCAAAGACAGCAGGGCCAAGTATGGGTGGTCTGCCATTCTTCATGAACACTACTTTCAATACATGTAGTACTGTATGTACAAGTCACGGTTTAACATGTACATTGCAGCTAAATTTCAGCACACAGGCATCAGATGGACTAGGACCTGCCAATTCAACTATTCGAACAGGAGCTTGTAGTGCTACTGGAAATGATTCGAAATATTACCAGATGTGTGTCTGTGCCTAAGTATTTTTTTTATTTTTTCAATCTAAAAATTTAAAAAGGAGGTGATGTTTGCGCGAAACGGTGATGAGAAATGGATGCAAAATGGTTGATTGTAGTGTTATTAGTCGGATTTGCAGCTGGTGTCTGGTATGAAAAGGGACAACAGTTTGGTGTGCAGTCAAGTCCAGTGCCAGTTACTGGTGCCGCAATCGGTTTGCCATCAGATTTTAAGGCAAAACTAAATGTGTTTGTAAAGATACCTAATGATGCATTGATTGCAAAGATAGATGATATCAATAAGGTTCGAGCGCAACAACCACAGTTTTATGAAAATGCAAAAAATGGTGATTATATGATTGCATTTGGTGATACAGTTGTAATTTATGATTATCAAAACAATAAAATTATGGACAAATTTAAAGTTGTAACATAAACTTATAAAATAAAAAAGGGTTGATTCATGCAAAAGGTGTATGTGTTATTGGTTGTATTTTTGGTGTTGATTACATCAGTCTCAGCTTTTACAGGGATTGGAGAAAATACGAGTCTTATTTTAGTAAGTGCTACAGGGCATCTTGGAGGAAATCTTACTGGTAATATCGGCACAATGACCGATGCAGATTCAAGAAAAACGTGGAATAGGGTTGAGGGAGATGATTTAATCCAAGGGACATATAACAATGTTTCCAACTCTGGGCGGTATGGTATTCTTTCGGTAGATGTATTCAATCCAGTTATTACCCGAGTAGCGACAAGTAATGTCCTCGTGCGTCAGGCAACTGTTACATGGGACACTGATGAAGTTGCAACAAGTGTGGTTACTTATGGAACTGCAGCAAATGCTTTGACACTTAGTTCTTCTAGTTCAAGCTTTGTAGCATCACATTCTGTTACTTTATTTGATCTTGCGCAGAATACCCCTTATTTTTTCAATGTGACTAGTTGTGATAGGTTTGGTTTCTGTAAATATGTTGGTGGCTTTACTTTTAGAACTCAAGTTGAATCACCTGGTACAACAGATAGTAATGGTTTTGGCGGTGGTGGAGTTTCTAAGACAACTTCAGGATATACTGTCACTAAGAATTTTGCGATTATTCCGGCTGATAAAGTGATTCAGATACCTATTATAAGTGAGTTTATCGCATTCACCAAGATACTTATCAAGCTCAAGAAAACGTTGGAGAAAGTAGAAATTAAGATATTGAGATTTAATCCTAAAATACCAGATGCGCCAGAATTAAAGAATGCTGTTTATGAGTATATTAAAGTTGAGCATGATAAAATAAAGGATGAAGATGTAGCTGTCACTACTATTACCTTTACTGTGGCGAAGGACTGGTTGAGTGATAAGCGGCTTAAGTCAGAGAATGTTGTCCTGCTGAGATTAGTTGATAAAGAGTGGAAAGAGATGCCAACAAGCAAAATAAGTGATTCCGGTGTTTCCGTAGGATATGAGTCAACTTTCCAAGGGCTAAGTTATTATGCAATTATTGGTAAAGAAACTAAAGAGGAAATTATTGCCACTGAAGAACAGAAAGAAGGGACAAAAGAAACGAAACCAGATGAAAAGAAAGAAGATACTGGTAAGAAAGAAGAAGTAAAACCAGAAGAGAAGAAGGAAACACCCCCTGCTCCCTCCACTCCCCCTACTGTTGAGAAAGAAACAAAGTTCTGGGTTGGTGCTATCATCTTTATCGTACTCCTAGTCATGGGATATCTCATTTATAGACGGATGGAACAGAGAGAAAGATAAGTCTTATTTTGCATCGTTACCATTCCATTTTTAGAGAGAGATATATCAATCTAGAGCAGCACAGAGCGAAAGATGAAGCAAGCAGAACGTGTCTCTCGTGAAATTCTGTACCAATCAATGGAAAAGAAGAGTAGAATCATTACTCAAGCAGAATTAGCGCGGGTATTAAATCTCTCATTTTTCAGTTGATTTTTACTCAATAAAAATAATCTTCTGGATAAAGCACTTCCTCTTCTGCAAATTCAGCTAATGGGTCATCTCCCTTTATTTTCTTGTATTTGCGCTTTTTGCCATTCTCTTCTGTTTCTCCAGCACCATCTTCCTCTTCAAAGACATGAGGCTTCTTGTTTAGCATGTATTGAGGTTCTTCCTTTCCTTCCTTTGTTTCTTTGATTTCTCTCTTTTTCTGTATCCTCTTTGCTTTCTTCGGTTTTGATTTGACAAGTGCTGGCACTGCTTTACTAACAGGCTCGTCCAGTTGTGTTTCAGCAACAACCGAGGTACCAGTCAATCCCTCTTGGGCAACTGGTTGCGTTTCTGGTACGACTTCAGTATCGTCAACTTCTTCAAACAGGAAATTCACAACTCCGCTCCTTATCCTTGTAAAGAAGCCTGCTTTTTGTGTTGTTATCTCTGGCTGAAGTCCTCCCTCGAAGGTGTATGGTTCTTCCTCATCAAAAATCTTCTCAATATTCTTGATAAACAGCTCATTATCTTTCTTTTCTTCCTTGACTTCACTCTTTACTTCTTCTGTTTGCTCCATTATAGGGGAGTTCTGCGCCGTCTGTACCTCTTCGTCCTCTATGAAGAAATCAGCAATGCCTTTAAGCGTCTTTGAGAAGAATCCTTGCTCATTAGGCTGTTCTGTGTCTTGCAAGTCTTCTGGTTTTTGCTCAATGAGAAGCTCTGGTTCGTTCTTCTCTTCCATTTTTTTTCCTTTTTCTTCCTTTCTTTTTGGTGTTGTAGCATCCAATAACTCTAATTTTACCTGTTGTGTATCAACCTTAAGGGAAAGCTTATCATTATCCTTTTTTAACTTCTCAAACTCTTTACTGAGCTCAGGAAGGGCCAATAACTCATCCTTAAGGTCTTCTATATCCTGTTCTGTTTTGCCTGCTTTCTTTACTGCTTCTTCTATTTCATCTACTTTAGATACCATTGACTGTAGCGTATCAACCTTTGCGCGTACTTCATCGAGGTCACTTCTTGCAAGCATTGCGTCCCGAACACTGGTAAGCTCGCTTTCAAGCTGGCTCTTGACAGAATCAATGTCCTCTCTTATCTTGCCAGCACCCTGTACTTGTTCCTTTAGTTCTGTCAATTCTGAAAGTGTCTGGTCAATTTTCTCAACGCTTGTGCTCATTTTGTCGAAAAGCGCGAGTTTCTGTGAAAATTCATCTTTTCCCACATATTCTGATAGTTCCATTCGCAATCCGGATATGCTCTGTGCAGTTGTCCTTAGTTCTCCCAATTCCTCGTTTATTGATGCAATTTCTTCCTTCAGGACATCTATATCCTCTTTTGTATTGCTCAACTGCTTGTCTACCTGCAGCCTCGCATTTACTTTGAAGTCCTTGATTTCTTTGCTTACATCAAGGAGTTCACATAGATTATTATCATAGACTTTATTGCGCTCATCAAAGAGTTTCCGTGTGACCATCTTGTCTTTCAGCATGGACACCAATTTCACAATGTCATTCTTCAGGCGGTCTGTTTCCACTTCTGTCTTGGAAAGCTCTTGAGAAAGGTGATGCTTCAGTTCGTCTGCATGTTTTTTGTTGACATTATCAAGCTTATCGATCTGTGCCTTCTGCAGCGAAAGAAGGTCTGCGTGCGCATCCTTCAATTTCCTTATCTCGGATGTAAGGAACTTGACTTTCGTATCCCCCATGGTTTTCTCATGGACAGAGCCCCTTTTGATGTCATCAACACGTGATTCTGTATTTTTCTTTATCTTATCGATGTCTTTGCGAATGGCAGAAAAAGATTTTTGTAATACTCTATCAAGCTCAGTAAAGTTATTGATTTTCACCATCATCTACCCCCTCACGATATTTTTACTGTTTTTTGCAGCAGTAATTACTATATAAAGATTATGGCAGTGTCGTATATAGAAGTAGAAAGCTCAAAATTCTTAAAATTTCTACACAGTACGAAGAGCTTCTTGGGCTAAGCGAAATCCATAAACAGCCTCTTTTAAAGAACCAGTGCATTTCTCTAGTCCACCAAACACATCAAGCCATTCCCTGTCAAATCGTCCTTCTTGGTAACGGCATTCAACTTCCTTTTTTCCAAGAACGTCTTGCATCTCTTTTGGTTCTTTTGAGCCAAAAATGGTGAACTTCTTTGTTAAAACACATCCTCTTACATCATAAAGCATCTTTGTGCCATCTATATCCTCATAATACTGCGCAGGCTGGCATGCATTAGCTGCTGCGGTTAAGCAGGATGTGTCTGTGCAGAGCTGCACTGGTTTCTCTTTGGATAGAAAAAAGAGGGTGATTGATATGATAATGATAACACCCATTACTGTAGCACTGAAGTGCCATCTTCTCGCAGTATCCTTTGGATAGAATTGCTCTTCAAGGGCATGTATGAGGGGGAAAACTTCATTCTCATCGTAACCTGCTTTAAGCAGCTGCTCTTTAATGAAATTCTTGCTGTACCCCTTTTTCAAGAGTTTTGTTATATAATCTTCTAGTTGTTGCACCATTTTTTTCTTTTTTTTCTACGTTTTTTATATCTCTTAGTAATCTATATCTTTCACTCTTTTAAATCTATCCAGCTACTGCCTGTTCTTGGGCAGCAGCTTGAGCAGCAGGGATAATTTCATTTAATGGTATGGCGGCAATGTGCTCTGCAAGCGCAGATATAGGGATTTCTTCTATGGTCATACCGACACTAATTGTTATTGGCTTTGTCACTTCCTGATTAGCTTGGCGGTTATGTTTTTCATGGTTATAAAGTCCAACATCACCCCCTTCTAATACCCTCCCATATGAATCACTATAATCGTAGGGGCTTCTCCCGTCAAATAACACCATTTTGTGCTCTTCTTGGCCAAGCGTTGCAAGAGGAAGCCCCATTGTCGCCGCTATTTCTCTGGCAAAATCAAGCATTTCTTTTTCTCCTTTATTGCCATACATTTTTTCAAGGAAGAGTATTGGTCTGTTGTCAACAAGTCGTAATCTCACTATGCGTCTGCCGATAATGGTACCATCTTTGTTTTTCACTACAATTGCCTTATTGGCGCCGTTTGCAATGTATCCAAGCAGTCCCTCGTTGTAGCTACCGCTTATGCAGTTCTGGCAGCTGAAAAAGAACGGGCTGTTTCCTACGTTGATAAGTGTAAATAAATCATCTGCAAATGAGAGCGTGTATTCCTCCTTTCCTATTGTTATGGCCTTGCTGGCTGGCTGTTCCCATGTGCGTATTCTCCCCATATTTTGTTTGATATCCCTGTACTCACTGTTTGCCAATTTTTCTACGGGATTTTTCCCATCAATGATTTTAAATTCGTCCTCAACCCCATTTTTTTTGATTTCATTTTCAATAAAGGCATCAAGCGTTGCAATGTAATCAGGGCTTTGGTATCTCCATGGAGAGAATGTGCCTTCTATCTCATGTATCAGCGCGTCGTAGAGCACTGTATTGAATATGTTTTCATGTTTCTGTTTCAGATATTTCTGAAGTAACTTGTACAAGTCATACCCATTATAGTCTTTTTGCCTGCCTGCAGGAGTATTTCTGTATTCTGTGAGTTTCCTCATGACGTTTTCCCTATTCTCTATTTTTACATTATTCCCAAAAGCAGCTAACAGGTCGTTAATCTTTATTGTGCTGAGTATTTTCTGCATCTGTTCGTATGCTTCTTTGTTGAATATATTCTTTTCAAGCAGCTCTTTTTCAATTACTTCTGCTAATTCTCTGAGTTTTCTGTTTTCTTCGTGCAAGGGGTTCCCCTCAAAATCAACAAACACATTGCCCAAGGCATTTGCTTTTACCTCTTTTATTGTCATCATCTGTTCAATTCGTTGTTTGAGCGTCTCAGCAACTTCCCTGCCATTTTTGGAGATATCACGAAAATCATGAAACTGGATTTTCACTGCGTTCAGTATCCCCGAGAAAATCTGTTGCGTATTGTCATATCCAGTTCGGGACAGCTCAACCATTTTTTCATACAACAGGTTTTTCAGCAATCCAGTCCTTCTAACAGGCTCAGCAGTTATCACTTGCTGAAATGACGTAATGACAGAAGAGTCAAATTGACTCACCTTCATAACGGTTTCAAAAAAGACATGGGGAATCTTTGTTCCCATTGTGGGAGCACTTTTCTGACTGATTTTCCTGATATCTTCTTGCAGTGTTGCTGCTTCAGGTGGTAGTTTCTTAAGAATTAGGTCTATCGGGTCTTTGCTTAGCTGCGTCAGGAGTGCTATCTTTTGCTCAGTAGTAAGCAATGGTGTTGTAATAATATTCTGGATGTCGGCATCATTAAGGATATCTCTAAATTCGCTTACCAATCGTTGTAATGGCGTCTGTCCTTCAAATAGCTGCAGGAATGTGAGAATATCTTCTTTATTCCTGCTTAGTTTGGTTAGAATGCCGAATAATACTCTTCTTTGCTCCTGTTCTGGCAATGATTGCATTGTTTCTCTGACTTTAGCCAGCACCTCCTGTTTCTGTGCATCATTCAATCTGGTTTTTCCTGCAATCTTCATGCTGTCAAGCGCATTTATTATTTTTATCAAGAAAGGCGTTACCTCATTTGGTGGCATGCTGCTCAGCTTGACTTTGAATATCTGCCCTATTGGTCTAGTAAATGAAAGAAGCGCATCTGGCGTATTTGCTTTATCTATAGCTTCTAATAATGCCATAGCATCCTCTGAGCTCATCCCCACAGTGAGTTCCTTAATCTCCTGTAATTCTTCTTCAAGCATGCGATGGTTTTCAATGATCCATCTCAATTTTCTTTTTGTGTATTCCCTCTCGGCTTCAGGCAATGCTCCAAGACTTTCTTGAGCAAGCACAAGAATATCCTCAACACTGTGGTATGGGTCATTTAGTATTGCTATCAATCGCTCTAAACCATCTAATCCAATATGTCTTATCAATTCAGTAAGAGAATTAAGGTCAATAGTATATTGGGTTGGGTCATTTTTGAAGTATTGGTCAAATAGTTCTTTTGCATTCATCACCTGGTCGTCGCTCAATGAGAAAAGATACTCAAATAATGTCAGTTTCTCATCTTCACCAATCTTTCTCTCGCTGGGATGCGCAGTACGCTCTTTTCCAAGTTGTGTTGCAATAGCATTGAGAGCAGCTTTCTTCACAGGGTGCAGGATGAGGTCCATTAGCGCATCTGTTTGGCGTGAAATATATTCAGCCAGTTTGCGATCTATCTGCATTTTATTGCTAATAGATTCTCCATCACTTATTGCAGTTATCCTAGCACCAACAGCATGTCTCGCATTGCTATTTTCCGTAGGGTCAAGAAGGATACCCCACAGTAGTTCTCCCACATCCTTATAATTTTTCCCTATTTTTATCATCCCCTCTATTGCATAGATGCGTAGTGTTGGTTCTTCTGTTCTGTCTTCGATAATTTTTTTAAGAGATGGCAGTGCAGCATCTTTCAGAGCAATTAATGCATTTAGGGAGACAATATTCAGTTGTGGGTCTTTCAGTGTCTTGACTAATGTCGGAATGGCTTCTTCTGCAAGAAGACCAATTGATGCTAGCGCGATAATTGCACTGGTTTTTATGTCCAGATCATTTGTCTTTTCTATCAGGTCTATAAGCGGCAAAACAGCACTTTTGCCCATCATGCCCAACGCCTCAGTTGCAGCAGGTCTTGTGGTTTCACTCACTAATGCTGAAATCAGATAGGGAGTTGCTTCTTCAGCTTTCATATCGCTTAATGCCTCAATGAGAGTAACTTCTTGTCTTGGTGAGGTACTTACTGTGAGTTGTGCAAGCATGGCAGTGATAATTCTTTTTCTCTCTTTTTTTATCTTACTCAATGCACTTGCAGCAAATGCCTGAACATTTTCATCTTCATCATTCAGTGCTTTTATCAGTGCATCTACTGCTGGAGCTGCGTCATCCTCTAATCCTATTAAGATTTTTGCAGCCATTCTTCTGGCAATTGCATTTTCATCGCTAAGAAGGAGGGTCAACGAAGGCACTGCTTTTGCTCCAAGTCGTGTCAAGAGTTTTATTGCGGGAGTAAGTAATCTGTCATCCTCCCCCCGTAGCAGTTGTATTAATTCTGGCAAAGCAGCTTCTCCCATTTGTTCAAGTGCATCAGCAGCTTTCTCACGGACAGAGGATAGATGATCTGTAAGTGCATTAACTAATTCTGCTTTTATTTCAGGAGTATTTGCTATTTCCGGGCTAAGCTTTCCCAGAGCCATGATAGCAACTTTTCTGTTATATGATCTTGGGCCTTTCAATTGGTGTAGTATTGCAGCAATTCCCTCATTCACCAGTATTTTTACAGCTGAGTCTTCAAAAATAGTATAGGGTATGTTTCCCCCAACTCTTAACAACTCAAGCACCACAGGAAGCGCTTCACTGCCCATGTTTCCTAATGCCTTTGCTGCATAATGACCATTATTCCATGGATCTGTTCTTATAATCTCCACAAGATGAGGAATAGCTGTTTTTGCAACAGCTCCTAGAGAACCAAGTGCCTCAAGTGCTATGATTTTCATTGTTTGTGGCTGGTTTTGACCTCTTGCAATTGCTACCAGTATAGATACAGCACTCTCAGAACTGCTTGCCCCTAAAACTCGTATCGCTGCACGTTTTATGTCAGAGTCCTCTGTTGTTTGTACTATTTCAATGAGGCTATTGATTGTTACAGTATCATCTTCCGTGATGCCGATTATTCTCATAGCTTCAATAGCAGCAATCCTTACTTCTATAAATTCATCTTTTAAAAGTTTCGTTAATTCAGGTATTACTTCTCTGTCATTCAGTTTCCCTAATGCTTTTGCAGCTTCCGCCCTCACCTTTTTTTCTGTATCATGCAATGCCTGCCGTAAGACGTGAATTGCATGAGGATCTCTGCTTTTGCCCAGCGCTGTTGCAGCAAAACTCCTGTAGTAAATGTCCTGGTTCTGCAGGATTTTTATGAGGATAGGCACAGCTTCTTGCGGAACAGAATCCATAAAACCTAGTGCATATACGGCATTTCTTTTGCTATTCTGACCCCCTTTCTTTATCACTTTCAGCAGGGCAGGAACAGCATCTGCTCCTATTTTAGCTAAGGTTATTGCGGTGTCATATCCAACATTAAAGTCATTGTCTGAGAGTGCAGGAATCAATGCAGGAATCAATTTCTTGTCCGTTGGTTCTATACTCCGGATGATACTAGCAGCATTCTTTCTGATATCATTATCATTATTCTCCAATGCATTGAGCAATGCGGGAATTGCTTCATCACCCATATTTACTATGATGTTTCTTACTGAATAACTTGTTTCACTATCCATTTTTTTTAATGAGTAGAGCAAAAAAGGAACTGCTCTTGCTCCCATGCCATGAAGGATGTTTGCGGCTTCTTCTTTCTGGTTAGGATCTTTGAGTTGGTCTATAAGTGCTTGCTGTTCTGGGCGTATTGGGTGAAGCCAGTCATCAATTGTATCAAACACTATTGTTCCTACTCTATACAATGCATACCCCACCATTATTCCCACGCCTACAACGGGATTAATCAACACAATAGCTGCCGCAGCTACTGTTGCAATGGGAGACATCTGGAGCTCTCCTTTTGGAGTCGTAGAAGTAACTTTTGGTATTTCAAATCCACCTTCTTTGTTGAAGCGTTGTATTGATTCCTCCATGACTTGCATAGTCTTACCAGAAATAATTGTGTCTGACCAAAATTTGAAAATACTATACTTCCCGCTTCGTATGTCTACAGCAGCCAAAAACGTGCCTTTTGCATGCCAGGCACGAATATCCGGAGGCACATCCTGGATATTTCTGAAATAAACAATCTCTCCTGTTGTTGGGTTAAAATAAAAATTTGCAGCAACCGCAGGGTAACCCTGATAAAAACCAGCATTCCCTCCCATACTCTCTTTGTTTACCAAATCAAGCATTCCACCTCGGGTATTCTTCTTCATTACTTCAAGATTCTTTGATGCAACGTTCTCCGTGGGCGATAGTTCTTTCCCGACACTGATAAGTAAGCCATTTAGCGAATTGAGGTCTCTGATGGAAATGCCTTTTTGCTTGTCATATGTTATCTCGAGATGCCTTCGAGAGACAGAGGGATATTCAATAACAATATCATTTCCAGAATCTCTTCCTATTTTTGTTACAGGTTTATCCAATGGGATGTCTCTTCCTTCGTAGGTCAGGAAAAATCTCCCTCGTTTTTCATGAAGTGTTATTATAGATTTACTTAGTCTGATTTCCACTATTTTACCTGCTAGTTCTATTGTGGGATTTTTGATGTCTATGGTCTGTCCTCTGAGGACAGTCTCTGATCCTATTGAGGGAAGTACTTTCGTATTCATCCCCCCGCAGAATCCTGAGCCAAGGCCACATGAGACTGGTTGTTCTACTTGTTCAGAAACTGCTTGTTCAAATGCTTTCACCCCAACTTTTCTTATTACTCCCTCACTATCTTTCACATACAGAACCAGATCACCATCCCCATCCACAACAACACCTTCTTCCAGATTATTTTCAGCAAGAATATCTTTTATTTTTTTTTCTGCTTGTGGCCAGTCTGCTGTATTTGCTATTAAACGCAGTAATCCTTCTGCATCTATGTTCTCATCTACTTTTACCTTCGGTAATGGGAAACTCTGCCCACCAATATCAAGTGTCAATGCAGCAAGTGGCTTTGCTTTTTCCGCTCCTTTTTGTAGTGGTGAGACCTCTCCTGCTCCTCCTTTCGGCGCCTTTTTCCCGGCTGCTAATGCACCCAGAACATTATGCGCAGCTCTTTTTATTTCTTTACCATGAAGAACTTTATCCTCTAAGGATAATTTGTCATATTTATCTATAGTAAGGTATAATTTTTCTATCTCTTCTACAGCTGTCTTTACTTCTTCATTATTCTGAATGTAGGCATCACCCAAATAGAATCGGATAATACTCCACCCGGAAAAAGTAAGTTTTACTATGAGATTATACCGAAGACTATTGGTCTCATAATATGCTCTGACATCCTGAGGAAGTGTTTCTCTCCATGTAACTCTTTTTTCGTGTGTCTCAAATGAATCTTTAATGATAGGCCCATTTAGGAATGCATCCAGACGGTTTACAAGATATTTTGCACGTGCTTGATCTGAGAACTGGCTATAGTCTATTTCAGGTAGAGTATATCTTCCCGTTTCAAATGAAATAATGTGGGGATCTTTTCTGAGTATCTCTTCACTTGATGTGGCTAGAGTTACACGTTCACCAGAAGGCAACCCGCTCTCGATTTCTTTTTTAAGAGCATCATAATCAAATTGTTGTTCTGTTTTGTATGTCATAGAGATAGATCTTTTATCATTGCTTAGCGAGGTTATCGGTGCTGGGAGAATTGCATCGGTAGCTTCTTCTATTTTTTCTGTTATTCTATCTGCTGTCACAAGTATGTCTTCAATTGGTTGTGAGAATGTCACTGTACATACAAGCGATCCACCTTTGCAGTCTGCTTGCTTGGGAACATTTATTGATTTTCTGAAAACCCATACGTATGCGAGATCAAGGGGAAAGTGGAGTGATGATGCTTCCTCTGTATATCCTCTAAGATTTTTTTCTGCATTCCCCTCGAGTACAAGAATAAAACCTTTTTCCTTTAATGCTCTAAGCAAAGCAACATTTCCCTGAGTAATATGTCCGCTCACTACGCCAGGCTCACCTTCACTTACCAGATAAAACTTCCCTTCTTCTTTTAATGCATTTTTTATATTCGTTACTAACTGTTCGAAATTTGGTATACCAACATAATCTGGAAAGTTTAAGGTAACAACATCATATTTTTCAGGAACACTAAATGGTTTGAAATAGTCATCCCTTTGGAACTGTACACCTTCGATTTGAGTAGGATATATTTTCTTGTAAGCATTGTACATGTACAATGCTTCATCTTCATTGTTGAGAATGGTTATTTTACTTCTGTACTTTTTCTGCATTTCTTGGGGCCATTTTAGTCGTTCTCCGAGAGCAAGGACCTTTTTTTCTGTAAAATCATGTTCAGCGCGGGTTGGCTCCCCCACTAATGAAGGTGTTTTTACAGCAGTAGCACGTTCGTAAGCACGTTCATACTGTGGAGTATCCATATAGATTTGATTAGTTGTTACCAATAGTTTATCTTGTCCTTGCACCTGCATCTGCTGCTTTTTCCATGCATCACTGAATTGTTTTTTGAGACTGTCTCCTTCAAGGGGCGTCAGCTTGGTAATAGATTTCCATTCTCCGGTGAATGGATTGAAATATTCAATATATTCGGGATGGATATTGTTATGGTACCAGATTTCATTATAGCCTGGTCCTTCTCTTTTTGGCTGTTCTGGATTATTTCTACTGATTCGCAGCAGAATGGGCCAATCTCCTCGTTCACGGGACCTGCCAATGGCATAACTTAACGGGTCAAGAAGATTAAGATTGTTTTTGATGGGGTTATCAACTTCAGTAGCTGCTACCACTGCTTCTCCTTCAAACGACTTGGATAACTCCAGACCATCAGAACGCACGGATTCTAAAGCCCCGAGAGACGTTCCATGTATTCGATCGCCTACTAAAAGATTCTTCTTGAGCTGTCCTGTTGTCACTGCAGTGGCTGATCTGATTCTCAATTCTTCGTCAGCAAATATCTCCAAAGTAGCCAGATGTGGTTTCTTACCCAAGATGTCTTTGACATGCTCAGGATTCATCCTGTATGCACGAGCAAGATATAATAATGCCCAACCTGGTTGAAGCTCATTCTGTTGCGCAAATGGCATGACATAATCCATGAGGAAACGTACTCCTTCCTCTGCTGCATAAGCATATGCATATTTTAGATAGAGTGCAGGTTCAAAAGGAGGTGCTAATCCTGCGAGGCCTCTCTTTCCCATAGCGCCAAGAACTGCCTGTCGAGTTGCACTCTCTGGCGTCGCTAATAATTGCATGAGTGTTCTATAGTCTTTAGCATCCAATGCTGCGTTCAGTTGTTGTGTTATACCTTCACCAGCACCATTCATTTCTCGTACAGCATTACGTATAGCATCTCTCGCAGCAAAAGCATTATTCTCATGCAAGGCAATACCTGCTTTTGCCATTTGGACAACCGCTCTTTCCAGTGCTGTTCTTACTTTTCCATCTTGTTCTGCCTGGTGCAATACTTTCTTTACCTCATCATATTGTGCGTGTTTGGGATTACTATATTCCAATAATGATTCAAAGAATTTCACATCAACCACTTTCTGGAGGAAATTGTGTGCTTCTTGGGTGACAAAGACACCATTCGGCAATGAAACAACAATTTTTCCTTCGCTCTGTGCTTTCTCTCTTTCTGCGTCTGATAGTGCTAACCCAGCTGCTTGTGCCAATGCAGCCATGAATGCATTTCTCTCTTTACATGGGCTTTCACACCTCTTTTGTTCGATGAGTTTGACTTCATTTTCTGGAACAACTTCAGCTTCTCTTCCCCTGAGCAGTTCTCTTATTCTTCCGGTAGTATCTTCTTCAAGTGGCAGAGCAACAGCCTCAGCGAGAACATCCATCTCAGCATCCATCACTCTTTTTTCCAATGTATTGTAATCATCCATCCTGAACCTTTCTATTTGTGGGAGGAAGTGATACATCAAATCAACTGTAACCTGCCCTTCTGTTGTTCTGTAGCGTTCGCTTAGTTCCGCAATATCATGAATTCCTGCTCCTTTATTCCAGAATGCTTTTGCATATTCTATGGGAAAGTTACTTTTTGCAATGGCTATAGCTTGTTCAATGTCAGGCAATACCCAAAATTCTTCTAATTGCTCGATCTGCCATGCAAAGATTCGTGCATTATACAGTTCTTTTAATCTCGTGACTATATATTCATCTGAAAGGTCTGCTCGTGCATTGTGTATCTGTCGTGCAACTGTATAGAGATGCTCAAATGGCACTACTCTATTTGCCACTTTATCCGGAGGAAGGTTCAATATCTCCTCGAGCGCTGAGAGTATTTCTTCAACTCTTTGTCTTGTGCTTGTTGTCATTGCCAACTTTAACGCTTCACCACCAACGGCCGTACCAGCAAAAAGACCAGCTGTCACAAATACAGGATTTAACGTAAATACTGAAACTAAAGCACCCATATAGTCTCCTGCAGCGATTGCTAGTTTTCTGGTAATGGCCATATCGATATCTAGTTCTTCTTTTAGCATGGGTTTTACTTTTTGCATTGCAGGCAGAACCTCTTCTGGGAGAACAGTGGGAAGTTGTAGTTCACTCTGTAGTTTGTCTAATACCACCAAAGCAGTCTCTCGTGTCACGGTGGGATCTTGCGCAATAAGTTGTTCCATTTCTGGGCTTGTCACGGTGCCCATTTGCCTTTCAGCTTCTCTAAAGATGGGCGCTTCTCCCTGCAATAATCTTTCTGCTTCCTGCAGTTCGGCAGCTTCCTGTTCACCTACGTTTCTAAGCATTTGTGCCAGCCGCTTGAGTTTCAGCTCTTTTGCTCTGACAAATTCAGGGGATTCAAGCATTTTCCGTTCTACCACCCGACCATTTACATATCGCTCTGCAACTCCTCTATATTTCGTCTGTGCTACCCTTGCAGCCCGGAGGTCTTGTTTAATCGCAGTAACCACTTCTTGTCTTTGTTCTGGTGACGTTATCTCTTCTGGTCTTGGATAATTATCAAAGAGAAGCAGCGCAGCATTCTGCGGATCATTCTCAATCCAATTTCTAAATCCGGTTAGGTCATTATTTATTGTTGCATCAAGCTCTGCATCAAATAACTTATATGCTCGATTGAAAATGCCTTCTTGTACCGCGGGGACCTTTATTCGTTCTATAATCGATGGAATTGCAGCATGTCCGAATGCAGCAAGACTGGATAATGCAGTGGACACTGCTTGACTCTGTTCTAATGTGTATCTCTCAATACCCAAACTACTCCTCCATTCTTTGCTCACTTGCTTTATGATGGCCCGAAAAGAATATTCATTATCCTCTATAAATTTCACAATAATGGGCAAATAGTCTTGATTACCTAGTTCAGCGAGAATTGTGATAGCTTTCGCAGTTACTGCTGGACGGGGATGTTCTACTAATTCAGTCACTCTTTCTCCTAATAACCTCTTTTGTTCAGATGATAATAGGTGTATTCTTCCCACTAAAAAGAATGTCAGTGAAGCAATGAGAACTTCAGGAGAAGCGTCATGAAGCGCATCCATAAGAGTAGGGATTGCTTCTGCTCCTTTTTGTTGTATAAAGACACTCAATGCAACAGTACGAACAGGCGCATTTTCACTCAATAGCATAAGTTGTAGCTGTTCATCTGTGGCAGTTCGGGCTACGATGACTTTCGCAATTTCGGGGCCAATTCTTCCTTCGCTCAATGCCATCATCGCTGCATCAGTAGCTGTGGCTCCTGTAGCTTTTAGAATGAATAAACCCAGTGGAAGTGCTGTTGGAGAAAGTTTGTATGCGAGTGCAGTGACTATTGCTTGGGCAGCTGTTTCTTTCTGTTCTTCAGTGAGTGATATGCCTTGTTCTATCTCTTTTTTTGCGTGAAGTAGTATTGCTTCTGCAGATATTGCTTCTGCAGAATATCCTTTTTTCATCAGCACAGGCACAGCTGCAATAGTATCTATCCCACCTTCACTCAATATTTTAGATGCACTTTGTCGGACATTTCTATTTTTATTGTCAATTACCTTGATAAGTGCGGGTACAGCTTCTTTTCTTGCGACGTGTAACCCGAATTCAGCAGCATCATGTATTTCAGTATCTTTATCACCTAGTGCTTCTATTAATACAGGTATTCCTTCCGGAGAACCAATTCTCCCGATTGTTTTTAATGCAGTTACTCTAACATACTTGGGCTGGTTTATACTGGTAAAAGGAATAATGGTTTCCCATGATTCAATTGCATCATGCCCCATCTCTCCCAATGAAATAAGGATGTTGGCTATATCCCGGTCGTTTTTTTCGTATTCTTTAAGATGTACTAATTCTTCTAAGTTTGCTCTCGCTTCTGGTGAACCTATATTACCTAATGCGAAGATAGCAGCAGATCTTATACCCTCATATTTTTCTTCGGTTATCAATAATCCTAATGCCGCGATGATTTTTTCTTGTTCTCTCTTACTGCTTCTTTCTCCCATTATTCCTAATGCTATCGCTGCATTAAGCCTTATCCGTGGGTGGGCATTTTCAAGTGCATTGTGTAAGTCGCTAACATAACTGATAGAACCGATTTTCCCTAAAACCTGCAGAGCATTGCTTTGCATGTTTACAATACTTTCTACCAAATCAGGATACGGTGGTGTTTGTTGCATCACTTTATGTATTATAGGAAGTGCAGGAAGTGCATCAGGTCCGTAAGTGTTCAATTGCTCAAGTGCCCTTGCTACTGTGTCATATCTCCAACTGGAAAGTGCCTCATCAATTTCAATAAGTAATGCCATTACTTCTGGCTTTATCGGTGTGGCCTTAATTTTTTGTATCAATTGTGCAAGGGGAGATGCAGACTTTGTCTCTCGTATGCTTGCAATAACTTGGTCTATGTCTTCGGGTGTAAGCGCTTGTGCTGCTTCTGTAGCAGGAATTCCATCTTGCACTTTTTGGAGGAGCTCTCTTGCTTGGCGTAAGTAATAGTATTTATCATTAATATTGTTGGTTCTCATTGCTTGTTCTAATTTTATGAATACAGCAACAGGACACGTTGCAGCACCTGTTATTTTTCCTCCACATTTTTTTGCTTCTTCCAGTAATCTTTGTATCTGTTGGTTGGCATTAGCAGGTCTTTGGAAGGTTAGTTCCTGATACTTCTTAGTGATATCAACTAGTCCCTTGCCATGCACAAAGAGATATGCACGTCCTGTCATTGAGAACTGAACAATTGTACTATCTAACGGAGCAGTTTCTGGATAGAGTGCTAAATCGTTGTAATATTTCAGCGTTTGAGGTGTGTCAAAGCCTGTTGCCACCTCAATAAAGAGATGCCTGAATGGACTATCAAGACTCATGCCATCAATTCTCTGGAATTTGTGCGGATCAACAACATCATTTCCACCCATAATGTCCTGATGAGGAATAATTGCAGAATTAAAGCGCAGTTCTCCGGTAGAAACACGCAGCACCCCCTTGAATGGTTCCACATTTCTCCCTGCACGGAGCTGTCGTGCAGCTGAAAGAAGCATGGTAAGTACCATGTTTGGTTTTTCTCTTGCAAGCTGGCCTTTTTCTTTCAGTTGTTGTGATGATTCTGCTGGTGGTTGAGTTCTCTCTTCTATAAATATCAATTCAGGGTCAATTCCTTCTATCTCAGTACGTTTTTCCAGAAGTCCCCATTCCGCTGCCTGTAATTGTTCCTTTATTGATGAGTCAACTCTATATGCGCTTCGCAAATCATTTACTTTTTGAACAAATGGAGCAAGTTGGCTGTACTTTTCCTGTAACTCCACTATAACTCCATCATTAAGCCCAAATTCGTACATGTCTGGAGAAATGCTCGTGGTTGAGACGTATTTTCCATTTTGCAGTTCAAATCTTGTTCCACCTTTTTCCACAATTCTTCCATTTTCATCGATAGGTATCAGAATGATTTTTCGCCCAGTAGAACTGTACGCTTCAAATCTTTTGCCGTTAATGACATGTGTCATCCACAAGGGGATGTCTCTGAATTTAATCGCCTTCAATTCTTCCGGACTCATCGCAAAAGCTGGAAGGGCTGGTTTTATTCTCTTGGTATAGTCAGTCGCCAATTTTTCTAATGAATGTCGGAACGCATCGAGGAATGATGTTTTTGTGACTGGTATTCCTTTTTCATCTGTTTCTCCTCTCGCTACTGCAGCTAGCCATTGCACATTATTACCATACTTCTCTAGGGGGTAGTCAAAGAGGTGTCTCCCAATTTTTCCAAACTCGATTGCCTGATCAACTGCTTTCCATAATTCTTCTTTTGGAATCTCTTGCCATAATGGCATCCCTATAATTCCATCAATATTTTCGAGAATGTCTTCTACAGGCATCTCAATGCCAAAGACTTTACGTACATCTGTTGGTTTGATGCCTCTTGCAGAGAGGTAATCTACGGCAAAAGGGAATTTGGTTATATCCACCGATGCTTTTCTTAATACCCACACTTTAGTTGTTGTTAACGGGAATTCCAGGATACCTTCTGCACTCTCACGTCCTTTTGTTGGGTCTGGTGTATAGCCGGGAAGAACATCTGCAGCATTTTGGCCATCAATCTCAACAATGAATCCTTCTTTTTGTACTCTGTTCCTGAGTATCCGACTGGATAGTGTTTGCTCGCTCACCAGGAAGAATTTACCATCTGCTTTGAGATTGCTCGCGATGTTTTGTATAAGTATATTGATATCTCCTGAAGTGTCATAATCCGGGAAATTTAATGTCACTGCATCAAACTGTCCAAGAGAGAAGGTCTCAAAATAATTCTGTTTTTTTGTAGGAATGCTTTCTGGTGCAGCCAGCACTTTTTCATCGATCGTTGCTATGGTTACTCTGGTGCCATAGTTATTCTGCATGAATACTGCCCACGCCGGTCTTTCACCTAATGCTAGAACTTTTCGATTGCTGAATTCTTCTTTGACAGAAAGAGGGAGAACTCTTAGTTTCTGTAGACTCGCAAGAAGATTTTGTATTGCAGAACGTGCATCTGTGTTTGTTACCAATGGCAAACGGTTACCAATTGTAGAAATAGCCTCATCAATCTCTTTCAAGACTTTTGCTCTTGTCGGGGGAGCTGTTGCTCCTATGGGTAAACCATTGATATTTGCGTCGTATCTTGTAGCAGCATCTTCTGCTTCTGCTGTTTGCTGCTGGACTTGATTTTCTCTTGGATGATCTCGGAGTAATGCATGTATTGCTTCGAATGCTTTGGTTAGTTGCTGTTCAGCTTGTGCTTTCCAGTCTTTGCTTGCTGTGGGGTCTTTGAGCGTTTTTGCTGCTTCTGCAATTTTGTTATAATTATCATTGAGTGTTCCTCTGAAAACATTACAGTTAGATCCATCACTACTACATTTTTCTTTTTGGTCAACATCTGCTTTAGCTGCTTGTGTTGCGGCTTCCTGCACTTGAAGATGTAATGATTTTACTGCTGGAGCTGTTACAAGTGCAGCTGGTTTTTCTTCCAGCTTGCGCTCTTCCAGCTTCTTTATCATATTACCATACTGTTTCGGTGAGAGAACAATGATATTTGGGTTAAATGGTTTGATGCTGTTTGCGATATAAGCAATGTCTGTATCTGCGGCGATGACTATAGTGTAGCCTGCCCCGGGCACTGCTTCTTCTATAGCATTATGCATCAATTGGATGTCAGCTTCCGAAAGCCTGCTGTTCTTGTTTGGGGCACCGGCTTGTTGTGCTCTCCTGATTGTGGTTTTTCTTTCTTCAGATGGTTGGCTTGTGATACGTTTAATGCTGCCTTTGCCAATCTCTTCATAGAGCTTATTTGTTACCTCTGGTGGCACCAGTCTTCCTTCTTCATCCTCTCGATGTGCATCTCTCTGTCTTTCAAGCTCGGCCACTGCGGCGTCAACAACTCCTGTCGCAACACCCAATGCTTGCAGCGCTACCAGTTCTGCCAAGAAGTTTCCAGCGCGATGCATTTTGATAAGTCCTCCTGTATCGTAAAGGACAGTAGTGGCGCGCCCCGGCGTCGTTATCATCCGTACTGCTTGTTGTGCTGCATCTGGTACCTCTGCAAAGCCAAAAAAGTCATTTGTATCTGTTGACTCTGTCTGAGCTGGGAAAACAGGATAAGCTTCCTGAACAACTTCATCAAGTGTTTTTCTGCCCGCGGTATAGTCCCCTTTGAGTATCGTAATTTTTGCTGATGCCTGTTCAACATGCTTGACAAATGTAGAGAGCTTCTTCCTTTGTTCTGCATTCAGCTTTTCACTTTTTAGTGCCTCTTGCGCGTATTCTTTTGCTTTTTCATAATTCTGAGATTTGTAATGCACTTCTGCAAGGTACATTACTGTTTCATCTCCGTATTTGGGGTTGGGTGTAGTGAGATATTTCTCAAATCCGCTTATGGCTTCTTCATATAATCCGTAGGTAAAGTAGTCAACAGCAAATGCTAATACCCCCTCAGGAGTTTGTCTTACTTTGAGAATATCCAGAACCTCTTGATCAGAGAGTCTTTTTGCAGCAGGGTATTTTATTGCAAGGTAACTCCTTAATTTTCCCGCTATGTCCACGCCAAGCGCGCATTTTGAACACGCTTTAAATGCAGCAAGATACGCATCAAATTCCCGGATCTCTGGATCAGCGGGTTGCCTCTCCAGGACTTTTTGTAATAGAGGGATGACTTTTTTTGTTTCAATTCGTTGTTCGATATCTTCAGCAAGCGCTTGTGGCTGTAATGGCTTTGCAGTTGCAGTTACAGGTACAGCCAAAGCTGCGGCAGTCTCTGCAATCTTTTCTGCAATAGGAGATCCAGTTGCTTTGTAAGCTGTTACAACAAGGCGATTGTATTCTGATTCTGTCCTGCCGGGTAATTGTGTTCTGAGAATGTCTTTTGCTTTGGTTAATACCACAAGGGGGATTGGTGGTTTTTCTTCTGAGGCTGCATGTGCAGCAGCAGGAAGTTCTCTCTCAATTAATCCTCTCTTAATTAAACTAGTTAGTTGTCTGTCTGCTTCAGCAAGCTGATTTTGGAAGGATGTTAGCGCAGTTTGCTGCTCTGGGGTTAGAGCAGACAATGCTGCAAGCGGAGCTATCTTAGTTGCCAAGTCTGCTTTTTGCTGGGTTAAAGCGATACCCTCATCACCAATGGTGCTTCTGACCTCTTCAGCAGCGCTTTGTATTGTTTGCGGAAGTATTTTGGTAAATTCGTATTGCTCGGATGGTGTGCGTTGTGGGCCTTTTGCTTCTAACTCATTGTAGCGCATGGTTGCTGCCTCTAATGTCTTTGTGCTTTGCGCTGCACTTTCGGTTAGAGATAACGGTTTAGCGGTCTCTGCAGCTTCTACGCTTGTTGTTGTGGATGGTCCGATCTTGCCCAATGTTGTTTCTGGAATGTCACCTCTCCCAACTGCTTTCAATGTGGCTTCTGCAGCTTCCAGCAGGTTTCTGGCTGTTGATACTTGCACAGTGGGCTTGCCAATCTCTCCCTCTGTAAATCTCTTCGCAAATTCTGTTGGGTTAAGCAATGCCCCGCTTTGTTCTCGTAACAGATCCAGTGATTCTTTACTTAAACTTCTCCTCAAACCACTATAATACTCATTCGTAAGCAAATCATTCACAAACCGCAATCCCTGATTTATTCTTTCAGCTATGTGTTCACGTGTATCACCATACTTGTTATCTAACGATAAATCTTTTCCTGCACGGGATTGCCACTCCTGCATCACTTTGGCAATGCCAAGCGGCGTCTCCTCTCCTCCTCGTGCAGTCTGTTCAATATCCCCTATCCTTCTCAATGTATTTGTTACAATATTTCGATATGCACCCTCAAGACCCTCTAGTGTTTGTCGTTGCTTCTCCGCATGCTCATTATCCCTGAATAAATCAAAAGCTTCATTGTGGTCATATGGTTTTTTTGCATCGAACACAAGAAGTTCTCCGTAAGCAAAGGCGGAAAACTGCTTTGTACCACGTTCACGTGCATTATTTCCTCTGTCCCGTAATCTTCCCTGTACAACATCGGTGAGTGTAGACCCCTCATCAGCTATAACTCTTACCTTCTCTGTTTTTGCGATGGGCAAATCAGTTCCCACATCCATGCCTTTTTCATAATATTTGATGAGACGTTCTGGTCTGGCTCTCCCGTCTCTATCTTTGCCAGTTTTGTACATAGCTGACAAATCATCATTGAGTTCATCAAAATTGTTGTATCGCTTTACTTCACTTTCTCTCCCTTCGGCATCGATGCGGCTTCTTCTCAGTTGGCCATCCCTTGGGCTCACGAAAACAATTTCAGCGTCTTTTCCTTTGTACATTTCCCTTATTCTTCCTGCCAAATCACGATCACTCAGTCGTGTAGCAGTGTTGATATAGGTCATATCTTTATAGCGCGTATCATCAACAATGTCTTCAAGCGTTCTTTTTACGGTATTAACTTCTCTGAATTTTGCACCTCCCTCTGTGACCATCTTTTCTGTTCCCCGGAAGACTGTTTCAACGCCAAGGATGGAGCGGAACGCTTTTTCCAGAATACCCGGTGTGCCAGTAAAACCAATCACTTGTCCAAATACTTTTGAGAGGAATTCTAATGTTGTTGTCTCTGCAGAATTATCACTCACTCCGACTTTCCCGAAGTCCACTTCTTTCGGTATAGTACTATCTTTTGCTCGAAGAAGCTCTCTTCCCCATGTTTCATAACCAACCACTTCATGGACAGACTGGAAGCGCTTGCCACTGTCATGGCCTCGCTCTCTTGGAGTAATGATGCCCTCTTTGTGGTTGTAATCAAAATCTGTTCCTAACGTTTGACCTGCGATGCGTTTGTAGGTGTTGAGCATCGCAATGATATCGGAATATGGACTTTCAATGCCTTCTTTCACAAGGAGATCACCCACGTATTTTTCCAGTTCTTTTCCTCGTAACGCATCAATTTTTATTTTCTCTTCGGAGGATAATTTCCTGTATCCTTCGCTTGTTTTGATGAGTTCCTGATAAACCGAATCACGATACTTATTTTTGAAAATAGGATTATTCTTTTCATCTCTCCCAATAAGAGCCTCTTTCGGTACACCTGTTTTTTTTGCAACACGTTCTAATAGGTTATTAGCTTTTTTCTGGCCTTCTATTGCACTTTTTCCAACATCTAGTTCTGCTATTGCAATCTGTTTCCCTTTGGTTATTGAATAGCGGTTGTTTAAGGGAATAGTAAGTTGCGCCTCATCAGCTACAAGTGTTGCTCCATTGATAGCTTTGATGAACTGTTTGCTGGCGGTTTCACCTCTAATGTATTCAAAGAATATTTCTGGTGTGGTAATGATAACATCAGCATCCCCTCGCGGGTTTTCCCTGGAGAATTCCTCTACTTTCAAACCAGATTCTTTGAAGAACTCATAATTAGTTCCTACTTCTGTTTTGAACCCATCTATGGATGCTTTGCTCGCGAAGAGAAGAACTACTTTCTTTCCATACAATAGCTTCAGCATAGTTACAGCATAGGGAATGATTTTGCTTGTTTTACCAATCCCTGCTGCAGCTTCTATGAGCTTATTTTTTCCAGAGAGGCTGTGGAGTAATGGTTCTATCTGTTCTGGTTTTATGTCAAAAATTTCTCCCTGCGTGATTTTTCCTGCTTTCTGTTTGAGTGTTGTGTGAATATTATCAAGCCTGTCAAGTAATTTATTGAATTTTTCTATATCCTTGTCAATGCCTCTTCGTTTGCCTTCTTCAGTTATTTCCAGTCTGGCTTTTCCCGAAACAATTACTTCTTTAGCAGCAATAGCTTCTATAATAGCAGGAGCTGCACCTGCTGCCTCGATGGCTACAGCCTTTGCTTTTACATCCGCCAGTTCATTTTCAACGCGGGCTTTTCTCCCGGCGACATTTCTTTCAGCAACCTTTGCATCAATCTCCGCTAATTTTCTTGCTTTTGAAGCTGCTTCTGTTTCTCCAGCTTGCTCATACTGTCTTTGATACTCCTCTGTTTTAGTTTTGATTATCCTTTGTCTTTCATGCTCAACTTCTTCTTTGACCTTTTCAGGAGTATTGTATCGTTGAGATTCTTTTTCCAACTGCCTTGCCAATTCCGTTGTTAGTTCGGCATTTTTTGCTTTGTAATTGATCTCGGAGACGACTCTTAGTTGTTCTCCAGTTTCGGCGATTTCCTGTTTTTTCCGTGTGATATCGAGAGAGACCTGCTCGCGCTGGCGCTCAAGATCATTAATCTCGCTTTGGACATCTTCTCTCTCTTTTCCAGACATACGTTCTCTTTCTTTTATTTTGTCGGCAATATCCCTTGAGAGCGCTGCATCTTTAGTTAACAACACTGGAAGCTCTGATTCTTTTTTGATGAATTGCAGTTGGTTCTTGAGGGAATCCGCAAGTTTGGGGTTATCGCCCATAATAGCATCTTTGGCAAGCTCTTCAAACAGTTTTTGTTTTGCAGTTACCACATCATTAGCTTTCTTTGCAGCAGCATCTTTAGCATCAGCAATTTTTTCGGGGATGTTCTGAGCTTCACTATTCTGTTCTGCTGTTCTCAATAAAGGTGATGTTGCTTCTATCTCTTCACGTTGAGCCTCTAAACGCCTCGTTTCCCTGTTGAGCTTGGCATGCTCAAAACTCATCTCATCTATTGCTGTTTTTGCATCATTGGTATCTTTAACATCGGTAGTAATGTGACCTTGGTCGTAAAGCAATTGGTTGTGTTTCCTTGTATATTCCAGATTTCTTTCAACTTGTTGCTCCCATGCATCTCTTGCATTTTCTGCATTTTTCTTTGCAGTATCTCGGGCTTTTGTCGTTGTTTCTATTGCCTCTTTGTGCCCGGTGGCTATTGCTTCCTTATAAGCACGCTCTGCTTCGCTTTGAGCGTTTGCTGTTTTTGCTGCGTGCTGTTCCGCTAGCAATGTGTTAAGCTCTGCTCTGTCTTTACCAATCTTTGCAAGGTTTAATACCAAATTTTCTGTGCTAATCCTGCCACCAGCTTCCTGTGCAAGCACTTGTTTTTGTTGCGCATCAAATAATAGTCTGCTCTGCTCAACAACCTTCGGTGCTGTAATGTCATTATTTGCTTTCTCATATGCTTGCACCAATCCATTCTCTGCACTTTTTACCTTTTGTTTTGCACTAAATTCATCCAGATTCCCAATCAATTCTCTTGCAGTCTGGAGCTCTGTTGCTTCTGCTGGTGATTTTGTGCCTTCGCTTCTTAAGATGTTGTTAGCACCAGTCCAGTCTCCTGCTTCTACTCTTGCTACGAATTCACTGCTTTTCTCCGAGGGCAAAGCATCTGCTGCTCTTTGGATTGGCGGTGTAAGCTTTCTGTCTGCAGTGAAAACAGCATTATTTAGCTTTTCCATTTGCCTTGATGTACCATAGTCAGCAGCCCTTTTAAGAACGGGTTCGAGTACTTTTCGTTGGACAAATTCCTGGACTGGGCCCATTACAGGTTCTGCTATCCTACCACCTAGGCGCAGACCTGCAACAGTGACAAGACTGTGAACGAAATCATTACCGTTAGCAAATTCTCCTCTTTCGATATATGTTCTCACGCCACCAACTGCTGTTAATCCTACAGCTTCTGCTGTCATGCCACCCACTGTTCCAGCAAGATATGTTCCTGTACCTACCCTTGTCAAAACCCCAGTCCCAAGTTTGTTTGCAACTATATCTAATGCAGTATATCTCTCGGCCGCTGTAACTATTCTGTCTCCACGGAAAACACCTAGCGCATCTTCCACCGATCTCTTGGCACTCCCACTTAATCTTCCGGCTTCTACCATTTTTTCTGCTTGTTTTGTAGCTTTTCCGAGATCAATAGCATCCTCACCTATCGTTCTTCCAATAACATTTGGCGCTATCCTTGCAAAAAGATGTACAGTGCCCAACATGCCTCCAGTAAATGCAAGATCTTTTACAGATGGTGCTTTGTATTTTTCTCCCGGCAATACTGTCCTACCAATCCTTTCTGAGTATTCGAATGTAGTACCTTCTACAGCAATTCCTCCCATAGTGCCCAATGCTCTCGCAATAACTCCTACTTCTTGTGCCCCCTCAACACCATATTTTGCAATCCTCGCGGCATTAACAAAGGCAGCTGCTCCTCTGGCAGCAATGCTTGCGACAGCTCCTGCACCCATAGTGATTCCAAGTTCAGCAGCTCCGCGTGCTGAGGTGAAGTGACTGGCTGTGGAGATCCATGGATCCTGCAGATAGGAAGTTACCCGAGAGCTTGTATCTGCGGCAGTAGAAATACGTTTCTCACTAAACACCCCTCTTTTGTCAGCTGTAGCGTAGGAATTGGCAGCATTCAATGCTGCCTCTTTTTTCTCAGGCGTGAGTTCGAGTCCTTTCTGTTTTAGATATGTATCTAAATATTTTGTTCTTTCAATACCAGAAGCGCCAGCTATTTTTTGTATGTCATTATCATTGAATTCTGGTACCTTGTTTGCTTCAGAGCGCATGTTGCGTAGAAGATTTCTCTCTTCGAGAATATCCTTTATCTGCGCCCTATCATTATCAAGCGCTTTGTCAGGCGTATCCCCTGCCCACCAGGATGCAACCCAATCACTGAGTCCAATACCTCTATCATTCAGATTTTTTTCTGCTTCAAAACTATTTACTCTTTTTTCAGTAGCTCGCTCAGTCAAATAACCTTCATACCTCTGAAAGAGTTTCTTCTTGACTTCCGGATCACTTGTTGTGAGATAACTTTGTTGGTCAAACGCAGCTGCTTTATCACGTGCTTCATTCAGTAACTGTGCATATTCTCTTCTTTTCTCCGGGTCTTTTTCACTCTCTGCAAAAAATTTCAGTCGCTCATTTGTTTCTCCATTACGATCAGAAGTGACATCTGTAAAAATAGTGTTGATACGTTCTGGTGTTAATTGTGCTCCTGACTGTTTTGTTTCTGTATCTATTCTCTTTCCCGCTTCAAGATATATTCTCGCCGTATCTTGTAGCTTCCAATAGGGGCTTTCCATTGGAATTTTCCCAGTACCAGCTATATCTTCCCCAAGAAGATTTTGAACAGTAGCAACTATCTTTTGTTTTTCCAGAAGCGGTGCTTCTTTAAGTAATTCCTGCCACTTCTTCTGATATTGGTCAGCTTCAAAACGTGAAACAGGATTCGCTAAATCATCTTGAGTTTCAATTCTTTTGTTTTGGGTGAGTGCGTATGCTGTCATCTTTGCCAAGGTATCCGGTCCTTGATTCTTTGCAGCATCAAAAGGATTGATACCTTTTTTGGCAGCATTCAGAAGTCCAATTTCCCCGGAAAGAGTAACATATTCATCAGATAGTCGTTTTATAATCTGACCTCTTGTTTCATGGCGTCTTTCGTCATCGATCTGCTGTTGGCGTGCATTTCGTTTTGCAATCTCTCTGTCTATTTGCTCATGTGCCATATGAGCTGACTGACGCAAAGTATCACTGAGACTTGCTTGATGCCATTGTTCTTCTGCACTTTTGAGTTCTTGCTGCTTATGTCCATTAGTTGGAGAACCATCTACTTCTTGTCTAATTTGATTCACTTTTCTCTCCAGATAAACTGGATCTTCTGCCTGTTCTCTTTTGAGATAGTTATTAATTTGCGTACTTATTTCTTTTTTTCCTTCGGAGTTAGCTTGTTGCGCTAATGCAAGTGCCTTCTCATACTCACGTGTTTCTGCAAGTGCTTTTCCATGTTCGAAATAAGCCTGGTTAAGTGATTTATCATATCTTTCATCCTTTGTCAAACCATATGCTGCCTTGTAGTCCAGTATTGCATCTTCTGTTCCCATATTATTTAATCCATGCACTGCAAAATGTTCAGCAGCACGCTTTCCATAATCTGGCATCGCATAACCCGCCTCTACAACTTCTTCTTGTAGTCGTTCAAACGCTTTCCTAGTGAACAAATTAGAGTTATCTTTATGCCCTAATTGTGTTTCAGCACTTGCTGCTCGTAGATAATCATTAGAATGCTTGTACACATCAACCATGTCTTGAGACACCAGAGATACATAATTCTGCATTGCTTTTTTTTCTTGTTCTGTTCTTGGAATATCTTTTTTGTCTTGTTCAGAAAGCATCTTGTTGAGCGTAGCAAATTCACTCTTCTGGTCTCCCTCGCGTTTGTTGCCAAGCGCATCCAATTCTGCGTAACGGAGCTTGTTTTCTGCATTTTTTCGTTTTTCCTGTAGTTCATAATATGTGTTATATTGATCCACCTCATTCGCTGCAAGTGGTTGTTTATTCCCCTTAAAAAGAGTTTTTGCTTTAGTGAGGTCATCTTGTACTCCTCTATCTGTGATACCTTTTGTGCTCGCATCTGCTTGCGCCCGTTTGAAGAGGGTATCTGCAAGTGTTAATTCGAGCGCTGGTCGATGTTGTTTTTGTATATTCTCATCTGCTGTTTTAAGGAGCGCAAGCCCTTCGTCAATGCTGTTAGCAGCTTTCTTAAGATCTCCTTCATACAAATGTGCACGATTCAATCTTGCATAAATCCCATAGTCTGCCTTATTCTGGTCACTTTTTTTCTGTGATTCTAATTCCCTGATAATCTCTTTATTGAGAATGTTACCAGCATTACGCTCTCCTCTTTCTGCCTTGATATCTCTTTTTAGCTCTTTGACATCAGTTGCATCAAATTTCTCAAGTTTTTTTTCTGCTTTGTCGAACTCTTTCGTTGCTTCTTCATACTTGTGGCTGTTAAGTGCTGCAATGCCTTCTGCTCTGTCAATGCGTGCATCTATCTTTACACTAATTTTTTCAGCTTCTGCAGGAGACGCGACTAGCTGTGCAGCGTTTTTGAAAGCCTCTCCTTCTTTTTCTAATTGTTCTCGTGAGTAGAAGTCATTTGAGATTTTCTCCTGTTCTTCTTTCTGTTTTTTTTTTAGCAATATCATATATTGCTTCAACGTCCTTTTTGGCACTATTCACTATCTCTTTTTTTTCTTTTTCAAACCACTTTTCTGCCTCTTCAACTGTCTCTTCACCAGTAATCATTTTTTGTGCAATAGCCATTTTTTCATTTATCTCTCTTCTTTTTTTATCTTCAATTGCTTTTATTTGTGTTTCATAAGGCAATGTACCATAAGCACCAAGCAGTTCTTGTTTTGCCTGTCGGAGTGCTCTCCACTCTTGTACTTTTGAAGAAATATCTCCTGCTTCTATACCATTATTATTTGCTTTTGCATTAAGTGTACCTGCAATGAAATCCCTGTCGATGATGTTGTTCTGAAAATCATCAACGTGAATCTCTTTGCCAAAAATGATGTTCTTCTGCAAGTGACCATTACTGTCTAAAAATTCAGCAAAGTTGCGTGAAAAGTCTGTGCTCACTTTGTAAACCTGACTGAAATCAGGATTAATGGTGGTTGTTTCAGTTATAGTGTACGTCTTGCGTTCATCACTATATTCATGACTCTGCTCAAAATTGGTTATTGGCAGTCTCATCTCACCAAAATTGATATTAGCAGTGCCCCAGTACTGTTTGCCTTTGGTTACACCTTCTGTGAGCGTGAATGCAGTGTTATCATCAAATGCAGTGTAACGTGATGTTAGGATGATAGCCTTCCTGTTATTATCTTTAAGAAATTTCCCTTGCCCATCCAGTGCATAATCGTCATGCCAAAGCACTTGCTGTCCTACACCAACTATCTGCCTATTGCCTTCTATTGTCTTTTGGACTAGTGCAAGCGCTGATACTTTGCTTTTGTATTCCGGGTAATTTTTTTCAATGTTTTTCAGTTTTTCATCGTATCCATTCCTGATAGCTATCCTGTCTGTTTCTATTAATCTGGATAACGTCTTTTTTGCTTCTTCCATTTCCTTTTGCCAAGTCTTACTGTTTCCACTGAATTTGCTATCCTTAAGTGCAGGTACGTTTGCCAATTCTTTCAAGAGCACAGTTCTTCTATCAGTAGGTATCTTATCCCAGTTGGTGAGCAGATGATTTGCCAAAGTTTCATAGTACGCATGCTCTTTTTGTGAAGTAACTCCTGTTTGGAGACTCTTTTCTCTTGTGCTGAATGGTATTCCCTCAACGTATAATGTTTTGCCAGTGGTTGCTTCGTGGTAGGATGAGAATTTATTAAAGCGTACAGAAGATCCCGGTTCAAGAACACCATCCTGAAAGTCGTTTCTTTTGTAAGACACACTGAATTTTGTTGCAGGTCCTTTCCCACCTCTTCCTGCCCATGTGTCTCCATCAATAGTGCCTTTGAAGCCGTCACTATCTATTCTGGTGTTGCCTCTTGAATCTTTGCCTAGTGAAAGTGACTGTTTTATCTCTCCTTTAACATCGGTGCCATCTACAGTTACATCGACATTCCCTCTGCCAACTTCCAGTTTACCCTGTTTTGTTGTAAGGCTTACCCCATTAACGTCTTTGTTTAGAACAATATTTGTCAATTCAACAGGTTTCCCATCAGCATAAGTAGTAGTTGTTGGTATGCTCAGGATGCTTCCTTTAGGAGCAGTGATGTCTATCTTTTTTCCATCTTTCACATCAACCTCTATAATTGGCACGTTGTTAATACTACCAATCTTTGTTTGCGAATCCAGATCATTACTTTCAACTTTTATTTGTTTGTCATCTATTTTTGCTTCGGTTGTTTTTTTGTCTCTGGTAGCGGTAATTATTGTTTCTGACGGGTTTGTTATTTTTAATTCACCAATTTCCTGGAGTCCACTAATAAATTTATCAGTTAATGCACTTTTAGGCAGCACCTGCTTTACTGAATCTAATGAGGCACCAGTAATCCCACCAAAAAAATCCCCTAATGTTGTTGGTTTTTCTTTGACGGTTACTTGTACTTCTGCAGGAGTAGCTTTATTGATTATAACGTAGGTAACTCTCTTGGGAAGAATTACATACACATAAGCACCACCATCTCCTTTTTCTCCTATCTGCAATGCTGTTTCGGAATTAGCACCTTGACCACTAGGTACAACATTAGTTACAACTTTAATTTGACCTTCTTTTACTTCGATTTCATCTTTTAATTCAACTTTAACATCTCCTCCTTTAAGTTCCTTTTCTATTTTTTCCTTCAATTCCGCTTCTTTTTTCTCTTTCGTTGCTTTATCAAATCTTGCCCCTTCTCCCCCACCACTACTTGTCGCTGAAGCTTCAGCTTCAACTTCAGCATATCCAGTAATTCTATTTTCATTGGCAATCTGATTCACTAATTGCTTTACTAATTTCTGTGCTTCATAATTTTGCGTTGGATATTCCTTAATCTTTTTCGGTTCTTCATATGCATACACCCAAGGAGAGAATGAACTACCCAGAAATAACCAAATCAGCATCCATGCGTTCAGTCTTTGTTTTATCTCTTCTTTCATGGGAATTTTATTGCAGTGATAAACGTCAAGTTACCTCCGGGTACTTTACTTTCCGAATCTTCAACAGTTAGCAGGTATCCCTCGCTGGTTGCGGGATAAATCACAATGTGCAATGGGTGTTGCGAAAGATAGGTCATATCAATCCAATCGGGTTCAGCTTGTAACTTTATAACTAATTCATCAACAGTAGAGTGAACATACCCAAGACGCAATGGAACTCTTGCTTGGAATGAGGAAATACTTTCTTCTTTTTGTGATGCAACAATTCGTATGGGATACGCAAGTTGTACCAAAATCAGTTCATTAGTAATGGTTACTTTGGCAGTTGGTGTATCCTTTTTAATCTCAATGCCTTGAAATTTCCCTTCGCCTATGCACTTGGGTACGGCTGCAGCTACATAGCTTGCAAGATTTGTCTCTATGTCTGAGCGGGTGGGGAGTGTTTTGGTTCTGCCTTCTAATCCGTAGGGAAATGGTGTTGATGCAATAGTGATCACAGAGGCAGGGAGTGTCAGATAACCGGATTGCAGAGAAAGCAGTTCTGCACCGTTCCTTGTTTCTTTCTCAATGCATTTTTCAATACCAGTTGTTAGAGCATTCCTTAGAGAAGCAAAGTCTGCTGGAGTTATCTTTGCAGGTGCTCTTGAAACGTATTGGATTGCAAAATACAACATCACGCTCAGCAACAAAATAATTCCTAAGATGATGAAGAGCGTAATCTGTCCTTTTTTTCCACCTCTTTTTGCAGTCATCTTGTTGTTATCACTCTCTCTTTAGCATGAGATCCGTATTATCATCAAACACGAACTCAATGACATCTCCACTTTTCCATCCTTTTGCCATGATTAATTCTTTTGGCAATGTAAGCATGAATTGGGTGTTGTTGAGGAGCTGAAGCGTTGCTTTCTTGACAAGCTTCTTGCCATTCATTGGTTTGAGCATGATGTGACCTGATTTTGTCAATGAGAAAACAAGTCGGTCTCCTTTTTTCCATCCTTTTGCAAGAACAAGACCTTTTGGAATCGTAACTTTGAACTGTCCTGTATATTGGAGCTTTGATTTGTTGGCCACATTATTTCTACGTTTTTTTTCTATATAAATCTAGTGGTTTTAGTGTTCTTTTATGTTATAATTATAATATCTAAATTATATTTATTAATATAACTTATATCACTACAATAAATTTTAATACCCAGAGTGTATTGAGATTTCATGTTCCCCTATGTAGAAGTTGAAGGAACACACGAGGAAGCAGGAATGCAGCTTGGAACTGCTTTGCGGTGTTATGTCATACGACAACTACAGGCATGCGACAACTATTATAGGAAAGAATATGGTAAGAGTATTAAAAATATGTATGCCTCTGCTCGTCGTTTTCTCCCCTATGTGCAGCGGCATTGCCCGGAATACATACAGGAGTTAAAGGGAATGGCTACGGGAGCAGGTGTATTCCTAGATGACTTGCTTGTTCTGATGTGCGAAGAAGAGATAGTAACCATGGTCAAAGGGTTGCTGCCAGAGAAATGTACCACTGTTGGAGTAAAATATCGTAATCGATTCATGCTGTTTCATAATGAGGATTATGATCCTATCTATAATTTCTATGTTGTTAACGCAAAGATAAAAGGTGAGCCGCCATTTCTGAGTGTTGCATACATGGGAACGCTGCCAGGATCATCAGCTGCATTCAATGCATCATTGGCATTCAGTGGCAATGCAATACAACTTACTGAGTGCAAATATGGTGTGCCAAAAAACTTTATATTGAGAAAAATGTGCTCACTGAAAAAACCCGAACACGTTATTGCGTTATGGGATGCCACTCCACGTTCCATCGGTAACAATATGCTGTTTGTCACAAACAAAGGGATTTATGACGTAGAAGTAACCCCAGATAAACTGGGGGTGTTTCGTGAGAAGAAATTATTTTATCACACAAATCACTTGCTGCATCCTTGTATGGAAGGAATCAGAGAAGCCCCATCCCAATCAACAGATGTGCGTTATGCAAGATTAACAGAACTTCTCTCTCAACAATCATGTACACCCTCTTTGCTTTTTTCTGCGCTGACTGATCACAAAGGGCTTTGCAGACACAAGGGGCCTGTTCACACAATAGCTGCGAGCATTATTGACTTAAAAGAGAAATCACTTGTTGTCTACAAAGGAAATCCGTGTAAGAGAAATTGGAAGAGATTTTATTTATGAATCGTGAGACTATTTAGAAATGGTACAACTTCTCTAAAATATAATTTCAATCTTGTATCTGTTGACAGGATGAATCGTGGCGTCTGTTCCTTTATCGAGAAACTTCTTTATCATAGCATACTTCTTTACATCTATCTTTATATTTCTACGAGAACCAACACTTTCCTACGACAGTCACCAATTCCCTCTCTATTTTGTGACACGTGTAACAATATTGTTACATAGATTATATTCCATTTTCCTGCGTTTCAAGGAATACACATACAAAAAAAAGCTATTTTATCTATCGTGAACTATCTGCTTGTCTCTCAAGCTCGTTCTTTTTGGCTATTGCAGATGAGTTGACGTTCTGGCGGTATGCATTAATTATTTCCTCTGCAAGCGTATCAATAACATGTTTGCCCTTGTTAAAAGATTTCTGCAATGCACCTTGTGTCATGTACCGTAATGCAATATCAATCCTTCGCTGAGGAGCACAGTCAACTGCTTTGGGATATCGAGCACCACCGTACTCAATAGTAACTATTTCCTCACGAGGAGAAGCGTTCTCAAGTGCTTTTATGAATACTTTCAAAGGATTTTCTTTTGTCTGTTTCTCAACAATCTCGAGTGCCTTTTCCACAATCCTATAAGCAGTATTCCCTTTGCCAGTCATAGAACCGGAACGTTGTACAGACTGTTTGCGCCCTCTGTGTGCAGATACCATCAGCTTGTTAATGAGTCGTTCAACAATAAACACTTTTGATTTGTGAAACCTGCTGCCAACATACCTTGCACCAGTGCGTGGAACAATCTTTGGCTCAAGCGTAATATAGCGTACAAGACCCTGATCTTGTACAGCAATACCTTCCATACCCCATCTGTTGAATACGTCCATTTTATTTTCTCGCTTTTTCTGCTTTGCCTTCAAGCAGAGCTTTTAGTGATTGGTCATTGACCTTGATGACTTGCCATCGTGTTCCCGGAATGTCTCCTTTTGCTTTTCCTAAATTACCACCGCCGATGCATTCGATGACAACTTCATCGTGCTCGTCGATGTATTTACTTCCGCCATCACCCGGAACAAAAGCAGTGACTTGCCTTCCGTTTTTGATAAGCTGGACACGTACACATTTACGCATTGCAGAATTTGGCTGCTTCGCCTCAAGCTGACGTTTCTCAAGAACGATTCCCCTTGCCTGAAATGAGCCCTGAAGAGGATCTGCTTTTTTACGTCTAGGAGAGAAGCTCCCAAGGCGATATGTCTTTCTTCTCTTCTTCAGTCTTTTTGCTGCGTTGATGCCGCGTGGTTTCTTAGCCATTGTGCGTCGGTAAAAAGAGGGTGGTATTTAAACCTTTTCTTTGAGAAAGTTTCATTGTACAACTCTTATCTCTTGAATGGGAAAATGACGCTTGATGATACCCTCAAGTGCGCGGAGGTGGGATGCATTTTTACCAATAAGCTTTGCGCGTGTTTCTGTGTCTTTGCCAGTGATGTACAAGACTCCCTCTTTTTCTTCTTTTTTCTCAATTTCAAGAGGGTAAATCAAATTCCTCAAAAATTGCATAACCTCCGGGCTATAAGACACAAATTTTACTCTTTTCTTTACCATCTGTTCAAGTTGTCTGATCATCTTTCCGAGGAATGGACCTTCTACAATAAACACCAATATATCTCCCATCATTGCGCAATCCTTGACGTGAGCGCGCGTGAGAGATTCGGCTAATGCGATGACTTTTATTGTTTCAGCATCTAATGTGAAGGTCATAGAACTAGTTTTTCACACCAATGATTGAAATGCTGAATGGTTTCTTACACAATGCGCCGAGTTCGTCATTCGGGTGTTCAAGTTGAATTACTTTAACACCTGCAAGAGTACTGTAGTAATCGATATCCTGCCTGGTTTCTGCAGGGCAATTCTTTGCAAGATAGACAACGCGGAGAAGGCCACCTTTGAAAGACTTCATAGTGCGCTCTGTACCGATTACAGCTTTCTTTTCTTCCACAGCTTTCTTTATATCAACGACATCCTGTTCAGCTGCCATAAAGTATTTCCACCATATCCCTTATTTAAATGTTTTTGATTTCATTATTAGATTAGTCATCCCAGTGCCTATCGGAACTGGCTGGTTAAGCATGACATTTTCTATTACAGAGGTAAGTTTGTCTTCCTCGCCAAGCAGTGCTGCTTCGATGATATGTTTTATTGGGGTTTCAAATGACGCTCTTGCGAGGACGCTTCCTTTTTCGCTCACGACGCCATAACGTGTAATACCCTTGATGCGGCCTGAGAAGCACATCGTGCTTGCAACAAGCTGGATGTGGCGGATATCGACGTTTAATCCCTGATCTTCGATGACTTTATACACTTCTTTGATGATGACCTCACGCGCAGCTTCGATACCGAGCACCTGTTGCACTTCAAAGATATCATTTGAGATTGTCTTAGTATCATCAACTTCATCCATATTCATAACTTCTGCAAGATTTGAGCCAGCAGTAATAATCAAAAATTCCTCACCACGCTTGATTGGCAACACATGCGTAATCCCCTTTATCCCGGAGATGCAGACCTCTTTCAGTTTTTCCTTGAGCTTGTACACTTCATTGATGTTTTCTTTCTTTGTGTTTATGATGAGCGTATTGTCTTTTGTCTTTAGCTGCGCGCCTTTGAGCAGCTTCGATAGTATCTTGCCAATCTTTTCTGCATCGATGTGGAGCGCTTCCAGTTTTTTCTGATCGAAAATGACCTCTATCTTGCCTTCTGCGACTGACAAGACATATTCTTCAACTGCTTCTCCCAATCGAATCTCTTTAATTCTCAGAGCGAGTTCCCTAATGCCTTTGCCTTCACTGTAAGGACTCTGCAGATGTATCTCCATCATTGGCGTAGAGATATCTTTTTTTCCATCAAGAATTTCAATAATTCTGGGCAGGCCGGTGGTGACATTCATTTCTGATACACCTGCCAAGTGAAATGTGTTTAACGTCATCTCAGTTCCCGGTTCGCCAAGAGATTCAGCAGTTACAAGACCCACACATGTGCCGGGTTCTACCATGGAATTCTCGTATTCACCAACAGCAGCGTCAAG
>JAHFLT010000015.1 GCA_023264635.1 Candidatus Woesearchaeota archaeon | reverse complement strand
ACGGGGAAGACAACCTAGACACCTTCCTTAAGTACTACAACGAACAACGACTACACCAATCATTAGGATACACAGTACCATCAGCCAGGTACAAATGTAACATTAATGCGGTTTAGGTCAGAAGGAAAAAGAAACAGAAAAAAAAACAGCCGAAAGCGCTGTCCTACCCTAAAGGGCAGAGTTTGATGGGCGTTTTCTTCTACAAGTGGATTTTGTGACTTACGAAATCATTTCCTTGCTTAAAGACAACTTCTGCACCCGCTGATTGCACATACACTTTTTGCCATCACTTTATTTCCACTTCATCCCTTTCTACGTAACGTCCCCTTAGCAATTTCTCCTCCTTCTGCTCCTACCATCTCAAAGACCATCGTAGTCCCTCTCCATTTCTTCATTTTATCTGCAGTAAATTTGTTAAGTCCCTCGATTTTGCGTAATTCTGGATCCACATGCTTCTGACTAAACTCAATAATATCCCCATTATCTAATTCAATTCTGCCCCATACCTGGCCTCTTGCATCCCGTGTTCCACGATTATAGATATATTTTAGCGTCCCTTCAGTCATGTTATACACCTATTTTTACTACCTATTTTTACTAAACCACTAGAGTTATTAAAATTTTGTAAAGGTTAGTATCGGCTAGTTTATGTTCTTGTTGCATCATATAACCATAATCCAAAGAGAATGACGAGCAAGAATCCTGCCAAATATAACCACTTACTATTGAGATATTCAGGGGATTGGGTTTGAAGCATACTCTCTTTGGATTGGCTAGGTATTGTTTCGTTAGATGTACCAGTAACTGTTCTCTCTTTTAGTGATGGTACGGTTTTAGAAGACTCATGAACTTTTGTATTGCTTCCCCCTCCTATTGCGAAAAGACCAAAGTCAGGTAGAGCACTTGTATACGTTACCTGAATTTCACTCTCTCCTGTTTTTTTAGTGGATAACGCTTTCCATCTATCTTCAACCAACTGGTAGAGAGTTATATTTTCTACTTTGTTCTCTTTTATCCATTCTCTTGCAACATAAAAATCAGCTATGATATCTTGAAATGCATCTACAGGAAAAGCCTTTATTCGTACATATCCATAAAGTTGTACTGGTAATGATGGTATACCACTTTCTTCTGCTAATTGTCTGATGGTAATATTAAGAAAGGGAATAAATCGTTTTGCTGTCGCAATAAGACGTGTAATACTTATTTCTTTGCTAATAGTACTTAGCACCACTGTACGACCTTCAGTGAGGTTAGTAGCAATTTTAGTTAGACTGGCAGGACTATTAACTACTGCAGTTCCTTTTCCCCCTCCCCCACTCCTGGCACCACTTGCACCACTACCAGCTATACTCTTTATTGGCTCTTTCACAGAAACCGGAGTAAGAAAACCTGCTGTGCGAAAACTATTACCAGTTCTATCTATACAAATAACAGTAGGTACATCTACCACTCCACTTGCGGCATAGCTTTGAGAAAAGATATGAAGGTGCCCATCTGTTGTTGAGAGATTGGTATCAGTTTCTATAAAAGAGGTTATATTTTTTGTTGAGCTATTGAAACCACACGTTGTTCGCTCATCTGTTTGGTATGTTATGAGAAGCGTGCCCGTCGACGTAGAGGAAGTATCGTCTGTCATACTGAAGGTGACGATGGGGGGAGTTATATCATTAACCACAAAATGATGAGTGATTGTAGACCTGTTTGAATCTAAAGAAGCACAACTTACCTGAAGAACATATGTCGTTCCATTAGATAGGTCTGTAAATCCCGAGTTACTAATAGAAAAAGTATAGTTTCCCACGTCAAAAAGTACTGGTGAGAATGTAGTGCTTGACACAAGAGTAGTAGTCGTGGTAAGATTAAAGTAACAACTTTGTGTATCTAAATTTAGATCAAAAACAGTACCATTACCTATAAAATAGGAATTAGACACAATGTCTTTAGGAGATGTGAGTTTGATTACCGGGGCAGCTGAAGGGTCTTGCAAACCACCACCAGATAAATGGGGCACATATAAAATTACAGATGAACTGGAATTGGTATAACACATTGTGAGAAGAGAAGGTTCTTCTCTTGGAGAAGCATTCCCGGCACATTGACTAAGCAAGTGGACCTCTTTACCAGTATCGTCAGCTATGTAAAAGGGAATCAGATTTTGCAGTGGACGAAGGAATGTTATCGTTGTATATATTTTTGTCCCATTCTCAAAGGAGTACTTATTTTCGGGGATATATTGACTCATATTTTGGAAGAGGACAAAAGTAATAAGATTCCCTCCCCTGATTTGAGAACTAACTTGTGTCGCCACAGTACTCTTTGGGTTCGCTTCAACCTGCACAGAGGATGCCTGATTTTCATCAAAATGCTCACCAAATGCAGTTATGCCTATCGAGATATTAACTCCGGAAAAGCTTTCATTTACAATGATTTCCTTTAGGATTGTTTGGTTTAAGGAAAATGACTCATTAAGTGGCTGACCATGTGCATCATAAATAGTTACTTGTTTAATCTTTCCATGGTTTCCTGTACGTAATAAGTCTTCCAGTTCTGTAGTATTCTCTTGACGAGATATGCTAAAAGATAGCTTGACTGATGCATGATTACTTGCATTATCCTCTGCCATGATGAGAAGAGTATGCTTTCCCGCACGTAGATTTGTAAGCAGAACGGAAAGGTTCTGTGTCTTCATGTTTTTATCTATTTTTACTGATTGCTCTTGCTTTGTATTAACGATAAGCCAGCTCTTGCTCAGATTTTCATCAGTTACTTCCCATGAGAAGAAAGCGTCACCTTTTGGTGAAGTAATGGTGGTATTCTCCGAAAAAGTGGTAGTAATCTGTGGTGGAGAGACGTCCACAACATAGGAAGAATAATTAGTAACAGTATTATTTGCGTTGTCTGTAGTAAAGAGAGTTATAGTATAAGCACCGGATACATTGCCAACAAGAATAATGCCACTAAAGAGCAATCCTTTCTCAAGAGGTCTTCCATTGACAGTACTCTCTTTGACATTAGTTCTCGTATCTGTCGTATTTACCGTAATCAAAATTGACCCACTATTCACGTAGGTGTCATTAAGTTCTATGGTATGGACCAATGGTGCACTTCGATCAACAATGAGGGTAAAATTCTTCTCGGCAAACGCAATATGACCATTACTATCGGTTGCACCGCAATTCCAAAGTAGTGTACCTTCTTCCGCTTTAACCGAGAAAGTCGTTTCATTTGTCTTTCCTGATACTAGTGAAATATTTACTTTTGTAAAGATGTCTGTGCCATTATGGAATAACGCAATCTCTTGCAAGCCACTTTTATCTGTTGCATTACAGGAAAATACAAGAGTTTTATCAGCAGTTATGCTGTTATGTGATGGAGACAATAAAGCTACTGAGGGAGATGTACCATCAATAACTGAGAATTGTGAATGATGAAGATTTATATTTCCTGCATAATCTTGCGCAATGATATCAAGTGTATACACGCCTATTTTTTCTAATGGGCCGATGAGCAAAACTCCCGTAGCATTACTGCTTTGTTGGAGGAGAGAACCATCTGGATTTGACACACTAAGCATAACTTCTTTCAAATAGGTATCATTAACTGCCCACATTATTTTGAGAGTATCTTGGTTTTCTTCTATAGATGTTGTGTTTAGTGAAAAAGTAACTGACGGTTTTTTGGTATCCACAACGACACTGAAATTTACTGGAGCAAAGGCTGTGTTGGCATATACATTTGTTCCTTTGCAATTCCAACTATACGCACCATCTTCAAGAGCTACAAGAAAGTTTTTCTGCGCTGTGTTTCCTGTAAGCAAAACTGTTTCATTTGACATAAAATATCCTGTTTGGTTATGATAGAATGTCATTTGTGTGAGGTTAAACCCTGTTACATTACAAACAAAGTCAATGATTGGCAAAGAAACAAAGGCGTTATGCTTTGGAGAAACCAAGGTTACAATCACTGGAGGAATAACGGTTGTTGTGATGACAAAAGAAGCATAAGCAGAACTGTTAGCAGATGAACTTACATTGAGACTGGTTTTATATTCACCGGGAGTACTACTTTGCAGGGTAAGAAGAACCGCACGAGTACCTCCTTCCTGAACATTGAAAAAAACTGTTTGATTAAGAGCAACTTGCGCACCTTGCGGTGCATTTACACGTATACTTAAATTATCTTTATCATTCCCGGTATTGCTTATATAAATTGTGTACAGAGCTGTTTCTTCTGTTGTGATAACTTGATAGAGAGAAGAGGGTATATTAACGCTTCCAATCACTCCCACGAAAGAAAGAACGGTTTGGGTATTTGGAGCAATTGTTATATTCTTGGATTGAGATTGACTAAAAACATTATAAGCGTACTGCGTACGAAAATTAGTCATGAACTGATATGAGAAAATACCATTAAAATTGTTGGAGGTTATGCCATTTGTTCCGTCCATCGGAGTAGCTTTCAATGTGTATGTACCCGGCTCCAAGCCCAGAAGAAGAAAGTCACCTTGGCCAGCGTTCCCTTTTCCTGTGTGATAACCAGAAAGCACAGCTACTGCTGGAAGATTGGTACTTGCGTTTAACGCAACGATTTTAGCGCCAAAGATTTCTCCTAATGATGTACGAATATTACCACTTATATTCCCCGTAACCAAAAAAAAAGAGGAACTTGGATAAATAGCTCCTATTCCTGCTCGATCATCTTGTTCAAGTGTTCTGGCATCGCTTCCCAGATAAAATGGTGTCATGGTAGGTCTTACTGTTTTATCTACTTCAGTGCCTGTTATGGCATGATCGAGACCAAAAAGATGACCGATTTCGTGAATCGCAACAGCTTCCAGATCAATTGTGTCATTCTCACCGGTCAAAGAAAAAGTGAAATCTTTCGCATTAAAGATGATATCTGCATCCAATAAACGACCAGTAGATAAAGAGATAAAAAACTGTGTTGTCGCGATGATAGAATTGCCTTGAGAAAGCAGTGAACCATCTTCATCAAACACAAAGACATTCTCATTGTCGTAACCAATAGTATGAGTAGTATTTCCCGCGTATAAAAAACGCAGTGCCGTATAACTTATATTTTCCCAAGTTCCGAAGCTTTGGCCGAACGCTGATACTACCTCCGGAAAAGAAATTTTTATAGAACCATTTACGTGTGTTTTCCAGAGTATTGGTAGATCTGTTTGCTGCCATGAAACTGGCTTGACCACGCTCACAGAGACAACTTCTTGTTGACCTGAACCTGATTTGATAACTATTTCTGTTGTGTTAAACGTCGCTTGTACATAACCATAGACGACATTACTTAGCAAGAGAATGAGAATCATAAGAAGAATAATTTTCTTCATTATTGGAACACCCACATCATCCATTGAATGATACGCCTAAATAAAGAGGGCTTATATTTCGCACGCAACGCAGTAAGCGTAATCTGTTCGTGATTCACCTGTTTGAGAAGGTGAGCACCGCCAAGATCATTAATGAGAACTTCTGTACCGGATTTATCTTTTTGAATACTGAATTTTCCTTGAGCCATACCTACTGTATGACCATACAATACTGCTGTTAAGGCAGCATTGTTATTAGTTTTTTTGTTGGCTTCAAAAAAAATCACGACGTGTTCTCCAGGTACAAATTGTGCACTTCCGGGAACAACCATAAGAACATCACCAACACTACCCCCTGGTTCTTTGACGATAACTGTTTGGATGCTTGACGTTCCCTTTAACCACTCTTCGACATGAAGTGTCGTTTCAGTGCTAATCACTTTGCTTTCTTGAATACTCTTTTGCACTACTACGGTGCCAATAAGAATATGTGTTGCTTTTTTGTCCAATTCATCAAAAGATTGAGGGAGAAATGTTGTTGCTCCTACGAGAGTGCACAATAATATAATAATTACTACAGAGAGTAAGTATTCTCGAACCATGTGTTATAAAAAGGATTATACTTATATAAAGATTTCTTTGACTAGGCTTTTCCTAACAGCGTAAGCATAATCGCCTTCTGCATATGCAATCGATTCTCTGCCTGATCAAAGACAATAGATTGCGGACCATCAAGAACTGAAGCAGTAACTTCCTCTCCACGTGTTGCGGGCAGGCAGTGCATGAAGACTGCATCTTTCTTTGCTTTTGCCATTAATGTGTTATTTACTTGATATGGTTTTAATATGGTGATGCGTTTTGGCTTTTCGTCCTGAGAGATGTGATAACTCATCCAAGAGTCTGTGTAGAGAACATCTGCATTCTTTACTGCTTCAAATGGGTCAGCGGTTAGAATTATTCTTGTACCACTTTTCTTTGCTGCAATTATTGCAAAGTCTACAACATCTTTCCTCGGCTTGAATTCATCTTGAGCTGGACAACCAACTGCCATTTCGAAGCCCATGATAGACGCTGCAAAAAGCAATGAATGAGTAACATTATTATTGCTGTCTCCAAGATAAGCAACCTTTATACCCAACGATTTCTTGTGTTCTATAATCGTCTGTAAATCAGAAAGAACCTGACAAGGATGTGAAAAATTAGAGAGAGCATTGATAACAGGCACTGCAGCAACATTTGACATGGCTTCCAAAGTAGCATGTTCAAATACTCTCGCCATAATGATGTCAACATAGCGTGATGCTGTCTGGGCTGTGTCCTCTATTGTTTCTTTTCCTTTGCCGAGAGGAGATGTGCCAACATCATAGTAGATTCCGTGACCACCTAACTGCGTCATGCCAACCTCAAAAGAGAGGCGCGTGCGCAAGCTCGGCTTCTCAAAAAGCATTAATAATGATTTGCCTTGCAATATATTCGCATATAAGTGCGGCTTTGCTTTGATTTTCTTTGCCAATATGAGAAGGTCTTCGATGTCATTTTTGGTCAGGTCGCGAATGGAGAGCAAGTGCTTCATTGCTTAACCACCTTTGCAAGGAACTTATCAAGCGGGGTATCCAGTTCTTTTAACGAATAGGTAACGCGTTGACTTGGTTTGTTTATCTTCAGGAGGCGACCTAAGTCTATAGGAGTACCTATCAAAACCAAGTCACATGGTATTTTGTTGATGGTTTCCTGCAGCTCTTCCATTTGCCTGTCACTATACCCCATCGCAGGCAGGAGAGAACCAACATTATATTTCTTGAATGTCTCCCTGATTGAACCAATCGCATAGCGTCTTGGATCAACAAGCTCTTTTGCTCCATGCTGCTGCGCCGCAATCACTGCAGCGCCATAATGCATTTCTCCGTGCGTCAATGTCGGACCATCCTCAATAGCAAGAACTCTTTTGCCTTTGATGGCTGCTGAATCCTCAACTGCTATAGGAGACGCTGCATGAATGACTGTTGCTTTGGGGTTCAGGAGAGCGATATTCTCTTCAACGATTTTGATGTTCTCCTTTGTCGCTGTGTCTACTTTGTTGATGATGATTATATCAGCTGTGCGCACATTCACTTCTCCAGGATGATATGTTATCTCATGTCCGGGCCTATGCGGGTCCACTACAACAATATGCAGATTTGGCTTGTAGAATGAGAAATCATTATTCCCACCATCCCAGATAATGACGTCTGCCTCTTTTTCTGCCTGGCGCAGAATGAGTTCATAATCAACACCTGCATAGACAATGACACCATTCTTCAGGTGCGGCTCATATTCTTCCCTTTCTTCGATGGTACATTGATATTTGGCTAAATCATCATATGTTGCAAACCTTTCGCAGACTTGCTTCAACAAATCACCATAGGGCATAGGATGACGGACGACAACCACTTTGTACCCGTTATCTTTGTACCATTTTGCGATTTTGCGAGAAGTCTGGCTTTTGCCGGAACCGGTGCGCGCTGCGCAAACAGAGACAACTGGTTTACTTGAGGTGAGCTGCGTGTCTCTTGGGCCAAGCAATGCAAAATTAGCACCAGCTGCCATTGCAATGGATGCTTTGTGCATAACCTCTATGTGAGGCAAATCACTATAGCTGAGAAACACATACTGAACTCCATACTCTTTGATGAGCTTGGGCAGCTCTTCTTCTGCCAGTATTGGAATTCCTTTAGGATATTGAAGACCTGCAAGTTGTTTGGGATATGTCCTTCCTTCTATGTTGGGTATCTGGGCTGCTGTGAACGCAATAACATCAAATGTAGGATTATCCCGGAAATAAACATTGAAATTATGAAAATCACGACCTGCTGCACCCATAATAACTGCTTTGTATATCATTGGATTCACCTCGTTATTATTGTACCTGCTTTGCCTTCTAAAGCTTCTTTGATATGTTCAGCATTAGTTATAATAACTTTTCTGCCTCCTTTTTGAAGAAAAGTGATAGACGCTTCAATCTTAGGACCCATGCTGCCACTAGGAAATTCTCCTGCTTCGAGATATTTCTTTGCTTCCCTCACAGAAAGAGTAGAGAGGTGATGCTTGTGCTGTGAGAGATAATTGAGATATACTGCATCAACAGTAGTAAGAACTATAAGGAGCGGTGCCTTTATTGTAGTAGCGAGAATAGCAGTCGCAAGATCTTTGTCTATCACAGCTTCTATGCCCTTGTTTTCTGTTAGAGGAATACCTCCTCCACCAACAGCTATAACGATGTGCCCCGTTTTTGCCAGTGTTGTGATAGCTTCAGCCTCACAGATGGTGATGGGCTTTGGTGAGGGAACAACACGTCTGTACCCCCGACCAGCATCGCTGATGAAGGGGATTCCTTTTGCTTTCCACTCACTTGTCTTTTCAACAGGAAAAAAATCACCGATTGGTTTTGTTGGATGTGAGAATGCCTTATCTTGTGGAGATACTTGTACCCGGGTGAGAATAGCTACAACACGCACCTTCTTCTTGGCTTCTGCAAAAATACCCTCTGCTGCTTTAGAGAGGAGATATCCAATCTCTCCTTGCGACTGAGCAACGCAATAATCCAATGGAAGGGGATACGCTTTCCCATTAGCAAGCTCTGAGCGAACGAGAATGTTTCCTACTTGAGGTCCATTGCCATGGGTAATGACCAAATTATACTTTTCATGCAGCTGGACAAGCGCTTTCATTGCTGTGCGCGCTCTCCTTTCCTGCTGATAGAGCTCCTCTTCCCCTTTCTCCATAAGTGCATTGCCGCCGAGAGCGACAACTGCTATTGGTTGCATACGCATCCCAACAACTGGAATTTAATAAATGTAACGGAAGATACGTAGAAAATTAACTAATTAGAATTTTTTGTGTTGACACTTGTGCTACAACGAAATCTTTGCAGTTGTACAAGAACCAAAAAAATGCTTTTGCATTTTTTGGTCCAAGAAATTCGTGACGAATTTCTTTGGAATACTATGCATTTCGCACCCCGCGAGACGCCCAGAATTTGTCGTTGGTGCCGATAAAGTACAAGCTGCGGAAGTAGCCAAAACAACTAACAGGCCATAAAAATTTTTCTGGTAGAAACCAAAGCCGCGCATTCTGCCTAACCTCTTTTGGTAATATCACATAATGACGAGACCAGAGCTTCTCTACCAAAGCATGATTTATTTCGTTCACGTCTTCAACTGAAACCAATCCATTCACCGAACCAATAGAATACACTTCCTCACCCGCGTGTTTCAGTTTCCCTTCTTGAACATCATATCCGAATCTATGCTGATTCCATATGAGATTCTCCGGGTCAAGATAGCAATGCAGCAGATTTCCTTTCCGCAGCATTGCCATGCTCAGCCACTCTCCATAATCATTCATCATATCATCAGCAATTGTTTGCTGTTCTAGAGATAATCTCCCTTCCAGTCCTCTGCAGATAAGGTCAAACGCTTCTGCCGGACGCGGATGGCGCTCGTAGCCACGTTTTCGTAGTGCTCGCAGACTGGCGTCGAATGTGTAGAGTTTTTTGTGTTTTCCTTCGTATACTGACCTCGGTTCGAAAACTATGTCTGCGAGAGCTGACTTTACTGTAACCTCCTTTTTCTCATCGGGTTTACTGAGGCCGAGATAGGAGTCAATGCTCATCGTTGTCGTACTCCACGAGAACCCCCATAACTGTAGGTGGTGATATTATACTTGTTGATGCAACTGCCAAGACCGACAGGCCACAAAACGTTCGCGGGTGGAATGAAAAGATACGCCTTATGTTTTATCTCTTTGGGTAATACAGCATAATGACGAGACCAGAGCTTCTCTACCAAAGCAGGATTCATTTCGTTCACGTCTTTAATGGGAACCCACCAACGCAATGAGCCAACTGAATAGATTTCTTCTCCAGCATGTTTCAGTTTTCTCCCTTGCACAACATACTTCCACGCTTTCTCATCCCACAGGAGATTCTCCGGGTCAAGGTAGCAATGCAACAGATTTCCTTCCCGCAGCATTGCCATGCTCAGCCATTCACCCCAACTACTAAACATATCATCAGCAACCGCTTGCTGCTCTGGTTGCAGTCTCCCTTCCAACCCATTGCAAATCAACCTTAAGGCTTCTGCTGGACGGGGATGACGCTCGTAGCCACGTTTTCGTAATGCTCGCAGACTGGCGTCAAACGTGTAAAATCTTTTCTCTTTTTCATTATACGCTGCTTTCTCTTCGAAGATAATGTCTGCAAGAGCTGGCTTTACAGTAATCTCCTTCTTCTCATCTGGTTTGCCGAGAGCAAAGTATGTATCAGAGGGCATCCAAGGGAGAAGAAAAAGAGATATTTTAATATTTTGGTTTCTTGTCTTGCATAGTCTTCATCACCACAATCTTAATATAGCATCAACTGACCTAAAAAAAAACGGAATGATTCCGGAAGCGTTAACATTTGATGATGTTCTTCTTGTGCCACAACGCTCTTCTGTCGTTAGCAGGAAAGATGTAGAAACACGAACGCAACTCTCTCGGAATATCACGCTAAATATCCCTCTTGTCAGCGCGAATATGGACACTGTCACAGAGAGCGCTATGGCAATAATAATGGCAAGAGAAGGGGGAATTGGGATAATCCATCGTTTTCTTAGCATCAAAGATCAAGTCAGAGAGGTGCAACTAGTGAAACGAGCAGACAATATCGTTATTGACACACCATTCACCATTGGACCATATATGAGTCTGGCAGATGCGAAAGAGGCAATGCATCAACACAACGTATCTGGATTACTTGTGCTGGACGATGAAGGCGCGCTTGTGGGTATCATAACGCGGCGTGATATCGTATTTGAGGAAGACAATAACAAGCTCATCCGCGATATCATGACGCCAAAAGAAAGACTTGTAACTGCAGGACGTGATATCTCCCCAGAAGAAGCGCGCAAGATACTCGCAAAGCACAGAATAGAGAAATTGCCTCTTGTGTATGAGAATAAACTATGTGGATTGATTACTGCACAGGACATTGTCAAAAGACTGGAACACCCAAAGGCTTCCAGAGACAAGAGAGGACGATTACTGGTTGGAGCTGCTGTTGGTGTCAAAGAAGATTTTATTGAAAGAGCTGAGATGCTTGTCAAGGCAGGATGTGATGTACTTGTAGTAGATATTGCACATGGACACTCTGATCTTGCTATCAATACAGTACGTGAGCTGAAGAAAAAGTTTTCCATAGACATAATTGCAGGAAATGTCGCGACTGCTGAAGGCACAAGCGATTTGATTGAAGCCGGAGCTGATGCTGTGAAAGTCGGTGTCGGGGGTGGATCAATTTGCATCACACGCATCGTCACTGGGTCCGGAGTACCGCAGTTGCAGGCTATATTGGACTGTGCACCTGTTGCAAAAAGAGCTGGAATCCCTCTTATTGCGGATGGAGGGATTAGGAATTCAGGGGACATGACCAAAGCAATTGCTGCGGGAGCATCTACTGTTATGTTGGGAAATGTATTGGCAGGAACAGATGAAAGCCCTGGTATCACCATAATCCGTAACGGAATAAAACAGAAGGTATGCAGAGGAATGGCATCTTTCGGTGCGCATCTGGGAAGGAAAGAACGCGAAGGACAAAAGGATGATAACCCTAATGATTACGTCGCAGAAGGAGTAGAGGCTATGGTGCCATATCGCGGCAAGGTGAGTGAAGTCATCCAACAACTAGTGGGTGGTTTATGGTCAGGGATGAGTTATTGTGGCGCACGAACTGTCTTGGAGATACAGCAGAATGCGCGATTCACCAAGATGACGCAATCCGGCTTACGCGAAAGCCATCCGCATGATGTGAATGTTGTGAAGTAGAACCATTCTCATGAAAAGTAAACATGCTGATGCACGGAATTACGCGAGTTACTAATAAGAAATCCTCCTTCCACCCTGCAATGACAACAAAGAGAAAATAACCATCCACACTAATGATGCGCCAAGCGCTGCTGATGTCTGCAATTCCTTTGGGACAGAAGAATAATTCCAATATTGAAATACATTCCAAAGAGTGAGGGTGGCTGCCGTGGCAAAGAGATATTCTTTAAGAGGAATGTTTTTCAGATAATGTTCTTTGAAAGAGTGACCTCCGAAAATCAGATTTTTATAATGTCCAACCAAGGTAGCTAAACTATAGTTATTTTTCTCTCCAATAGTGTTGTTGACAAAGAAAAATGTATTGAACATATTGCCCCACAAGTTAGGACCAAGAGCGGCTTTTGCTAACGGATTATCTACGATGTAATCTCCAATAAAGTCCCCTGATTTCATCAGGACATACGAAGACAAACCATATACCGGAGCAAGGGCTGCTGTGTATGCCACTTTCCTCAAATTTATCTTCCTATCTGTAATCGCCTGAGAAGCTATGTCTGCTACGGGAAAAACAAATTCTGCTGTCAGCATTGAACCAATAACCGGATGACCCTCCTGAAAAAGGCGATATGTTTCAAAAACATTGGTCGCAATGGTAACAAGATCCATACTTTAAGACAAAATGGTGACATTATAAAAGTATGTAGGTCTGGGCTCCATCCAAAAATTCTCGCTCTGCTCAGCAGCTTCTCGCCTTTGCATTTTTAGATGATAGCTGACACAAAGGAGAACCGCTGTTCTCCTTGTGCAAGAAGCCTATGGCTTCTTTGCATTTCCCGTAGGGAGCGCAAAGAAATCATTGTCAAATGATTTCTTGCGCAAGAAATGCTCCAAGCATTTCTTTGCTTCCCCTTTGTCAGCACAAAATGGGCTACTGCCAAGGCTCGACCTTAGACTGCTGACGCTTTTTTGGATGGAGTCTAGACTGGGCTCCGTTGACAAATGCTTTGCTGTGCAGTGGTTTTAGCATTATCCTTTAGCGTTATTTGTTACATCAATATTCCCGTGCGAACCAGCGAACTCGGGAATCCTACCAGTAACATTTAAATAACCTTTTGGATTTTACTTAGAAAAAGGGGCTGTGGGGTAGCTTGGTTATCCTTTCTGGCTTGGGTTGTATAAAGAGACATAAAGAAACCAGACGACCCCGGTTCAAATCCGCCAGCTTTTTGTCCGGTTCATAGTCGGTGCACGGCGCCTCGATTCGCCTCCAAAAACCAAAGACGAGATTTGCTCGTCTTGGTCCAAGAAATTCCAAAAGAATTTCTTTGGAACTAGGAAAAGACGAGGAGATACTGTCTCGCAAATGGGAGTATTCAAAATAATGTTTTTGGTTCCCAAAGCGACGGAGTCAATCACGTTTTTCCTGTGTTCCAAAAGTGGCGCAGCCACTTGGTCCCAGAAAATCACTCGATGATTTTCTTGGGTTATGGAGCTGAACCGAGCTGCACAGCAGCGAAGGTGAAATGGGAAAAGAGCTGCGCAGGTGAAAGTCCGGGCAGCCCCATTTGAGTCTGATTCGGAGGCAAGATGGTAAAACCAATAACTGGATTAACAAACGCAAAACGTTTTGGCCCTCGATATGGAAGACGGGTGAAAGAACTCTTTGAGAATGCAGAAAAAACTGCACGAAGCCTGCACAAATGTCCTTATTGCCACGCTATCAAAGTCAAGCGACAGGCAGCAGGTATTTGGTCATGCAAAAAATGCAGTGTGACATTTACAGGAAAAGCATATGTTCCGTATGAGCAGGTTACTGCGGCGAAAGTTGCAGGTGATGAATAATGGCTACGTACAAATGCCTTGCATGCAATAAGAAAGTAGGAATGGAATACCTGCAAAAAAAAGTTCGTTGCCCTTACTGTGGGAGTAAGATGCTATTCAAGCAACGCACTAACTCAACCATTGTTTCTGCAATATGACTTATAACGCAGCGCTTCTTTTTCCGGGGTTATTATACCCTTGCTATGCCCCCGAGGCCAGGGAGGATGAGCGGGTAAAAGTTGATGTGTTCATGCAGAAAGATTGTAAGATAGCAATAAAAGCAGAAGATTCCACAAGTCTCAGAGCAACACTAACGACATTGACAAAATTATTGAATGTTTACGAAAAGATACGGATCTTATAAATAAAGACATATGAACAAAGATATCTCAAAGCAGACAGAACAGAAGCTGATGCAGCTGCAGCTGATTGAACAGAACATTCAAAATGTCCTGTTGCAGAAGCAGCAATTTTCAAGCCAACTACTCGAGTTGGAAAATGCACTTAGTGAAGTACAGCAGACAGAAACTGCTTACAAAATAGTGGGTAACATAATGATTTTGACAAAACAAAAAGACCTGATTAATGATCTCCTCCAGAAAAAAGAGTTGCTTGCAGTGCGTCTTCAATCCTTAGAGAAACAGGAACAAAAGCTGCGCGAGAAAGCAAGCGCTTTACAGAAAGATGTTGTTGGAGAACTTAAAGGTGATACTCGTGAATGATCTCAGCGGGATAATCGAGGTGCTTGCAGAACTGGGAAACGACAATACTGTTCCCCGTAATGTGAAACTGAAATTGAGCGCAATCACCCTTGTCCTTGAGAATTCCTCAGAAAGGTCTATAAAGATAGACAAGGCTTTACAGGAGCTGGAGGAAATTACAGACGATGGAAACCTCCAGCCTTATGTTCGTACACAACTGTGGAATATTGCCAGCATGCTAGAAAAAGTCAACATCTAAAACTAATATCCTATTCTTAATTACACTATTATTCTTCTTATCCATACTTATTACCCATACTACTACTTAGCTTTTTTTTTCCAGAATAGTTCACTTACTAATGCAGAATTAGGGATATACATCATATCCCCCTCTTTTGTTTCAACGATTGTCTGGAGTAATGATATCTCATGCACTCTGCCCTCAACATCCTTCAATCTAATGATGTCTCCTTTCCTGAGTGTGCCACGATGGAAGATCAAAAGGCCACCTACTGCATTAGGGATAGCGTCCCTAAGAGCCAAAAGTAAAGCAATAGTGCTAAACAATATAATCGCACCGACAAATATATTGAGAGCCAGTGTTTCTATCCCCAGCTGTTTCAGTGCTATTATGACGGCCATGACATAAACCAACCACTTCGCTGCAATGCTGCAAGCCTCTTCGAGAAGCACTTTTGCTCCAACCACTTTTCTCAGCACAGCATTTGCTTCAAGTTCATGCAGTACTCGCTTTACTGTTTTCTCCACCATTTTACCGATACTGCTTCCAATGAGAAGAGCAATGACTGCGAGTATGACCTGCATAATGTATGTAATTGGACCCATTTCCCAAGGAAAATGCCGTAGCTTTATAAATAATTTTTGCCTCTCAACGCCTTATGGGTTCACAGGACAAGATAAATGAACTGGAAGCTGAACTTAGCAAAACGAAGTACAACAAAGCTACGCAACATCATGTTGGGCTGATAAAAGCGAAAATTGCCCGATTGAAGGATAAGCAGCTCGGTGCCAAAGGTGGCAAGACAGAGGGTTACGCTGTAAAAAAATCTGGTGATGCATCTGTCATTCTAATAGGGTTTCCTTCAGTGGGTAAGAGTACCCTGCTCAATAGTCTAACAGCTGCGCAGTCAGCGGTGGCTGCATACGAATTTACAACGCTGGACGTCATACCTGGCATCTTGGAATGGAAAGGCGCAATGATACAGCTGCTTGACGTGCCGGGAATCATCGAAGGCGCTTCAATAGGCCGCGGCAGGGGGAGGCAAGTATTAAGCGTTGCAATGAATGCAGATATGGTGCTTTTAGTCGTTGACGTCATGCATCCAGAACAGGCAGCAGTATTGATTAAAGAAGTGAGTGAATTCAATCTTCGACTTAATCAGCACAAGCCTGATGTCCGTATAACAAAGACAGCTAGAGGGGGGATGGACATTGGGGCTACTATCAGGCTGACTAAGATATCTCATGAAACCATCAGAGCTGTCTGCAAGGAGTTTGGCATCATGAATGCACAGATCGTGCTCCGAGAGGATATCACCGTAGACCAACTGATTGATGTCCTTGAAGGCAACAAGAGGTACGTGCCGGCAGTCACTGCTATGAACAAAGTGGACCTTGTCATCCCTGCGGAAGCTGATAGGTCAAGACGCAGCATTAATGCTGATGTTTGCATATCCGCTGACAAAAGGACAAATCTCTTAGAGCTAAAAAACCTGATTTACAGCAGACTGCAATTCATCAGGGTTTACACAAAGGAAGCAGGCAATAAAGCTGATCTCAATGAACCGCTCATCATGCTGCGTGGCACAACTATAAGGGATGTCTGCAATAAGTTACATAAGGATTTCATCACCAAATTCAAGTATGCGCGCATCTGGGGGTCTTCGCGGTTTCCTGGCCAGCTGTTCAAGAACACAAACTATATTCTCAAGGACCAAGATATCATTGAGATACATACACGGTAGATGCAGCTATAGCTGCGGCTTCACAACATCTCTATCAACACGATTTATGAGAAACTCAATCTTATCACGCAGCTCGGTATTATCTGTAGCGTGATTTATCTGGCGTAATAAATCGATTATCTGCCTGAAGAATCTGACTACATCCCCTTCAGACATTGTAGTGAGATCAAGCAAGCTGCAGAAATCATTTTCCTCGAACCAGTGCATCGCGAGAGGTTCAAGGAAATCCCTCCTGTGTTGTTCACAGTATCTGGTAAGTATCTTGTTTCCCTTCACTTTTTGATAGAGTGTTGGACTGTACCTGATGGGCAAGTCCTTGAACTCCAGTCCTCTCTTCTCCTCATACACAAGATGTGCAATGAAGACGATGATCTCCTGCACAGTCAGCAAATCCGCTATTTCTGTGGCAAATGCTTCCCCAACAAGCAATTCCTCTGTGTAAATGTGACGTGCAAACTCTCCCTTAGGGGTCAGTTTATTTCCCGTAACATACCCCAACTCTTCTAATTTTTTCCGTTTGTGCTCGAAACTTGCGACAACAGCTTGCGTGCTTTGCGCACCACGCTGATACGAATAGAAACTGCTCTGCAAAATGACTTTGCGTTCTTCTGGTGTATGGTTATGGAGCAGGTTCAATACAGTGTTATGCGACAATCTGAACTGACTTCGTATGGGCTCCTTATCATCCATAATTAAGTATTCAATACGCTTACTATCGCAGAATTCCCGATTCACTATAGAAATAACATAGCCTACTTTATCTAATCCTCTCCTTCCCGCCCGTCCAGCCAACTGAAAATATTCTCTCGGGCTGAGATAGCGAAAATTGATTCCATCATATTTTTCTAAGCTGTCAAAGCATACGGTCTTGGCTGGCATGTTGATGCCTACTGCAAATGTTTCTGTTGCAAATAATACTTTTATGACACCCAATCCGAAAAGTTCTTCCACCAATTCTTTCAACACAGGAAGCAATCCTGCATGATGGAAACCGATTCCCCGAGCAAGGGATTGCCTGAGCTTCTTTGTGGTCGCCAATTCTCTTATGGCTGGATCTGTTCTTGTGAGTTTCTCCCGGATGTGGTGTACTACCAGCGTACTTTCCTGATTAGTCAGATACTGATCCCTAAGACTTGTTGCTTTTTTCTCTGTCAGTGAACGTGAGAAGCAGAAGAAGATACACGGGATCTTAGATTCTCGCTTTAGTTGTTGAATTAGCTCAATATGTGACAGAAGTGTCTTTTCTATTTTGCATTTCTGTTTTCTTCTTTCACGGGGATAGCGATCAAGTTCCATGTTCTCCTTAAGATCAGCGAATGCACAAATACCTTTTTCCATGTCAAAGAACATGTGATTCAATGGAACTGGTCTTTTTTTCTCAACCACAACATCAACAGCATGGTGTTTTATGTGCTCTATCCAGTTGGCGAATTGTCGTGCATTCGGGATCGTTGCTGACAAGCACAAGAAGCGGATATGATGCGGAGAGAAGATTATGCTTTCCTCCCAAACAGCACCACGTTCTATGTCTGCTAAGTAATGGATCTCATCAAAAACAACATAGGAAACATCTGACACAACCGCATCTTTTACAAGCAGCATGTTGCGGTAAATTTCAGTTGTTAATATAACCACTGGAGCAAAAGGATTTATTGAAACATCTCCCGTGAGAATGCCAACATTCTGCTCTCCGTATGCATGCTTGAAATCTGCATATTTCTGATTAGATAGTGCTTTAATGGGAGATGTATACATTATCTTCTTGCCAGCTTTCAGAAATTTGTCAATGACATAATCTGCAATAAGCGTTTTTCCTGTCCCAGTAGCTGCAGAGACAACAACAGAATGTCCTTTGTCTATTGCATTAACAGCTTCTATCTGGAACCTGTCAAGTGTAAATCCATGGAATTGCATATTGTTTTACCTTTTTTTACAGGAATATAAAGCTTTAGACCTATTTCTTTAATACAAGATTCCTTTTAGACGTTTCCCTTTAGATGTACTTCTCCATGTCTCTCCAGCCAATGTCTGTACGATAATGAAGATTATTCCCTTCTATATGAATACATGCAATAGCTGCATATGCCTTTTGTCGTGCTTCGAGAAGTGTATTTCCTTCACCAACAATGCTGAATAACCTTCCCCCATTAGTGTAAAATTTATTGTCCTGCATTGCTATTCCTGCTCCTAAGAGAGTTACTCCTTCACATTGCATTACCTGCTCAAGACCATAAATTTGTTTTCCTCTTACGGGTGATTCAGGATACCTGCGTTCTGCTCCAACTACACAGATTCGAACTTTGGTATCGTACTTCCTATTTAGCTGGTTCACTTTTCCGTGAAGAGAGGACTGCACAAGCTCACCATAGTCTATTTTCAGTGAGGGGAGAATGACGTGGCATTCAGGATCTCCCCAGCGAGCATTAAATTCAATAACCATCACTTTTCCTTCTACTACCATACCGCCCAAATAAAGAATCCCTCTGAAGGGAACACCTTCTTTTTCCATATCACTTATTGTTTTTGCCATAATCTCTTCAATCTCTTTGGAAAAGGAAGAAGCTATCATTACCGGAGAAATAGCACCCATTCCCCCTGTTTGAGGACCTTGATCAAAATTAAAGAGCGCTTTATGATCTTGGGATGAAGGTAACATTGAATAGCCATGACCATCGGAGATAACATATGATGAAAACTCTTCCCCTTGCAAACCATTTTCAATGACCAGCATCTTTCCAGCATCTCCAAATACATTCATTTTTTCAATTGCAAACATTGCTTCATGCCAATTTTCTGCCCGTAAGGCGCCTTTTCCAGCGCAAAGACCAGACGCTTTAACATAGACAACTTTGTTTTGTTTGTTTATAAAATAAAGAGAAGTAACATATTTTCTTGCGTCTTCTTTGTCACCAAATACAGTGAATGGTGATGTGGGAATTACATGACGCTGCATAAACTCTTTGGACCACACTTTATCCCATTCTATGCGAGCTGCTGCTTTTGTTGGGCCAAAGACAGAAAAGCCATGCTTTTGGAGAAGATCAACTGTACCAAGCGCTAATGCATCATCTTGTGCGACATCTATTAAGTCAGGTTTATATTTATTTACTAGGTCGAGAATTGTTTGAGGTTGGAAGAAAGAACATTGTTTATCAACAATAATATCTTTCTGCCGTTGGTATACAATAAAATCATTCCCAGGAATCACAATGACTTGTTTCACGATGGAACTTTTTTCATATACGAGAGAGAGTGCGTGCGCTCGCGCACCGCTGTCTACAATCATGATTCTCATAAGATACGGCAGCCGGGAATTGAACCCGGACTACGACCTTGGGAGGGTCGGATCATACCGTTAGATCACTGCCGTGTAGAAAAGAAGAGATTGAGAAGTTCTTTTTAACTTTTTCCAACACTTGACGTTGCTCATTAATTATCTCCTACTAGTCCCTCTTCTTCTCTCCATTGCCACTAGTCTCTCTAACGTCTCTATCTTCCGCATAAGCTCAAGCTTATGTTGGTCCATCTGTAATAACTGATGGGCAAATTTGGTCATCTCAAAATCCTGCTGTTTAATAGATGCTGCCACTACCTGCAGCTTATCAAGCTCTGTATGCAGTATTTGCATTAGTGTACGCATCCCTTCTAGAGGAAAGGAAATCAATTTTTGTATAAATTGCATTTCCTTTCCTAATAAGCGGAGGAACATTTGACATACGATTATTTGGTTCCTCCGCTATAACTCCATTTTTAGCGTATTATACTGCGTGACATCCACCTTTAAGCGGGAAAGTTGTTCTCTCAATCCTTCCTCTACTTGTGTGCTTACTCTTTCAGCTGCTGTTCTGGAGAAATTACTACGCAATAGCTTGAACTCACCCAGCTCATGCTCAAACTCAGTACAGATTGATTTTATTGACAATAAATCGCTTGAAAGCGTTTGTGAAAGTTCCTTGTGTGTTGCATTCAAATGCGTCACATTCTCATGAAGAGCAGCGACTTTGGTATGAAGCGCCAGTACCTGTTCTCCGTGAGATAACAGAGAAGTGTTATAGCTATTCATTTTTTCTTGCATTTTTGCCAGTTGTTCCTCCATGGCTAAAAGTCCCTTCACTTTCTCAAACATTAGTCTCACCCAGCGCATACAAATATTCTTTTTTTGTCATTGACTTTGCTTTTGCTAGTTTTGTCAGCGCTTTGTCAATTCCACTGCCATATTGTGCAGCTCTTTTTTTGCGGTATGCTACCTCTTCAGGCACCCCAAGCAGCAATGCAGCTTGACGCAGTACAGCTTTATCTAATTCTGGCGTGATTTTCAACGAACCGGGAACTGATAACGTAAATGCAATCAATGCTTTATCCAAAAAAGGCAGACGAAGCTCAAGTTGATGTACCATTGTTATTGTATCATCACGATAAAGGTCACGCTCATACATTGCAAGTAAACCTTTAAGACATTCTTCATTAACATTCTTTGTGACTTTGTGGCGCTGATACCCTGCGAAAAGTTCCTCACTGCCTAAACCAGAAAGGATGACTTTACACCCATCTTCGTGCGCCAGCCTGCAAGCGAAGTGGAAAGGTAGTGCCACACTGACTTTCATGACATCACCTGTTTCTATGATAGGTATTACCTCTTTAGCTTCTTGTTCGATCTGCGTGCATATTGATACTTTTAACGGTAATCCTAATTCTTGTGCTATTTTTTTTGCCCACCGTAAGTCTTCGCTGTTTTCAGTCCCCGCAACATATAGTCTAACATCTTTGTGCAGGCTTTTGGCAATGGTCGCTAATGTCGTGGAATCAATACCCCCCGAGAAGAGGATAGCAATTTTATCTATATTTGCAACTCTTTTTCGTACAGCTTCCTTAAGCAGGATAGCAACATTATCAGCTGCCTGTTTCATAGTATATTCTTTTTCTACAGAAGCAGGAAAAGTTCTGTCGCTAAAGGAAACACCTTTATCATCAGCTATCAGTATTTTTCGTGGGTCAAGCAGTGTTCCTTTCTTATCCAATGCCTTATTCTCAGAAGCAAACCATAGAGAATCTCCCTCTTGATACCACCATAATGGTTTTACGCCTATAATGTCTCGAGCTAACATAATTCTGTTTCCGTTTTTCCAGGCGAATGCATAATCACCATCAAGTTCGTCTAAGCATTCAATACCTTTCTGTGTAAGAAGTTTATAGAGTAATTCAGCGTCATTATTTGCCGTAACATTGTATTTCACAGCTACCTCCACCCAATTATATATCTCACAATTCGCGACAAAGCAATTGTTAATGGGTTGAGAAACAAAACCAATTACTGCGTGCAAAGCATGCCCGAGGAAGAATTGTCCTGATTGTCCTATGCTTTGGAGACCATAAACAGTCTTTTTACCATCAGTAAGACCGTAATAGTCTTTCCCACGATGAGCTATCATTGAAAGCCTGCTTATTACTCTCTCAACAGGTATCGCTCTTCCACAATAACCTACTATGCCGCACATACGATGCCAGAAAAAGTGGTGGGTTAAAAATCTATTTGTAGAATGTAACCTATTTGTAGAATAGTAAAGATAAATCTTTTGGCATGATTGTGCGTCTCTGGTTCTCTCGAGCACGGACACATGCTTCCTTGATGAGCAACTCAACAACATTGTTGAGCGCCTCAGGGAAATCACCAGCTACACTGAATTCTTTCGCAACATCCTTGATTTTGGAGCGAACGATCAGCACAGTCCACCTCTTCTCGATTTGAACGAGTGAATAATATAAACCTCTTAGGATATATAAGAATTATGATGATTCAATCATCGTTTCTTAGGACAATGGTATGTTCTTCTTACAGTTTTAACAAAGCAAAGCTTTAAATATTTTACAACACACTTTTTATTCATAAGGTTTGTGAGGGGATAACTGTGCCAGAAGAAGAAAAGAAAAATTCAAAAGATCTCATTGGTAAAACTGTCGTCAGCAAAGCCGGCAAGCGCTATGGTGAAGTCGGAGATGTCATCTTCGAAGCGAAATCCGGAGAGCTCATTCACGTCGTCCTAACCAACCCGACACCCTATTCAGAGAAGTTGGAGTTAGAGAAGAATAGCGAGGGAGAACTGCTTATTTCATTCAGCGCAGTGATTGCAGTAGGAGACTTCGTGGTCATTGCTGAAGAAGATATTGTATAAGACATTATCTCTTCTCTTATTCTTTTTCAAAATTTATATAAATCCTCCCTTGTTTACGTTAGCTATGACCATCTGGACAGAAAAATACAGGCCTCAGACGTTTAAAGAGCTGATTGGTCAACAAGAGATTGTCTCTCGTGTTACGGCATTTGTCGAAAAGAAGAACATGCCGCACCTCTTGTTTGCAGGACCAGCAGGGGTAGGAAAGAGCACACTTGCACTTGTTATCGCCTATGCATTGTATGGCGAAGGGTGGAAAAGCAATTTTTTAGAGCTTAACGCATCAGATGAACGCGGCATAGATGTTGTGCGTGTTAAGGTTAAGGATTTTGCGCGCACTAAAGCACTCGGTAACGATCCTTTTAAGATCATTTTCCTTGATGAGTGTGATGCTTTGACAAAAGAAGCACAGCAGGCGTTGCGTCGTACCATGGAGAGATATACGAAGACTTGCCGTTTCATCCTTAGTTGCAATTATTCCTCTAAAATAATTGAGCCCATTATGAGCAGGTGCGCAGTATTTCGCTTTAAACCATTGACTCAGCAGGATATTCAGCACCTTATTGCGCATGTCGCTGAGGAAGAGGGCTTGCAACTTGATGAGAAGGCTGTACATGCCTTGGTTGAGCTAAGTGAAGGCGATTGCCGACAGATTGTGAATGTCATGCAGAGTTGTGCTTCAAGTGGCTCGGTCATTACAGAACAATCTGTCTATGCCATGGCAGCACAAGCAAGACCTGTTGAGATAAAAGAAATCATTCAGCTAGCATTGCAGAACAGATTCTTGGAAGCACGCGACAAGCTACTTGACGTTATGCTCTCTAACGGCTTATCGGGTATTGATGTGATTAAGCAGATACAGAAGATGATCTGGGACATCCAGATGGATGGCAGGAAAAAAGTGTCATTGATAGAGAAATGCGGTGAGATAGAATTTCGTCTTGTCGAGGGCAGTGATGACCACATCCAGCTGGAAGCACTATTGGCGCATATTACTCTTGTGGGACAGTGAAACCGTAACAACTTCTCCTATCCTCTCGTAACAATGTGTTTTTTGTTAGAAAAGTGGGTGAAGAAGGAACTTGAGGAAAGAACACCCCACATTATTTGTATTACCAATCCATGAGAACTATTCTAAAAGACTTAATCTATACTCAGCGTTATGGTAATATCCATTTAAACAGCGGGAAGAACAAAATAAAGAGGATTGCCAAGAACAAAGACATCCCAATCCATTTCCATATCCAGTCGCTCTCGTTCTTTGTGAATATGGCTCCCAGCCCAACACGCAGCATCCTACCTCCATCCACAGGGCCAACGGGAAGCATATTAGCAATACCAACGCCAATACTAATTATTGTGAACCAAATCATGAAAGTATAAATCCAGCGGAGTGCCCATGGCAATGGGCCGAGCATGGCATATGCAGCTTTAATCCCAACACCTTCCTGTAGATTCACTCCGATGATGGGATTTTTTTCCCTTATTTCAGGAATAACATTAAATGTTCCAAGATCTGTCTGGATAGATATCTCTTTTTCAGGAGTGGCACCTTTAAGGATAGTAATGAACTCTCCCGTGTCCTTGATTTTTTTTCCTTCAACAGCAAGCAGGAGAGACGGTGTTATTCCAGCTTTTTCTGCCGGACCTCCATCACGTACAGATGTGATTGTTATATTAGTTGTTTCAAAGAATACATTTGTTACTGGTGATAATATATAAGGAATAATAACAAATGCAACAAGCAATGCAGCAACAATATTAGAGAATGGACCTATGCCAAACACAGATAATTGCACTTTTGCAGATTGCTTGCTTAGATGCGTTTCATCAGGTTCGACAAAAGCACCCATGAGCGGACCTAATAATACTAATCCTGAGCTTTTTACTGGTACTTTGTAGACACACGAAAGCACACCATGTGAGAACTCATGCATGACCACGACCATGAAAAGTGAAAGAATCCCATAAATCAAAGGTAATGAAAGCTGGCTTCCCGGTATCTGGACACCAGGCACAAGAGGTGTTAGTGCAGGCATTGAGCCTGGTATAAAAAGAAGTTGAAAAACATTGTACAAAACATATCCTGAGATGAAGAGCATCCCCAAGAAGCCGAAGAAAATGCTAAAGAGCCCCAGTATCTTAAGTATCCGCGGATACCTGCGAGCAATACTGTCCATTGCTTTTAGTCCTATCTGCGTTCTGTACAGTAGGACAAAGGCTTCACGAGTAAGCTTTTTTCTATTTAGGTACACCATGGCAATAATAATGGTATAGAAAATGCTTGTCTGCACCTCAGCCGTATAAAAGATATAAACAAATACTCCATAAAGTATACTTGCTGAAAGTGCAACGCCGCGGTTCATGCGGTGACCAGCGTGCAATTCTTTGAGCATTGTTCTTCCAGTAAGGAAGAGGAGTATCATTATACTAGTTGGACGTAATGCTTCGAGTGGAATGAGAAAAACTAACGCAGCCCACCATGCATGACTTTCAAACCAGATATCGAGAGTAGTCCAGAATGATCCAGTCCCACCATAAATTCTTGTGAGCGCGTGAAGGAGAGAAGGACCAAGAAAGGGCCATAGTAACAGCAAGAATCCTATTTTAGCAGGAAAGTTGAGCAGTCCAATTAACAGCAGCGGGATGTATAATATGTATAATATACCGCTAATCACTCTTTTCATTTTCTCTTTATCGGCCGCAGAACCTTTTTCTTACAGCGACGGCATTTGACTTTCCCTTGAATGACAGCCATATTAGGTGCATGTACTTTAGATGCACACTTTCTGCAGACAAATACATTCTTGAACAGTCGAGCTGTTGCTTCAGGAAATTTAACCATTTTTGCACTCTTATTCTGTTTTTATCTGTTTCATGACACGTTCGCCCATGATGATCCAGTAAAGCACGTGGCAACCTTCACCACATTGCCCCATTAGTTCTTCCGGGATCTTGAGATCGAATGTTTCAAACGTTTCAGCGTCCATAACATTTGCCACCTCATTGACAATAGAGAGCACTTGTGCGCTGCGCTTGTCAATAATCGGCACTTCAATGTTGTCATGACCCGGCATAACAACGTTTCGTTTCTTTCCATCAAGCAAACCCACCGCAGTAAGGTTTACTTTTGCGTGACCATGCTTGCCGGGTTTTGATACTTTGACATCAACTACTTTACATGCGGTATTATCGAGGATAACTAAGTTGCCTTCTTTTAAACTCCCAACACTCACATTTTTTATCTCACTCAACCCTATCACCCTTCTGCCTAAAACCGTACCCTATTTTTAAATATTACGTTTGGCTCGTCATTTTCGCTGCCAACACGATATCTCTTTTCTTTACAGTATCGCGTTTTGCATGTGTCGCCAGTTTCACAGCCTGTGCAGCGATTACAGCTGCTCTTGCTTCAAGCGCATCTTTCAACTTCTTTTTTGCGTCTTCAGAAACGCGGGTATACTCCATTCCATTCGCTGCAGCTATTTTCTTCATGAGTTTTTCCATTGCAGCAAGAGGGAACAGTTTGTCGTCTTCCATCCTTCATTTTCTGGGAATATGCTATTTAAACCTTTCGCCAATCCACGAGAGCAGGTTCTTTTTGCTGGCTTTTCTTCCCAGTTTTTTTAGCTCGTTCTCTATTTCTTCATGCTGGGGAAAACGCTTCTCCCAGCCATGGAACTCAGAGGTATGGAAATGTTTTTTACTTTTTGTTGTGGAGAATTTCAATTTCTTATGTAACATCTCATGGAACATGACATAATCAAGCATGCGCTGGTCTTTTCCTTGCAGTGCCTTGGAGATAACAATGGTATCTGTTTGAAAATCGTAGCTGCCCAACTTTCGCGTGGAATAAGTACCCCACTTCAGGTTTGACAATTCAACCGTATCAGAAAGGAATTGTTCTCCTACACGGTTGAATGATTCCTCCAGCTCCTTATCCGTGTCCTTTTTTGGTATACTGAGATGGACATTCTTTAGGAATTGGTCATACAGCTTCATGTTATATGTTTCATTTTCCGGTGGCCCGAAGAACTTTACAAGTAAAGTCTGCACAAGCCCAAACAATATGTCTTGGGCAACATCTTTCCATAAGCCAGATGCTCGCACTTCAATCGAAGATTGTCTTTTTACAATAGACGCATTATACATGCTAAAGTGATTTGAGAAAATGATCTTTGTTGTATAAGAAAACTCCTTCTTGGGGTAGAGCTCGACAAAGGCGCTCTTTATTATGTCCATTGCCTCTAAGAAGAGAAGCTGGTTTTTATGCCTTGCTACCGTTCCAACTCGTAGCGCAGAATAGCGACAATCATGCTTAAATCACGAAGCTGCGCGCCGTCGCGTGTTTCCGTAGAGATGAGCTTGACATTGACGTTTGTTCGTTGTGCCAGCCGCTCGAATTCTTCTATTTTTTGCTCTGAAAGGCTTTCAGATAGCAAGAGAGTGTCAACAACTCCCATCTCAAGGAATTTCCTGACCTCTTCTTCACCATAAGATACAAGGCGAGGCCTAGTTGCAAGAAGTTCCATAAATCTCCCAACAATTTTCTTCTCCTCAGCTACCTCTTCGTTGGCAAGCACGTCCTGACTTTTATCCAACAATTCCTGTAAACCAAATTCTCCAGTATAAGACAGATCCTTGACCCCTATGATTTTTTTCTTTACATCACCCGTTAGGTAATCTCTTCCAAGAAAGTCATTTACCGTAATGTTCGGGCCTCCAATGATGATGCCTTTTAGACCTTCTTTGTTGAGGTATTCATCCTTCATATATTCTGCAATTTTCTTAAAATGCTCAACTTTCGCGCCTTCTCTTATCTGCGCAAATCGGTGAGCACTTTGTCCGCCTGCTTTTGTCTTACCTGGAACTTCTGAGTGTGTTTTTACCAGAGGAATGATTGTTTTTCCTTTGAGAAAAGCGAGCATTGCATCTCTCCTGTCAAATACTACTAAACCATAGAACTCCTTTATGTCAAGCATATCCTCTAATGGCTCTATTTTGAAGTCCTTATCGCATCGGTACATTCGAATCTTTAACGGGATTGGCGGCTCAATGCTCCATACTTTGACATCAGATTGTCCTTCCCGCTCTGCGACATTGCCTGAGAAAACTGCAAGTCCATTCTCTGGAGTGCGCTTGAAGAGACGAAGATGCTGGATCATTCTTTCTAAGGCGTCTATGACATTTTTTCTCGTAGAGGTGGATTTGATGTTTTCTGCAGTACCCTGTTCCTGTGCAAGATGGGATATGACCTTGTTCATGTCATAATCAGTAGGAACATAAACTGATACAAATTCAGTGTGCCTCCCACGATAGCCTCTCAGTTCGCGGATTGTTTTCTTTAGTTCAAAACGTTGGAGGGGGGTTATCGTCATAGCGAGATGGAATGCGAAATCATTTAAAAATCTACTGACTGGACACTGGACATTTAGGAGTGAAGTATTTAAGGGGAGTTCTAGCGGGAAGATGCATGATTCTTGTTGATTATTGTGAACCACAAGAGATTATTAGCTCTGCTCCATTGCAATACAATAAGAAAGCAATTAGTCGCTGCTGACTATATTATCGGAGACACAGCTATTGAAAGGAAGACGAGTTCTGATTTTTGTCAGACTGTATTTGAAAAGAGATTATTTATACAGTTGCTGAAAATGAAAGAAAAATATAAAAATGCCGTCCTTGTTATTGAAGGGTTCTTGGAACCGCATATGTTTTCCCATTCGAAATTCTTTTAGACAGTATGGTAAAAGATTACTATCGGACTTACTATTCCTATTATTTTTTCGGAATCACTACAAGATACTGCACAGATAGTACTTCAGATGAAAGAGAAACCTGTTTATTTCCTGCCGGAAATGAAAATAATGAGGGGTGATAAGACCAAGCAGGTTCAAGAAAAAATTCTCTGCTGTTTTCCGGGAATTGGAAGAAAACTGGCAAAATTATTATTGACTCATTTCTGATCATTGCAAGAAATTTTCTCTTCTAACTCATATGGGTTGCAGGAATGTGGAGATATAGGAAGAAAGCGCGCGGAAAAAACAAAAGAGGTGTTGAGTTATGTAAAGTAATTTATGAAAAATGATATGACAAAAGTTTTACAGAAGATGCTATTGTTTAAAAAGATGTAAACCCTCCCAGGATTATGCTCGCCATTGACGGTTCCTATCTTGAAGGGGGAGGACAGATTGTCCGAACAGCATTAGCGCTATCAACAGTAACAGGCATTCCATTTATATGTACAGATATCAGAAAAGGACGAAAAGATGTAGGATTAAAAGCGCAACATCTTACAGCAATCATGACTCTTGGTGAGCTATGCGGCTCGGAATGTGAAGGAGCAAAACTAGGTTCTACAGAAATTGTCTTTCATCCAAAACCAGTTAGCCATCACAAAATTACCATAGACATCGGAACTGCAGGATCTATCTCACTGCTTCTACAATCACTCATGCCGCCATTGCTCTTTGCTGGCAAGCGTGTTTCATTGACTCTTGTTGGAGGAACAGATGTTGCATGGGCAATGCCTATAGATTATATGCAGCACGTTTTATTTCCACAATTATTACGATTTGCAAAAATTGATGTGAAACTAGTAAGACGTGGATATTACCCAAAAGGAGCTGGGCTGGTGGAGGTAAAAATCAAGCCAATGATTAAGCGAAACGAACATAGTTTTGATGATTTCCTTATGAACGTGCGTAAGAGATGCAAACCGTATGCACTCAGTAAACGAGAAAGTTTATTGTGCATAAAGGGAATCTCACACGCATCGATTGATCTGCAAGGTGCGAAAGTTGCAGAAAGACAGGCGCATGCTGCGCAGTTTATGGTGAAAAAGCTTAACTGTCCAGTGATTATTGAGACACAATATCAGGACACGTTATCTACGGGCTCTGGCATTACACTCCATGCAATGTTCGGAAAAGAAGAAGAGGATATCAGGAACCCCATAAGACTTGGAGCTGATGCACTGGGAGAGAAAGGAAAAAAAGCAGAGGTCGTGGGAGAGGAAGCAGCAAAAAAGTTGCTTATGGAGATAGAAAGCAGCGCAGCAGTGGATGTGTATCTTGCTGATAATCTTCTGCTGTACCTCGCTTTAGCTGGTGGAAAACTGTGCACCAGTACATTAAGCATGCACACCAAAACTAACATGTACATTATTGAACATTTTCTGGGACCGGTTTTCAGCGTAGAGAGGAACTGCATTTCTGTCATGCATACGCGAGAGGAACGCCTATGAATCTTACGGGTCTATTGCCAGAATTGGTTACTGCTATAAAGGCGAAGAAAGAGATAAGTGCTGTTGAAGAGCGGTGGATTGGTGAGAGAGTTCTATTTTTTATCGAGAAAAGAAAAGAGATAGCTAAGAAAATAGAGGAGACGCGTTCATTTGCACAGTTTTCACGCTCAAAGGAGTATGAGTTTCTGCTTAAAGCAGTGCGTGCTGATTTACATGCTGTATACGGAACATTCCAGCAGCAGCTTGCGGCTCGCGCTAAGGCTTTTGATGAATTGAAAAAGACTTACCGTGACTATCACGTGGATACAGAAGCACATAAGAAAATACTTTCCACCCACACATCGACCAAGGAACGGCTTCCGTTTTATCCCTCACTCTACAAGCACCTCTTCGCACATACAGGAATGCCAGCAACATTACTTGACGTGTCGTGTGGCTTGAATCCCTTCAGTTATCCGTGGATGGAAAGCACCCCCAAGTATATTGCAACTGAAATCACTATCGATGATTGCAGGATGATTAGGGAGTATTTTGTTCTTGCTGGAATAAAAGGAGAGGTTATACAACTGGATGTTATCAACGAAAAAGAGAAGTTGAGCACTCTGAAAGCGGATGTATGTCTTCTCTGGAAATTATTGGATACCCTTGAATATCTGGAGAGGAATGTTTCACGGAGGATACTGCCTCTTGTCAATGCATCTCATCTTATCGTCAGCTTCTCTACCAAAACTTTATCCGGGAAGCGTATGAAGAAGACGCGGAGATTGTGGTTTGAGAAGATATGTGAAGACAATGGCTGGGAAATTACTATCGAGGAATTCGGGAATGAGCTGTTTTATGTCGTCACGAAGTAGCCTGTAGTTTGTGTAGTCGGTGAAAAAGTCCATGTGATGCGAGGAGGTCACTATATGTCCCTTCTTCGGCTATCCTTCCTCTTGAAAAGACGAGTATCCTGTCCATTGTGCGCAGTGTTGAAAGACGATGGGCAATGACTATCAGTGTCTTTTTACCCAGATGAAGGGCCATCGCAGATATTATCTGTTGCTCTGTCTTCGAGTCGAGATGGCTTGTTGCTTCATCCAGCAAGATAACATCAGCATCTTTATACAATGCACGCGCGATGCCAAGTCGCTGTCTCTCTCCACCCGATAAACGAACTCCCTTTTCTCCGATAAGTGTCTCGTCTCCCGTGGACAGCCGTTTAATGATATCACTGCATGCTGATATATCCAAGGCACGCTTGTATCGATAATTATTCACTTTCGTGTCAGTAAGAGTGATATTATCCTTAAATGACAAATTAAATACTTCTGTATCCTGCGGAACAATAGTGAGATATTTTGTAATAGAGTCCCTCTTTATTTTTTGTATAGGGAGACTGTTGATTAATATGTCACCTTGCGTTGGGAGATAGAGCTTGAGCAGAAGCTTGAAGAGAGTTGATTTTCCGACGCCAGACTGGCCAACAATACCTATACGCTCGCCTTTATTTATGCAGAAATTCAATCCAGAGAGAACTTTTTTCTCTTTGTATCTGAATGAGACGTTACTGAACTGGGTTGATTCAATAGATGAAAGCGAACGAAGATTCTTACCAGCATCAACTTCTGAATGGCTATCTAATACTGTCATGAAACGATAAAGGCCATTTTTGTTCTCAATAAGACCATCCACCGAGTCTGAAATATTATTAAGTGCACCATGGACCTGGTGAAAATAAGTAATATAAACCAGTACCATACCGGCTGAGAGGTATCCACGGAGGACATCTATGCAGACAACTATGATAAACAAACTCTTGAAAAAAGCTACAACTGTCTGCATGATGCGCCATTTACGATTCATTACCAGACTGACTTCATTAGAGATACCGAACAGTTTCTCTTCTGCATCAGCGGCTTTTCTTTTCACTGCAGACTCTATCCCCAACGCCTTCACAGTACGTATATTATGCGCAAACTCATACGTCCTTCCGAATAACTGTTCACGAGTAGCACTTTCACGATTCTTTTGCTGATTGATAATAATATCCCAATGATATTCCACCCACAGATAGGATACAATAGCTGCAACGAGAAGAAGGAGATATTTAATATGCAGATAACCAAATACAACAAGTGCTCCTGTAATTTTTATCAGGATTGTGTAACCATCCTCCCGAAGAAATTTTATCAGTCCTTTTATAGAGTCCGCACCAGTAGATACTTTCTGCATGACCGCACCAGACATAGTCTCCTCGTGCCACGCCAAATCAAGTTCCAGGACCTTGGCAAGCCCCTTAAGACGGATATCTTTAGCTATCCTTGTGCCTAATATCCCCAGATGATATTTACTCTTCAAACGGATTGTAGGTCCAAGTAGTTCAATGACAGCCACCCCTATAACCAGCTTAATCAGGAAAGTGTTGTCTTGTGATTTTGTCAATATGTCAATAATCTTTCCGAGTAGTATTGGGATGGCAAGCTCCAATACACTGGCAAATGACCGGACAAGAGACCAGGCGATAAACGTGACTGTATAGGGATTGATAAATATCCATACATCTGAAAGAAAATGCAACGTAGGATAATGATACACCTCTTTTTGCATAGCTTAGGTAATGAGAAGGAAGTATAAAAATATATAGATTAACGCTTATGAAATCATAACCTACCAACTTTTTTCTGAGCGTCGGAAAAATAACTGTCATAGTCTAAAGGAGGAAGTCAGTTAGCGAACGTAGTGAAGCTAACCGCTGAAGACGAAGTCTTCCTGTGCTTACGGGGAATTCGACATTCGACAAGAAACAGAACTATAAAAACCTACTTTTGCTCATCCTGTTCCATCTGCTGCTGGTAGACAAGCAAGTCTTCTGTTGTGAGGCGTTTTCGTTTCTTTATTTTCTCTTCCACTACTTCCTCTTTTATATCCAGTTCCTGCTTCAGCTTGCGGTGTTTCTGTTCCTTTGCTTCAGCTTTCTTTTCTCCCATCTGTCCAGAAATCTTATTGAACTCGAGAAGTTCAACCTTTAGCTTTTCATTCACGCCAGCAAACTTGATCTTAAAATCAAGGAATTTCGCAAATGCATCCTGCTCTTCCTTCCTAAGCTCGTCCACCTGTTTGGACACCATAAGGATAGCTTCATGCTTATCCTGGCTTTCCTTTGCTTTGTCCTGTACAGTGCGATGAGCTCCATTCGCCTGTGCGCGCAATTCATTAACTTCTTTGATGAGCCCATTCATAGTATTGAATATGCCCATTGTTTGTTCACTTTCCTTGTATTGTTTTCTGAGCTCATTAATGCGCTTCATCAATTGCTTTTCCTTATCAAAGGACATCACGCTCGTTTCAATAGTTTGCTCAAGACGTTCTATGTCACATTTCAGAAATCCAGGATCTTTTCCCGGAGGGATTTCTCCATGCTCTTTCTTAAATTGCTTCAGCGCATCTGATTTCAATTTTAACTCAGTATTCAATTCATCCCGCTTCAGTTTGAAATCCTTAACTACTTTAGAACATTCGTCGCGTGCGGTCTTACTTTTCTTTATCTCGCCTATTAATGCGGCTATCTTTTCGTTAAGTTCCTCTTTTTTGGAGAACCATTCCTCTTTTTGGTCGCTTAAAAGATTGAGCTTTTCCCGCAGTTGGTCGATAACCGCTTTTCGCTCATTCAGCTGTTTAGTAAGCTCATTCTCCATGTCACGTTCTCCAAGCTACTTATTGGAAGCTTGTGTCTTCACTAAAAAAAAATCAGCCGAATAATGCGCTGAGGCCGGCTGTTGCCTGCTCTTCTGACTTCTTCTCGTCTTCTTTCTTTTTCTCTTCTTTCTTAGGTGCTTCTGATGCAGCTGCTACCGCTACTGGAGCTGTGACTGCCTGCTTCTTGATAGCTTCTTCTATGTTGACTCCTTCAAGAGCAGCAACGAGCGCCTTGACACGCGCTTCGTCCACTTTCACTCCTACAACCTCTAGCACTTTCTTGACAGCGTCTTCCTTTATTTCTTTTCCTGCCTTGTGCAACAATAGTGCTGCATAGACGTATTCCATAGTCATAACCTCCTGATTATATATTCACCTGCAATCCTGCAACCTGGGCATTAGCGCTCCCCAAGAGAAGTTCAATAACTCCTTTCTCAAAAATACCACAGTCAAACGCTAATGCAAGTGCATCATGGTGAGCTCTCCTGAGCAGTTCTCCAATAGTCTCTTCTGTTGGATATGAACATTCTATCGCTAGGTTGAATGCCCATCCAGATGCTGTGGTGATCTTGTCCAATAAGTCATGTATATTTATGGAGAGGACATTCTTTTGGTAAATCAGACCTTTTTCATACACCGCAACAAGGTCAAGTCCAATCTCCATGGGCATGATGCCAAGCTTGGAGATGATATTAGCGACGTTATCTTTTATCACTTCTCCTGCTTTGACGATGGTCTTGCGTTCCTTGATGACTACCTTTCCTTCTTCGACGCCGGTCTTTAATCCTGCCTGTGAGAGCTCACTTATGACTGGTCCCGGTGAAAAAGGTGTTTTTCCTGGTTCAATTACAATATCGTTTGGAGCGGTTTGCCCAGCCTTTGCCGGGGCTTTTGATTTGTTCTGCTGCAGCGTTTTTGCGAGGGAGAAAGGATTGTCTTTAGTGAACAATATAGCAGGCATGCCGCCCATATAGTCAAGAAGGTTCTCGATGCCTGGTTTCTTGTCCTTGATTTGGGCTATGACTATCTTAAGCAACCGGCGCTTTGTCATGAGGAGTTCCATCTTGCCACGGAGCTGCTGGCGCATCTTCTGCAATTGCGCTGATGGGAGATTCTGCATATTCACAACGCCCACAATGTGGTACTTTTCCATTAACGATACGAAGTCATTGACAATTTTCTTTT
>JAHFLT010000030.1 GCA_023264635.1 Candidatus Woesearchaeota archaeon | reverse complement strand
CACATCCTGATTTTGGCTCTTGCACAAAAGATCAATTTGTTGCTGGCAGCTGCGCGAAAGTAATTAGTGGATTTGATTTTGTGAATAAAGACAATGATCCAATGGATGATCAAGGTCATGGTACTCATGTTGCAGGAACAATTGCAGGAAATGGCGCTTTGAAAGGGATAGCACCAGATGCATCAATTATTGCATACAAAGTTTTGGATAGTGGAGGTTCAGGATATACTAGTAATATTATCGCTGCAATTGATCGGGCTACAGATCCCAATGGTGATGGAAATTCTGTTGATCACGTAGAAATCATGAGTTTGAGTCTTGGTGGCGACGGTGGTGATCCGGATGATCCGTTAAGCATAGCAATCGACACAGCAGTATCAAAAGGTGTTGTTGCTGTTATCGCTGCAGGAAATAGTGGCCCTCGTGCACAGACCATTGGCAGTCCTGGGACAGCAAGAAGAGCCATTACTGTCGGCGCAACTTATAAGAAAGAGTATGATAGTAAAATAGGGAGTGATATCAATCCTCATGTGGATCAGGTAACTTATTTTAGTTCTCGAGGACCAGTGGTCTGGGATAATAAAGTAATGAATAAGCCGGATATAGTTGCACCGGGCGCTCTTATTTGTGCAGCACGATATGATTCGATTTATCCAGAAGGGCAACATCCATTATACAAACCTTGCTTAGATGATAAACATGTCCAGATGATGGGCACTTCTATGGCAACTCCTGTTGTTTCTGGAGTTGTAGCTTTGTTGAAACAAAAGCACCCTGATTGGACTCCGGGGCAGGTAAAGACTGCACTGAAAAATACAGCAAAGGATTTAACTTTGGCTTCAGACGTACAGGGATTGGGGAGAGTTAATGTGCAGCGTGGAGCATCTTTGGAGACTGCACCTCCTGTTGCGGCGATTTACGAAGTTGAAAAATCAAAGTCACTTATAACTATAAGAGGTTCTGCTGCAGGGAATACATTCAAGGAATATGCAGTGTACTACAAAAAAGATGCCAAAGAAAATCTTATCTGCAAGTCGACAACATCGATTACTCAAGGAGCATTATGTTCAAATTTTGGCACTTCACAATTAGAGGATGGTCAATATGATCTTATTCTCCGTGTGACTGATACTCAGGATGTTGTATGGCAGGACAGAGCAGTTATGGGAGTAAGTAATCTTCAGATTATATACCCACCTGAAGGCGCTCTTAGCAGCCTATATGATCAAATAGAAATCAGGGGAGATATCTATGGTACGTTTGATACATATTCCGTTGAATATGGAGAAGGAAAAGAACCAGTACAATGGAATATTATATCTCGGTCAGAATCTGGGGCAGATATTCATGGCATCCTCTCTAAATGGGACCCAAGTAATCTTCTCCGTGATGGTATTTACACAATAAAAGTGAGCGTAAAAAGAGCAGCAGTAACGTCTGTAGGTTATCGTCGAATAGTTTTTGATAAAACACTGCATAAAGGATGGCCAGTACAAATGAAAGATGTTGATTCTTTAATTCCCTGGGATGCATATACACCGACATTAGCTGATATTGATGGAGATGGAAAAAAAGAAATTATAATTGAGGGTCCTAAAGAACTCCATCTCTTTTCAGAAGGAGGAACAGAAAGATGGTCTAGCTCATTAGGCTCTACTTACCGTCTATCTCTTTTTGGGCAAAGAGTAAATCCAATTATTGCAGATATAGATAAAGATAGTAAGAAAGAAGTTGTCACAATCAGAAAGACAAAAATTCCACCAGTTGTGTCTAGTCTGTACAAGTGTTTTCATGCTATTACTTCTGAAGGAAAATCACTGTTGAGTTGGCCGAGGGATTGTCCATTTACCCAAAAAGAAGGAGAAGGAGGTGCAACAACATCTGATCCGAGTATCTTTTACGATTTAGATGGAGATGGTGTACCTGAACTTATCGCTCCGTTCACGACGCCTATGACAGACGGATTTGATGGGTATAAAACGGGGATAGCAGTCTATACATCTGATATGAAACCATTCTCAGGATGGCCGAAGATTATTGAATCTAACGTAGTGAGTAACATAAACACACGCTATGTCGATTTATCTGGTAATCTTGCGGTGGTAGATATTAATGGGGATGGAACCCCTGAAATTATTGCTATAGTGACATTCTCGCGTCCACCTAACACCTATAGAAGCTTTATTTACATCTGGGATTCTCATGGTCATCCTTTTATAGACCCTGTTGATACACAAGCTTTGGTTCATCCAAATAGTCTTGTGGTTGCAGATCTTGATGGAAACAAAGATCTGGAAATTGGATTCACAACACTTGCGAGTGGGCGTATTGTATTTTATCATCCAGATGGGAAGCTATTGGATGGATGGCCAATACATCCAACTGGACTTAGGTACCCAGAATTTTTAACCATTGGAGATCTGGACAAAGATGGAAAGCCTGAGGTTATAGTTACAGTTTACGATTCAGATACAAAAAATAAAATGGTTTATGTTTACACTAACCAAGGAAAAATCTCTTCTGGGTGGCCGCAGTCTATTCCAAGTTATGGTTCAATTCTTGTTGAAGGTTTTGTTGATCCTCCCCTAAGCTATCCCAAAAATGTGATCTATGCTCAGCCGACAATAGGAGATATCAATGGTGATGGTTATCCAGATGTTATTGTTATGAGTGGTGGCGGACGTCTCTATGCATGGGATAAGAGTGGTGTGCTATTATCAGGTTTTCCGAAAGACATCAATGCTCCAAGCTATTCTGGTGTTGCTCTTGGTGACTTAGATAATGATGGAAAAGTTGAGTTGGTTGCAGCAACAGCTAAGGGGAGGGTGTATGTCTGGAATACTGGTAGTACCTATGATGAATCTACCATGGAATGGCCTATGTTCAGACATGATGCGCAGCATACTGGTGTATACATACCAAAAAAGAAGGTATCATGCTCAGACATAACCCAGAATAATGACGAAACAGATATTGACTGTGGTGGCTCATGCCCAAAATGCGCAATTGATAAAAAGTGTAATGTAGATGGAGATTGCCAGAGCAACAAATGTGATTCTGTTACAAAGAAATGTGTTGCACCTTTATCGTCCATCACAATAACCTCCCCTGCAGAAGGAGCGACAGTGACAACAGCAGTTGTGCTAGTAGCATTCACTCCTACAAATATACCTTCTGATAAGAAGATTAAAGCATATGTAGATAGTAATGCACAAACACCGTTGCTTGACCCAACAGCTACAAGTTATAATACTCTCTCCTTGGTTAATGGTGCACATACTGTAAAGTTTGAAGTAGTGAATGCAGATGGAAGTTCATTATCTCCATCGATAATCACACCATTACGTTCCTTTGCTGTTTCAGTTGGATCTCAGCCATGCAGTGCCAGACCAGATTGTGTTATAGAAGGACAAGAATTTGCAATAAGTGCTACTATAAGCAATAAAGGCAAAGGGACGTTGCTTGATGTATCATCTGTTACGTTATCCATTCTAAATGAGAAGGGAATAGAGATAAAAGGCATGGCTACCCAAGCAGGATCATTAAAACCCGATCAATCAACAGTCCTAGCATTCTCCGCTCTAAAACTGTCTCCAGGAAAATATACAGCTGTCATCAAAGCAAATCCATCCCCTTCCCTAGATGAGACCAATCCCAACAATAACATGTACAGTTTCACATTAGAAGTGCAACCTAAAGTATCAAGCCAATGCACTGATACAGATGCAGATACACAGTTCCCAGACGGAAGAAATTATGCAAAGAAAGGAAAGGCGTTCTTGCCACCACCCCTACCAACACTGCAAACAGCTTCTCTTGCAGATAAAGAAGATTTCTGTAAAGACACTTCAACGCTTGTAGAGTTTTATTGCAAAGGAAATGAGATAGCACAGGAAGAGCATGCATGTTCGTGTGCTGATGGGAGATGTGGTTAGAGAAAGGTGTGTTGCTCCAAAGCTAAAAATCCCTTATCTGTATACTACCAATAAAAACTTCTTTCTATTGACAATAGAAACATTACATACTTTTCTTATATCCACTAAAGTGGTCTTAATAGAGCCACCAAAGTGGAAAGATATATAAATAAAATGAAATTACTCCCACTAAAGTGGGGACAGAAAAAATCTGGATAGAGCTGAATGATGCAGAAAAATCATATTATATGGCTTTTCACGAGGCAAGCTATAAAGAAGACATACAACACTCAGAAGAAGTTGTTCTAAAATTTCCTCGGTGGAGCATTATTTCTGGTTATTATGCAATGCACGACATAACCAAACTCTTTCTTGCAAAACACTTTGGGATTAAGATAGTGAGTCCACAGATTCATGCCAAAACAATCGCAGCAATAGAACACTTTATTCAAGATAAAGAACTGAGAGAACAACTTCTGCCACTCCTCAAAAATGCACAACAAACGTTTTACAATGTTGAGAGACTTAAAGAAAAAATAGTTCCTGTTCTCCTCAAGAAAGGGAAACAAGAAAGAGAGCACTCACAATATTATACAGAAGATTATTCCCAAAAGAAGACAATTACAGCAGCGAAAGCAGTGGCATTTATAGACGATATTGTTACGTCCTATCTTAAAATCATTGAGGGGTTGTTATAATGCTTTTAGATGTTTGTTTAGGAACAAGAACTGCATGGAAGATACTTTTTGTACTTATAAGTGCTCCTGGAAAAGCGATTACTCATAAACAAATTAAAGATATGACAAGGTTAGGACATAAGTTGGATAAATATCTTCTATTACTAGAAAAAAGTGGGCTTGTTAGAAAAAGAAAAGTCGGCAGAAGGTTTCATTATGTTTTCAACATGACGAGTCCATATGCAGAATATTTGATTGCGTTATATAAGCAAGAAAGGAACGATTATAATGCTGTTGATTTTGAAATTATCACTATTCTTCGTGAGTTTGTTTATGGTTTAATCCAATTTAACTTCAAAAACATCAGCAGAATACTTCTTTTCGGTTCTTACGTCAAACGGACATATCACAAAGGCTCAGATATCGATGTAGCAATTATTGCAAAAGAAAAAATAGCTGTAGGTGAACAATTGCTTCATACACATCTTGTTAGTGAACTCGAGAAACGGTTTGGCAAAGAGATACAACTACATTATTTTACTGAAGAAGAATTCGAAGAGGGACTGAAAAAAAATCATAAACTGGTGACTGAAATAGCTACTGATGGGGTCGCGCTTGTTGGATAACTGTTGTTAGTGATTATTTCAACAAATTCAATTATGTCAAAAGGAGAAATTAAAGTAGTGGAAGGGATATCCTAAAAATATGGTTTTTTGAGAATAAGATTATGTTTAATTATCGGCTCTGTAAAAAATCTTAAGTAAAAAGAAACTCCTACAGGTTTTATCCTGTGGGGGCAGGTGGAGAGCTGAACTCCACCATGGAGAAAGAAAAGAGATTAGATACAAAAATTAAGCGGTTGTTTAAGGCAGCAGGACACCCGAGATACTATCACCAAATGGGTCCCAAGAAATTTGAAACGTGGATCCTTTGTTTGGGACTAGTTATTAAGCAAGTTTATCAGCTTTCTTACAGACGGGCGATGCATTTTCTAGAAGAATTCTATCACGTTTCATTGCATTGGACAACTCTACAGAAAGCTGCTAAAAGATTCCCAAAATCACTTTGGCAATCTTTATTAGCTGCAACAACTACTGTTGATGTAGTTTGCTTGGCAGCAGTTGATGGTACTAGATTTTCCCGCTCTGGTCCGAGTCATTACTTCTTGAAGAGAATAGATAGAGAGGGTCCTGTAGGAAGGCCAGTGCAAGCAGTGGCTATGATTGATGTTGAGCGAAGAAAGTTTCTCGCTGGTTCTTTCTTTGCTAAACCTTATCATGAAGCTCAACGAGTACCTGCTTTGCATAAGTAAAGTCCAGTTGTACCAGAGATTGTGCTCATGGACAAAGGATTTGATGCTGAATGGCTACACAAATGGCTAAACGACCATGGAAGTTTTGCAGTGATGCCTGTTCGTAAAGGATGTCGAAGGGGAAAATTTCTAAAAGTGATGAGAGATTGTGTGGATTGGCGTTTATACTGGCAGAGGAATATCCTAGAGTGTTTATTTTCAGCACTTAAAAGACTTTTCGGAACTCTCTTAAATCAAGAAAGAGGCCAATGCTCAATGCTGAGCTCTTTTGTAGGCTCATAGCCTACAATTTAGGCTTATACCTATGGAGATTTTCTACAGAGCCTCTGAATACCAAACATTTATATAATTCTTCCATCATTAGTGAATCTAAAAAAAGATGAGAAAAAGCAGAAAAAAGAAAATTACTCTATGGCAACAGTCACTGTCATTAGCTGCAATTGCTGTTCTGGTAGTAGGTTCATTCTTCTTTTATTTTCATGAAAGGGTAAACATTCCCGGTTTTCCTATAGGTCAGGCATATACTAGTCTTGAAGTTCCTCAGGATGTAGCAGCAGGAAAGAGAAGTGAGACGCATTTTATCATTCCTTTGAAATATGACCGTAGCAGCTCATTTGCCGGATGGAATTTCGTGTCAATACCATTTACTTCTTCCCTACCGGTAGGGCAAGCTCTCACGACAAATACTTCAGCTGAATTCTTCCATTACGACCCTGCACAAGGAAAATATCTTACTGGAGATAACGTTCCAGTAACAGCAGGAACAGGTTATTGGGTGAAAGTAGACCAGGAAGGACAGCTTACGATCCCATTAACACCCAGCAGCAGACAATTTTATCTTTCCCTAAAAAAAGGTTGGAATCAGATTGGTCTTCCAACAGTGAATACGTTGAAAACAACTGACGTGAAAATAAAAGAAGGTAGTACAACAACAACATATACGCTTGCTCAAGCGTATGCTCATGTCATTGTCGGAGATTTCCTTTTCGCATTTGATTCTGCACAGGGTAAATGGATTCAAATCAGCACAGGTAGTACAACTGCAATTCTTTCTCCTGGTGTTGGATATTTCCTCTATATGTACAAAGATGCTGAACTGTTTGTTGAGCTGCCGGATTTAGTGGTGGAGAAAGCGTCGTTGGACAAAGGTACAACTAAGACGATAGAGTTGTCAACAACACAATCCGAAGTAACGGGTTCTGTTGTTCAATCATTTCCCCCAGAGAGAGATTTTGCTTTATATCAGAGAGAAAAAGGAGTTAGTGTTGCAAAAGATTTCTTTGACCCAACAGCACTAAAATTAGAAGAGAAAGAAGAGTTTGCACCGGGTTACATTGTGGAATTCAAGCCATCATCACAAATTGCAGGCATCGCTGCACTGTCCGAGAAAGTAGCTATTGAATCTGTGCATGAGCGTGCAAAGCAGGATATTCTGTCTTTAGTGCAACAAGAAATTACGACAAAATCTCAACAAGCAGGTATTGCAGCAGTAGCTACACCCACTGCTAAGCAAATAGTTATCAACGAGTATCAAGTTGTTTTTAACGGAATGGCAGTCAATGTGGATGCCGAAGTTGCGAAGAAGATTGAGAAATTGGATTATGTGGAAAAGGTGTGGCCCAATAGAATAGTTCATGCCTTATTGATGGATACTGTGCCTCTGATTAAAGCCAATGAAGCATGGAGAATGAATGCACCGGGAAAAACGTGCAGTGGAACACCTGAGACTTGTTTAACTGGGAAGGGTGTTAAGGTAGCTGTTATCGATACTGGTGTAGATTATACACATCCTGATTTTGGCTCTTGCACAAAAGATCAATTTGTTGCTGGCAGCTGCGCGAAAGTAATTAGTGGATTTGATTTTGTGAATAAAGACAATGATCCAATGGATGATCAAGGTCATGGGACTCACGTTGCAGGAACAATTGCAGGAAATGGCGCTTTGAAAGGGATAGCACCAGACGCATCAATTATTGCATACAAAGTTTTGGATAGTAGAGGTTCAGGGACATGGATTGATATTATCGCTGCAATTGATCGGGCTACAGATCCCAATGGTGATAACAATTCAGCTGATCATTTTGATATCATAAGTTTAAGTCTTGGTGGCTCTGGTGGTGATCCGGATGATCCGTCAAGTAGAGCAATCGACACAGCAGTATCCAAAGGTGTTGTTGCTGTTATCGCTGCAGGAAATAGTGGCCCCAGTGCACAAACAGTCGGAAGTCCCGGCACTGCAAGGAAAGCAATTACTGTAGGAGCGACATACAAGAAAGATTATGATAGTACAATCGGAAGAGATATTAATCCTCGTGTAGATCAGATAACTTACTTTAGTTCTCGAGGACCAGTAGTCTGGGATAATAAAATAGTGAATAAGCCTGATATAGTTGCACCGGGCGCTCTTATTTGTGCAGCACGATATGATTCGATTTATCCAGAAGGGCAACATCCATTCTACAAACCATGCTTAGATGATAAACATGTCCAGATGATGGGCACTTCAATGGCAACTCCTGTTGTTTCTGGCGTAGTAGCATTGGTAAAACAGAAGCATCCTGATTGGACTCCTGAGCAGATAAAAACTGCATTGAAGAATACGGCAAATGATTTAGGGTTGCCAGCTACTGTTCAAGGAATGGGGAGAGTTGATGCACAGCGTGCAGCATCTTTGGAAACAGCACTGCCTGTTGCAGCGATTTATGACATTGAAAATGTAAATGGCCAGATTACAATCCGAGGGACTGCTAGTGGAACTAATTTTAAAGAGTATAATATATATTTTAAAAAAGATGGCCAAGAAAAACTAATCTGTAAAGCAACTACTTCTGTAACTAGTGGAATATTATGCGCTGATTTAAATCTAACTCAATTAGAGGATGGAGTATATGATATTGTTCTTCGCGTTACTGATATGCAAGGAAAACTATGGCAAGACAAGTCAACAAATATTGTAGTAGACAATATTAAAATTACTGCCCCTGTTGAAAATGAGGTAGTTGGTTTGGGAGGTACTCTGAAAATTGAGGGAGTAATTTTAGGTCATTTTGATAGTTATACAATTCAATATCGTGAGGGCAGTGAGCCAAGCCAATGGTTTGATGCAGGAATACAAATCATAAAACCTGGTGCAGGAGATAGTGTTAGTGGCACGTTAGCAACATGGGATACAAGTAATCTATCACGAGATGGTCTCTATATGATAAGGTTGAGCGTAAAGAGAGGTTCTGTGTCCTTTTCAGAATCTCATCGAGTAAATATTGATAGGACGTTGCATAGAGGATGGCCTGTGCAACTAACTGGCTTGGACGAAGATGGATATTTCATTCCTACTCTCAGTGATTTAGATGGTGATGGTAAATTAGAATTGTTATTTAAGCATAGTCAAACAAATCGCGATTATACCGCATCACAAATGTTACAAGTTTTAACAGAAGATGGAAAAAGTAAATGGAAATATGGGGTACCGATGTGGCTTTATGATGACAGCTTCATAGGCGTTAGTGTTGGTGATATGGATAATGATGGGAAAAAAGAAGTATTTAGTCAATTAGCCATCATGGAACGTCAAACTAATAGATTAGAGAACTGTTTTGTCGGATTCACGCATACTGGAGACATGTTACCTAATTGGCCAATTCAATGTCCAATTAAAGGATTTTCTTATAAGTGGTATACTGCTTCTGAGGTTCAATCAACTTTGTTGGATATAAATACAGATGGTGCTCTAGAGTTTGTTGTTCCCTTCACGTATTTTGATTTAATTCAAGGATTTCTATTACCAAGAAGTGGTATTGCTATTCTTACAAAACAGGGGACTTTCTTTCAAGGCTGGCCAAAATTTTTTAAGGATACCAATAATAAGAGTAATGCAGAAGTAGAAATAGATGGTATTGGTGCAGCTGATCTTAATAATGATGGTAAGACAGAAATAGTCGCTCTTGTTCGGTTTGGTGAACTCAACGCATCATCAACAAACCCGTTTAGCGGTGGTGGGAAGGTATATATCTATAAATGGGATAAAGATGGAAATCTTACTACTCTCCCAATAGAAACCGCAAGTAGGGGTGGTTTTGATCGTTTCGGACCAATATTTGTTGATTTAGATGGAGATGGTGATCTGGAGATTGGATTTTTAGCAGAAAAATTAATATATACGGATAAGTATGGTACGGATTGGTCATCTGGTGGAAGAATCTTTTTTTATCATTCTAATGGTCAATTGGTAGATGGGTGGCCAATTGATTTCCAAAAAGGTATATTTCAAAGTTCTCATTTAGCCATAGGAGATATCAATAAAGATGGCAGTCCAGAAATCATAGCTGTTGGAATGGACTTTGATAATAAGGGTATGGTTTATGTCTATAACTCTAAAGGTCAATTGGTTCCTGGGTGGCCACAATCTGTAGAGGGGAAGATTAGGGCAGAGCCAACAATCGGTGATATTGATGGGGATGGTTATCCAGACATATTAATTACAGTAAATGGGCAAGTCTATGCTTGGGATAGAAAAGGCCAACTACTTACAGGCTTTCCTAAGTTGATAGGTATAAGAAGTTTCTCTGGTGTTGCTATTGGTGATTTAGACGGCGACGGCAAAAATGAAATCGTCGCAGCAAATTCCCATGGCAAAGTCTATGTCTGGAATACAGAAGGCAAAGCAGATGCAGTGGAGTGGCCTATGTTTAGAGGAAATGCACAACATACTGGAGTGTACAAATCAAAAGGAGGAACACCACGACCATCTCCATGCAGTGCCAGACCAGACTGTGTTATAGAAGGACAAGAATTTGCAATAAGTGCTACTATAAGTAACAAAGGCAAAGGGACGTTGCTTGATGTATCATCGATTACATTATCCATTCTAAATGAGAAGGGAATAGAGATAAAAGGCATGGCTACCCAAGCAGGATCATTAAAACCCGATCAATCAACAGTCCTGACATTCTCCGCTCTAAAACTGTCTCCAGGAAAATATACAGCTGTCGTCAAAGCAAATCCATCCCCTTCCCTAGATGAGACCAATCCCAACAATAACATGTACAGTTTCACATTCGAAGTGCAACCTAAAGTATCAAGTCAATGCACTGATACAGATGCAGATACACAGTTCCCAGACGGAAGAAATTATGCAAAGAAAGGAAAGGCGTTCTTGCCACCACCCCTACCAACACTGCAAACAGCTTCTCTTGCAGATAAAGAAGATTTCTGTAAAGACACTTCAACGCTTGTAGAGTTTTATTGCAAAGGAAATGAGATAGCACAGGAAGAAGCTCTGTGTAAAGGCGGATGTACCGATGGGAGATGTACCACTCCAGAGCCATGTGCAGGCAAGACGTGCCCGCAGGGACAGAAATGTAATCATGTTGATGGAACGTGTGTTGCGTGCGCAGCAAATATAACTAGAGTTATTTTACATGACAGAGTAAATCCTACTGATGGAGTTGCTAGTGGAAAAATAACATTGCTCAATAATAATGTTGTCACTGCGAGTACCTCTTTTGGTGCATTACCGAATGATGGGTCTCCGGGACAGGTGTTTTTATCAGTACAACCACCACTAGCAACATCAATTAAGGTTGAACTTACCCCTACTAGCGGAACGCAGAATGTTGGCCTGCAAGAAGCGCAGATTTTTGCAAGTGTTGATAGTAAAGAAGTTAAATCAACAGGACTAACGTGTACAGCTGGATCTGAATATGGTGGTAGCTATGTGTGCGCTAATGCGTTGGATGGAAATACTTCAACAGAATGGGCAACAAAAGGGAATAGTAATCCATATATTATAATTACCTCCTTTTGTGATACTGTTTAATTAACGTTACATATATGTTACATACATAAATCACTTCTTCTTAGAGCTTTCAGAGGTGGTTAACTGATGAAAAAATGCCCGCATTGTAAAGCTACAAACTCAGTTCGGCATGGAGTTCGACAAACGAGTGTTGGCCTGAAAAGAAAATACCTTTGCAAAGCATGCAACAGACACTTTACCCCCGATGAAGGATTCAACCGATTCCGACACAGTCCCAAAGCAATCACAGCGGCCTTAGACTTATGCGCCAAAGGGATCAGCCTTGCGGATGTTGTGTCGACCATTTCGACCAGCACTATAATGTAAAGGTCAGTCGGAAAACCATATTAGACTGGCAAAAACATTTTACCAAGAAGATTAAGGGTTACACACAAACCCTTAGTCCCGTTTTTGGTTTAGATTATCATGCGGATGAAGTTTTCATGGTTTCGTAGAATTCGGTGGGGCTGGAGCGTAGCGGAAGACCCACCGATGAATGCGCATAAAAACAGTAAGTTTTTGAGAATCAAAAATAATTTTTTTCTTAGAGGTTAATGTTTTCA
>JAHFLT010000029.1 GCA_023264635.1 Candidatus Woesearchaeota archaeon | reverse complement strand
GGCGAAGCCGCACGCGCGCTCCGGACTCGTATGAGAAGTTCTAGAAGAAAAAGATTCCTGGCCGATTCATCTGCGGGTCTTCGTTCCTCAGACCGCGCAGTATTCTCGGCCTACGTGATAATATTGAATATTACCAAACAGTTCCTTCGCTTCTCCCATGGGAGCACCAAGACATTGAAATAACAGGAGTGTGGCAAAAAAATGAACAGCCCTCTATCCTTGTTCGCTTCTTTGGCCAGCTTACATGGGTCTGGAGAACTGATTCCGAGGGTGGCTATTGGCTCACCTTTGGCGTGTATAAACCATAATATTTTAAGTAAGTAACTCTTTCTCTCTGTTATGGATCAAGCCACCGTACAAGACCTCTGGGACTTCATGAAAGAAAATAAAAAATGGTGGTTACTTCCTATTGTAATAGCACTTATTATTGCTTCATTTGTGATTATTGTCTGGGTTAGCAATCCACTAAGCCCGTACATCTATGCCATGTTTTAGTGTTTTTTGTTAGAGTATCCTTATTTTTATTTCGTTTTTTGATAATAACCAGATATTGTATAGCTCCTTAGCTTTTTCTCAGGTAGATATGATTCATTAAGAAAGAACATATGTCTCTGTTTTTGTGAAACAACAAATGCAGCATATGGTTTTGTCTTATTTATAATCTTCATATCGCTAAGTTTCTCTTTAATGGCTTGTGCAAAAACAGCATTACCCAATGGGCTCAAATGAACGTTATTGTAGAACACCCTCTTCGAACCATATTTAATGGATTCTTCATTAAATATTTCTTCTCCATCAACAAATGGTATCGATTTCTCTTGCAGCATCTGCTTAAGTTTCTGATATTTATCATATTCAATATTATTTGGAGAGAAGTCTTTATCCGTAATTAGAGTAACTAAAAATGTTTTGTTCTTCATTTGTTGTTTCATTTCACCGAGCATTTTATCCAAAACCAAAAACCCATGAGCATATGCACGTTCTCTGCTACCCATTAGCGACCAAGTGTATAAAAGAAACTTGACGAGATAACTTTCTACCATCGGTGGTTCATATTCTTGAAGGAATTGTTCTGGTGTTGGTATAGGAGTTCCTTCCACAACCAACTTGTTATGTACCAATATAAGAAATGGCTCAAAGGCTAGGTTCTGAACCCGTGCAATATCATCAATAAAGAGGCTCATAATTAACACATCGGGATCATATTCTATAGTTCTATTTTTGAAGATGAGATACATGTATGCTAGTCCAGCACCATTTCTTCCAAAATTAAGAACGTTACTTTTTGGGATCATTACTTCAAGTAAACTAGAATAAGCAAAGCTCGTTTTTACTTCATCCCCAAAGGTCATAGAATCACCGACTATAGCTATTCTTGTGGTGTCTTGTGCTTTTGTTTTATTAGTTTCGTGCAGAGATCGCAATCCAGCAGAATTAATACTAACTAACTCATCAACGATGATCGCATTATGTGTTTGGTTAAATGGGACAACATTCTCTTCAGCAAAACTAATATTGGGCCTATTTGTTATACCTAACAGAGGATCGTACATGTAAAATGGTTTGTCAAATTCAAATCTAAATGAGTCTGAGAGATTAGTGAATTTTTGATAGCGCGTCTTCACTTGTATTTCCATTGCACTTGAGCCTATCACAGTATTAGTTTGTTGTGCATATATTCTGATGCTTATTTCTCCTACGAGAAAAATAACACATACCATTACAAAAAAGAGGAACACTTTTGCTTTAAAACGATATTTTCTCCCTTGTTCTTGCATCTCTATTACCATTTGCATTATTACGTACTTTTTTGAATGAAGCCCAATTCAGTTTCTCTCAAAAGGTCACTCAGTCGTGATGAGTATGTGCTCGCGACGCATAACCAACTTCGCATAGGACATCTCATTCCTTTTTGTGCATACTGTTTTGCTTGCAGCAAAGCATACGTCATGCCATTAATGTAAGCAGTTCTTGCAATGGCATCACACTCTTTTTGTGGGAATGGTACCTCTTCACGTACTGCGTAATCCTTTGCTAGAGATAACCAATTACAAGTAGTGGAAACACTACCATTCTCTGCATCTCTTCGTGCTAATGCAATCAAATGTTCTAGTTTTTTATTTCCCATATGCTCATTATGTCCATTGCGACGAAGTCGCCTTCATTTTTTCCCAGGTTTTTTGTGCCGAACCGAGCGTTAGTGAAGGTGAGGTCACAAAAAAGCTGCGGACGGCAGGGATCGAACCTGCGTAAGCACTAAGCTAACAGGTCCTAAGCCTGTCCCGTTTGGCCACTCCGGCACGTCCGCACATCACTGCCGGAAAAATTACTAACTATATAAAGATACACAAGCTACAATTCTCTCTATTGTTTTGATGTCAACATAGTCATTGCTTGCTCTTTCCAATTCATTGATTAATGATAGCAAATGCTCATCCAACCTCAGCCGTTGAGAGTATTCGTCTGCATAGGGCTTCACAGGTGAGATAAATATCCCTTCTCCTTCGTATCCAACTGAATTTACAGGCTGGTAGTTTGCGAAAAAGCCATGCGATGCATGCATGCCTATATCATCACACCTGCCATGATTAATAAAAATTCCACCTTGTGCTTTTGGGCCAAGATGATATGTTGTTCCAAGATTAACAAACAATCCACCAACAGCATTTTCACCAAGAGACCCAAAGGCAAATCCTCTGTTGATAATGCACCCTCCAAGAGCATCCTCACCAAGCCATGCAGTGCCTGCAGTTATATCCAATAGTCCCTTTTTCATGCGATAACCCCAATAGCATCCAAGATTTCCGATATTGGGCACAATCATCCTGTCCGTCTTTGTGTTCAGCAATGCTGTATAAAATAGGCCAGCGTATTGCTTATAGTTTATGTCCATCTGAGAAACAACTGCAAAATATTCTCCTCCCTCAATTACCGGTGTTTCATAGGATACACATGATGCAACAAAATTATCTGTCTCTTCAGCTATTTCCTTGAGCTGAATCTTAGTCGGGATACATGGTGGGGTTGCATTCCTCAGCCAGGAGTGCCACACCTCAAATGCAGATGTGATGAGGTGAAGACTATCAGTTCTGTGAGTTGTTGTTTTCTTATCGTCAGGTTTTCCAAGTCCGAAATAGTTATCGAGGGTCATAGTGTGTTTTGCAGTGCAGTTCAATGTCTTTTACCTTTGTTATGATCGCTGAAACATCTGCAGTCTGCAGCTCATTCAGTAGCTGATGAAGCGTTTTGTGTATATCAATTTGCTTATAATCAATTTGCTTATATGTGATGCCTCTCGCGTTTTTTGCGAATCTCAGAAAACGTGCTATTGGTGTCGTGCTGATAAATAAGCCTCCTTTTGCTGTATCTCCCATTTCTTTTGTTGCGTTGTAGTTGATGAAAACACCGTTTGGTGCATTCATACCCATGCTCCATTTCACTACACCGTTGTTGATGTAAACACCATCACTATTCAATCCGAAATAACCAGTGCTGCCGTTATTGATAAAAAGCCCGCCTTGCGTTTCTCTGCCGAAAGAAAAAGAGACATAACCGTGATTGCTAATAATGCCACCAGTTGCACAGCTACCAGCATGAATGCTATCTGCTAATAAGTGCAATTGTCCTTGCCTTATTTTGTACCCCCAGAAACCAACATTAGTGACATGGGGAGGAACGACCATATCTTCCATGCCCACATTAAACAATGCAGAGTAAAACAATCCTGTATATGCTCGATATCCTCTTTCGGGGATGGTTAAGAAATAATTCCGGTCTGTCATCGACCGTGGAATAATTGATTTCAATGATCTAGTCAAGCGCACTGCTTCGTTGTATAACAAGTCTATTTCAGAACCAATTCCGTTGAGCATAGAGTAGTGGTAGTACGGCCGTGCATGGGCAGTAACAAGTGAGCTCCAAGTGGTGAATGTGTTTGTAATGCTCTCCAGGAGATTCTGCTTTACCTCTATTACTTGTTTGTCTTCTGGCTTACTTAGTCCGTCGTATGGCATGATGAATCTCACCCACAATGCTTCTAACAATGTTCTCGTCAACAGAACATTGTGCGGTGTGATGAGTAGCGTGATAGAGTTTGTCGAGCAGTATTCTTAGTGGATGACCTTGTTTTGTCAAGGAGTAAACCTTGTGCATATCGATAAAGTGTTCATCATTTTGCATACCAGTAAGGAAATTATAGTCTATAAATTGTCCAAGAGTGCCGAAGTTGATGAGTATTCTGGTAGAATCATAGAAGTAACCATCTATATGTCCATGATTGATGTAGATTGCATTTTTTGATGATGCTCCTGCATTGCCAGTACAGCCATGATTAATGTAGATGCCACCATCACTGCGTGTCCCAAAAAGTGCTACTTCACCGTTGTTGATGAAAATGCCCCCGCGTGCGCCCCTGCCCAATGTACCCATATTCCATAATTTTTTTTCACCAACAAGCATATGGTAGAATGGACCTACTATTTCATCTGTGTTGTTGATGATTTGTCCACCTTCTGCAAAGGAACCAACATGTTCACTGCCCGTGTTCAGTTCTATTGTCCCCCTTTTCAATTTGTACCCCCATAAGCCTACAAATGGTGCTGTTTTTGGGATAGTGATATGAGTAACACCATTGTTCAGCAATGCTGTGTAAAATATGCCTGAATAAAGGCGATAGTCTTCGCTAATGGAGGCGATTGGTATAAAAAATTCCATATCATCAATGCGCTCAGGCAGCTTGTGGGCAGAACTTATCTTTTCAGCTTCCTTTACCAATGGATCAAGAACACGCTCATCTGGCCATCTGTTGCTGTAGGGTGGCGCATTTTTCATCACATATGCTGACCAGATGGAGAAGAGATGGTGGATGATGGAGACTGGATTTTCGCTTATGCCAATAGTTTTCTTCTCTTCTGGTTTTCCCATACAAAGATAATCGTCTAACGCATTTTGTGACATATACGTCTTATCTCCTTTTCGATTTTATAAGTAACCTCTTGCACTTCTGAGAGTTCGATGATACCTTCTTTTTGCGTTGCTGCTGAAAGATGTGTGAGAAGTTTTCCTAGTTTCGTGTTTGTGTCATTTTTTGGTACTGAGATCGAGCGTACAGATTCTTTTACTACCTTTACAAAATAGTCCTCTCCAGAGAGATTCACAAATGTGCCTCCCGTAGCTTCATATCCAAAATGCGCCATATCTGGCAACTCATACGTGCACACGACGCCGTGGTTAACAAAGAAACCTCCTTTCGCTTCATTCCCTAAATAGATTACGTTACCGTGATTGATGAAAACTCCATTTGTTGCGCGGGTTCCTAATCCCCATGTATCTCCGTAATTGATAATGCAACCACCATCACCTAATTCTCCCAGAATCCCTTCAGAATGACATCTTACCTCTAAGATGCCTCGTTGTAAACAGTAACCGGATTCATTTTCACAGCACGCTACATTACTAGTAACCTTTGTGATGGTCACCCTTGCAACACCCGTATTCAGCAGCGCAGTGTAAAAAAGACCATCCCTGTATTGTTCGTTGATATCAGCGACTACTCTCCCGGGAACAGAATGCTTTCCAATAATCCTGATTGCTTCTTCCAACGCCTCTTCCCGCTCCACGTCTTTATTTTTTATAACAAAATATTTCCAGAGAGAGTATATCTTTTTCACCGTCTCTTCTGGATATTCAATTACTCCAACATTTTTCTTCTCCTCGGGTTTCTCTACATCCATATAAGTATCTATAGTTTTGTGCATAGTATCTTGAGCTCTTGTTCCAAGTCGTGAGTAAATTCTTGCGCCTTTTGAATGTCTATCTCTTGGGTCGATGAATAAAATACTCTCTTAAAGAGCTTGGAAAGATTGGTGTTGTCATCTGCTCTGACAAGAATCTTATGGAGAGGTGTACCGATGCAACTTATGGTGAACTCACAAGGGTATATTGATTCATAGTCAATAAATATCCCTCCCGTTGCGAATAATCCAAAATGTTTACCAGACATATCAGCAGCTACCCTTCCACAATTGATGAATATACCTCCTTTTGCATGCTGCCCAAATGTCTCACAACCCATAGTATTGATGAGCAAGCCCCCCATAGCGTCATAACCAAAATCACGACGAATTGATGCATAATTAACAATGCAGCCACCTGTCATTAACCTTCCTGCTTCGTGTACATCAGAATGAATTTCCAGTATTCCTTGTTTAAGTTTATATCCACACCCAACAAGTGGTTGAATGCCAGAGGATATGCTTATTTTAGCAACGCCCGCATTGAGCAGTGCTGTATAGAATAGACCAAGATAATGATTATATTCTTTGATAGGGAAGTGTAATTCTGGCATCTTCTCCGGAAGTTTTTTCGGAACTACTCTTGCTGCCTCTTCTAAGAGAGTATCTAATTTTTCATCATCAAAAAGAACAGGATGGCGTGGATATTTTTCAATCGCTATTACCGATGCTGTCCAGACATCGAATGCAGCCATCACATCCTGTAATGGGTTTTCTTCTCGTTCAATTGTCGTCTTCTCTTCTGGCTTTCCCAGGTCATACAGGAATCTCTCAAGAACCATTTTTTTTCACTCCACGAGATACCCCATAGACAAAGTTGATGCCGACATCATACCCTTTTTTGTAGAAGTCGCGACCCGTAGGCCATAAATAATTCTCCGGCAGAAGAAAAAGCCACGCCTTCTGTTTAATTTCTTCCGGCAATATCGCATAATGACGAGACCAGAGCTTCTCTACCAAAACAGGATTTATTTCGTTCACGTCTTTAATGGGAACGTATCCATTCACTGAACCAATTGAATACACTTCTTCACCCGCGTGTTGCAGTTTTCCTCCTTGTGCAACGTATTTGTTTCCATTCCACATGAGATTCTCCGGGTCGAGATAACAATGTAATAGATTTCCTTCCCGCATCATCGCCATGCTCAGCCATTCACCGTAACAACTCATCATATCATCAACAACTGCTTGCTGTTCTGGTTGCAATCTCCCTTCCAGTCCTCTGCAGATAAGGTCAAACGCTTCTGCCGGTCTTGGATGGCGTTCGTAGCCGCGTTCTCTTAGCGCTCGCAAACTGGCATTGAATGTGTAGAGTTTTTTGTGTTTTCCTTCGTATACTGATCTCGGTTCGAAAACTATGTCTGCGAGAACTGGCTTTAGCGTGATTTCCTTTTTCTCATCGGGTTTGCCGATGCCAAGATAGCTGTCAAGAGTCATTTTTCTTAAGGATGATTTGTCTCTTCACACAGTTTCCGTGCCTTGCCAATGGCCATGCCTATCAAATCCTCTGGCTTATTCACCAGAATGATAGTACTGTTCTTCAGGTCCATCGCACTCCATTGCTTGTACTCATTCTCGCTGCCGATGAGAACCAAGGTATTTCTGCTGTAGCGTGCAATACTGTTCATGTATCCAACAAGCTCGCTGATGTTGCCAATGTATCCATCTGAAATCAACACATTGTCAGTGCGCTCATAGAGTTCCTTTACGTTTTTTTCTAAAGGAACAGTGATAGCTTTGTCTAGAAACTGCTGTTGTTCATGATGGCTCATCTTCTTGAGCATATCCTCATATGCTTTTGCGTCTGTGGCCATAACTTCTTTGAAATCCTTATCCCTCTCTTTGCGCAGCTCAAAGTATTGGCGTAGTTTATCAATATTCAGAACAGTGCCTCCTCCCCAGTATGCGCACAAACCTGTCTCTATCAATTCAATATCCCTTGTTGGTCCCATTAGCAACAAATCAGCAGAAAAATTAGCAAGGAAGAGCTTTGCATTATTCGCATGGTAATTCTTTGCAAGGATAAATGCAGCTAGAACAGCGTACGATTTATGCGCCGGATGCATCATGGAGCCAGATGTATCCAACCACATTCCCAAATCAGGGATGCGGTATTGTTCCTGAATCTTCTTTCCCATGGCATCTTCCCTGCGCTGTGTGATACCGGGAAGAATCCATGGTGAGGAGAATGGATTTACTTTGGTAAGCGGATCACCTACCTCCAGAGGAAGATTACGTTCTGGATACAAGTCTTTAGCATCTGTCTTAAGCGGCTTCTTGACAATGTATACAGCGTATGCAGATGATAATCTATCGTAATACGGAATCTCCTTGTTGTTCCATGTGATGCAAGAATGCTCAAGTCCTGCTGGTTTTGCATGCTGTTTATCCTCATACTGATCCTTAAATTTCCCATGAGTAAGTTCCTTTAGATGCTCCTTAATCATCTCATAGCGTTCCTTGCCATGCTTCTTGATGATATCATTCAATGCCTCGTTTATCTGCTGCTCTGAAAAATCATCGATAGTAATGTCACCAAGATGAGTATATCCTCCTCCCTCCTCGTCCTGCCCGTCCTTGTCATCTCTTCTATTACCGCCTCCTTCACCTTTGCTGCCTTTTTCTCCCCCTTTTGCATAGAAGGATATCTTTTGCTTTGGCTTGTGCAACAAATCTTCAATGGCTTTTCCGAATGCGACAAGGCTCACTGCATGGGCATAATCATCAGTGCAACAGAAATCTATTTTTCCCAGTTCATCTAATTTTTTTTCGAGGTTTTTGTCCCCCTTTATCCCGATATCCACACCAGCCACTTTCTGGCGATACATTCCGATTACTGTATCCACTCTGCACATTTTCTCGATCTCTGCGCGGTCTGCGGGAGCTGATTTTGTAATCATAGTCTGCTGAATCTTGTGTCCTCCCCCTATGATCGTGGACAAGTCCGGTCTTCGGTGATTCGAGCGTAGACTGTCTGTGTCATTGACGCAATCCATGTAATACTGGAGAATAGCTTCAGCCTTCCATCTGTCCTTAAACACATCATGACTTATCTGGCTGAGGAAAAGGAAGGTAGACAATTCACGCGGAAAGACAGAGTAATGTCCAACTTCATGAACAAGCAGTCCACGGAGTGCAGCATCCTTGCTGACACCTTCTTGGATTAAGCTGTCAAGATACTTTTGCGAGATGTTGATTTTCGTTGTGACAAAGTCGATATGTGCAGTATCAACACCCGGTATCTGCGGAAGAATCTCCGGCTTCTCGTGCAGTAAAGGATGGAAATACCACTTGCGTACAATATCCCATGCGTCATCAAGGTTCTTATCGCTCATGCTTGAGCAGCTCCGCCAGTACTTCTTTCAGTAGGGGATGATCAATTTTATTCTCCTTAAATGCTTGTTTCAGTTCCTTGAACTGTTTAAGCTGATTCGCTGAAAGCTCTCCTGGGTTCTTGATACCCCAGACAATCAACTGGACATAAGGCATCACTGCATCTTTATAATTCTTATCTACCCCATTGAGCAATCTCCTTGTGCAATCAATGCCTTCCATCTCTCCCCGAAGGCGTCCTTTGTTTGAGCCATCTGCTTTGAAATCATCAGTGAATTCCAATCGGTGGCCGAGCACATATGGTGTAACTGAGATGATGTGGTCTATAGTGACTTTGTCGTGACCCATCAGCGCTGCAATCCCTTTGGCATAATCCCTGATGTCGCTGTATGCTCTCGGCGACATAGTGTTCTTGATCTTGGACACTGCGAGATTTTTTGCATGGGTTGCAGCATCTACCGGATCACATGACCGTTTGCTTCCATAGGTGGGGGAATGGTTGATCTCCGTTGCAATGCAATGGAAGAAAACCAATGCTTCTGGCTCTAATGGAATTTTGGCAATTGCGTCTTTAGCACTTTCGCGTTCAGCTGCTGTCAGATGTTCCAGCATGTACAGCTCTTTTTCTTTTCCCTTCTCCAATCGCACTTTGTCTTTGACCCGTTTTTCGAGACGGAGTAAAAACTGTGTGCTAGCTTCCTCCAGATAAGCGCGTTTCTGCTCATGACTCTTCTGCTTGTCGCATAACACCAGCTCTATCTGGTTTGAGAGCTCATTATCGCAAAGAAGTCTCTGGTTTTTCCTCGCTTCTTCGATATCCTCTAATCCAAAAACGCCTTGGTAACCAAGTTCCATGGACAAAGAGAAACGATCAAACATGGGCCGCGTGATATTGTACGTCCCATCATCCGGATGGTTTGCTGTTGCGAAGAATGGTTTCCTTTCTCCGTCAAAGAGTGTGGCATTCAGCTCAGTGAACACGCCTGTGTCAATGGCATTAAGCATAATACTCTGCTTGCCAGCCGGCAGCCTGTTGAATTCATCCAGAATGATAACTCCGAGATAAAGCGATTTCTGCCAGACAACTACTTCCCTTTTCCCCATAAGCTCACCGTAATCTGGCCGTCCGATGAGGTCATTCTTTGTTTGCTCAGGATGGCCTTGCAGTTGGCATCGTGTATACAGATCAAATGGCAGTGATGTGAATGCACTTGCCACTAGTTTGGCTATCGTGGTCTTCCCGAAGCCAGGCTCACCGAGATGCAATGTATTCTTTCTGAACAGGTAAGACAGCGCATCCATCGCTAGGTGGTAATGATTAATGGTACCAGCAGGTCCTACTTTCTCAGCAGTGGTATCTACATAGTATGTTCCACCAAGGACATCGATGATGTTTTTGAGCTTTCTTAGTTCATTTATCATGCAATCCTCCGAGAACACATGAAACAAAGCGCAGCCGAATTCTCAAATGGTCTCTATCCCCTATATCAAATGTTCTCTACTAAAAAGTGGCGAAATGTAAAGCATATTTAAAGTTATCCCTGAAGACATATAAACACGTTGACTGTTACCCAGCGCCATGGCAAAGGGCCTTGTCATCAGTGGGGAATTTGGAAATATACTTGTTCGTCAGAAGGGTAACCAAACCATTGAACTGGGTGAACTGCTTGTGGCTGAAGTTGGCAGTGAAAAGATTTTACTTGAAGCATTTGACCTTACCTATGGAAGTCAGATTTCGCAGGTAAATCTGGAACTCATGTCCGGGCTAAAGCTGGAGAATGAGAATGATCTTGAACTGCTTGACAAGGAACTCCGACAATATGTCCTTGTCCATGTGAAACCGCTTCTCTCATTGTCTCACAACTCTATGTGCAAAACTCTGCCACCATTTTTCTCGCCAGTGCGTGATGTTCGGAAGGATGATTTGGCATTCCTTTCCATGCCACCGCATCCTCTGTACCTCGGGCAGTTGCGTTCAGGATCAAAAATCATTGATGTTCCGGTATATGTTGATGGTGAAAAAGTTTTTTCACATCATATTCTGATAGCAGGCACAACAGGCAGAGGAAAATCCGTCCTGATGAGCAATCTTCTCTGGGAAACAGTCGGCAGAGAGTATTGCGGGGTTCTTGTTCTTGACCCGCATGACGAGTATTATGGCCGGACACGTTTTGGCTTGAAAGACCATGAACACCATCACAATGTAGTCTATTACACGCCAAACAGCGCGCCTCCTGGCGCAAAGACACTGCGGATACATATTACCAGCATAAAGCCACAGCATTTCAGTGGGGTGTTGATGCTCTCCGACCCTCAAATCCAGCTGCTCTATGCTTATTATCGTAAATATCATCATGACTGGATAGAGGCCATCTTGCTGGAAAAGCCATTGGATGTTGAATTCCATGAGGGGACTTTTGCTGTTGTGAGACGTGTACTCCTGTCGCTGCTTAATCTGGAATTGCAGGGCAATAAGGTTTATTGCAATGGTGTCTTTGACATTGGCTCTGGTGAAACGACCATCAGCGACATATGCAATGAACTGGAAAGGGCGAAGAAAGTTATCATAGACACCTCTTCCTTTTCTGGTCCTGTAGAAATTCTGGTAGGATCATTAATAATTAACGAAATCTTTCAGCGATATCGAGACTATAAGCGACTGGGCGTGTTAGAGAATAAACCAGTCATTTCAGTTGTCCTCGAAGAAGCGCCCCGTGTGCTGGGCAAGGAGGTTCTTGAGCGTGGGAGCAACATATTCTCCACCATTGCACGCGAAGGGAGGAAATTCAAAGTAGGGTTGACAGCAATCACGCAGTTGCCATCTCTTATACCCAGAGATATCCTTGCTAACATGAATACCAAGATTATCCTTGGCATCGAGATGGCGCCCGAAAGAACAGCATTGGTGGAAAGCGCTGCACAAGACTTAAGCACAACGCACCGCACTATCGCGAGTTTGAACAGAGGAGAAGCTATCATCTCTTCCTCATTCACAAAATTCGCAATCCCGATAAAGATTTCATCGTTTGAAGAAAAACAAAAAACAGGAAAAGGCATTGTGCGCAGTTTTCCGGGTGTCAATCCTTAGGTATTAATTCAGGAGCGGCTCTAATTCAGGAGCCAATGTTTAAATAGGTTATTTGCTAGCATTATCCTATGAGCAAGGCACGGATAGCCATCAACGGCTTTGGCCGTACAGGAAGATGCTTAGCAAGGCAAATATACAACAGCAGTGCGCTTGACCTTGTAGCAATTAATAGTCGCTCTCTCCTAAATCCCTACCTCCTGAC
>JAHFLT010000014.1 GCA_023264635.1 Candidatus Woesearchaeota archaeon | reverse complement strand
GATGACACAAATATCCGAGGACAAGCATATGTTGAGCAGGTTATTGGCATAAAAGAACCAGTCACCATTGAATGCGTGCCTCAAGAGGAGAATATGCACCGGTGCTTATGGAGCAACATAGGCAAGCTTCTGCCAGGACCGATAAAGGGTGCACAGATAAAACTTATATTTACTGACCTGGGAGGCAATCGTGCTGAAAAGACGCTGACTGTTGATGTTCTCGCTGCTGAAAAAGAAAAAAAGAACTACTGGCAGGTAAACGGCAAGCCAATGCCAATGCCACGCGTTATGGACAAAGACACCCTGTTTTTTGAGCAGCGCGTGTACTTCAGAGTACCGCTTATTGGTCCTCAGAATGCGAAGATTATTGACGGAGCAATTCTTGACTGCACAGACAACAATGGATTTTCCCTTGTCAGGATTCTTTCTGCAGAGGACGGTTTGTTGCTGCAGACAACAGTTGGTCCCATGGCGTCAGATGCCGCACTTGCCAAGATCAAAGCCACATGCACTGCTTCAGTGATGACTGTCATCAACAATGAACGCCTCACAAAGCCGCAGGAACTCACTCTCCATTTGGAAGTGCCTCTTGTGAGTACAACACCCGGAGCACTGGACGACTTACTACAGAAGAAAATAGATGATGCGAAAAACTGGGATCTCTATGGACTACGGAAAATATTCAAGCCGCTTGAACAAATCTACCGCATCGCAGAACAAATATGCAGTGGACTTTCGCTCTTTTCTTCAGCATCAGCAGGAGGCATGCTTGGCGCATTAGGAGGTGGTGGAGGTGGCTTTAGTAATGGGATACAAGATAACACCATGTTCGCAAGCGCCTACAAATATTGCCTTTACTTATCATGCGACAAAACTATCTGGGGAAACTGGTATAACAAATTCATTAACGAGCCTGAGTGGAGCAAGAAGGCGCATCTCAGTGCAACTGCGTGGCCGCAAAACCCAAAGGACAACCTTTTCCTTAGCATGGCTACCGGATGCATTCCCGGCGTCTTGTATAACCTACATAAATACAAACAACTGCAATGTGTTTATGTTGATTGCTTACAGAATCAGGTGCAGCAGGGGATTCCCATGCAATACTGCGTGAATCAGCATGAATATCTCAAATGCCGCTTTTTCTACGGTCAGGTATTTGACTTAATTCCATTTTCCCATTTTGTGAAGCGCATGGCAACGTACATGAAAACCATATTTGCAAATCCGCTTTCAATGGTTTTTGGCCTTGGCACGTTCGCGTGTGAACAGCGCTATGCTGACTTAGGCACAAATGGCATGATCTGCGCCGTGGCACGGACATTGCCACAAGCGCTGAGCACATTCACGCAACTCAAACAATTTGGTAATCTCCAAAGTGACCTGCTCAGTCAGGGAAGAGCACAGAATGTGTGCGGGAAGGTGGGGATGGAATGAAAGGTGTCATTGAAAAGGCAGGAGGAAGAAAGTTCTCTTTACATCTCATGCTGCTGCTCATTCTGGTAGTCATGCCAGTAGTCTTTGGCGCAGGTGAACAAAACTACAAAGAAGTTTCATTACCCTATTTCAGCGAGCGTACACCAGCTACACAAGCAGCTGCACAAGGAAGCGCGGGAACTCAGGCATACTTCCTGGCAAAGATACCATTGGATCAGGATAATAAGCAAGTCACCTATGCATTGCTTCCTACCGCAAAAAAAGACATCATCTCCCATAAGGTGCGTTATCTCGATGGAGATCTCTATGTGTACAATAATGATGGCACGACGTATGCTATCTTACCAGACATCAAGACTGTCTCTGACAAAGAGACTGCACCGCTGCAGGCGAGGAATACTCTCATCGAAACGCAGAATGATAAAGGAGAAGTAGTGGAAAAACTGTATGCAGATGATACGGGGAGAACATTACGAATGCTTTATCAGAAAAACAGCCCTGTTACAAGCTTATTCTATGATCCTGCGACAAAGAAAACAATGCCAGTGACACCTGATGCAGCAGAGTATGTCATGTCCCAACAACCAGAGAATCCTGAGAAAGGACTACTCATCATGCAAGGACTTGAAAAAACAAATCCCTCTTTCTTAGCTGCTGTGAAAAAGAAAGGGGTCTTAATTGATGCAAAAGATGATACTGTAAGCTATGAGTTGGCCGGAGACACGACAGTTGCTTCACACCAGCGGAATAGCATTAGGTGGGAAACAAGAACAAAACCAGACGGGACTATAGAAAAGATCATTAATGGTAATGCAGTTGATGAAGAAGTAGCTGAAGTGCTGGAAGAGACGTATGGTGATGAAATCACGCAGTTTGATGGAAAAACCGCAATCGCAGGTGACAAACGTATTATTGTGGAGGGCAACACTGCACGTGTCTTTAGAGACAATACTGAGCTCGAGCAAGTAAGTGGGATGACAGAAGATGGTGTCAAGAAAGTCGCTCTTGCACGTAATCCTACTGCGGATGGCTATGCACAGCGTGAGGTGCGATGGAAGGATGATAAAGGTGTCCATACACGAACAGAGAAGAATGAACATGGAGTTCCAACAATGGCAGACGAGATTATTACTGATGCAAAGGGAAACAAGATATTTGTAAGGACTGATTTTGCACAGGGAAAACCATCGGTTTCAACTATCTATGATGTAACAGGTTACCCCATTGGCAGAACGCATTATGATGAAAATGGCAAGCCTATCCCTGAACAATCCAGCAGGATAGAATATGTCAATAAGCTAGGGCGTGTTTGTGACCCTACTCGTGATTACACCTGCCCATATCAACAAGTGAATATGCGCATCAGGGTGGGCAACACAATAATAACTGACTCCTGCAAAGGAGGAGATCAAAAGTGCAAGACCACTAAGGAATGCATCAACGACCTGAGCTGCAAGCAGATTTATGAAGAAACGTTACGCTCATTCCAGCGCGCAAACCTTGGAGTTGCACTGAATAATGCATATATTGCAGCACGTGCAGCTGAAATATTCAATGTGAAGAATTTTGAATTTATCGACAAGTTTTTCTCTTCTGAGTTTGGGCAGCTGATTCAGGGAGAACCAAGCTTTGGCTATTGCGGCACGTTCTCAAAAAAGAAAGCGAGTCAGGAGGGTGTGCTTATTGCAGATACTCCATTAAAGACTCTTCTTGCTTATGTTGCAGGCACTCGGTCTACAGTAGTGTATCCTAACAGGACAAAAGAGTATCTGTACAAGCTCAATTACTTCGTTGATGCACAACAAGAAGACATCACGTTCAATGTTGATCTCTACAGAGGGGAGACCAACGTCATAAGTCTGCTGACACAAGATGCTACAGTTCCAAAAGGCCAGACAGCAAGCGCCAGAGCAAAAAGCAGCATTGTCCAGTATAGCAGGAATTTCTATGATAAACTATGTCTGCGGAGCAGCAAGGGGATGACATGCAACAGAATGAGTGATGTGACAGAACTGACACCATTGCAAGAAGTGACGCCACAAGGACCAAGCACGGGGAGGAAAGGTAGCATACGTGGAATATAGACTAAAGGAAAGAATAGGGGATTATAGAACAACAGTAGATTATAAACTATTTTTTCACACATTGTGGTATGATGCAGTCTTTTACACAGGCGCTGCGCTTTTGTTGCTGGCATATCAGTTTGTCATTGAGGCTCTTACGAGTAGGGCGCTGGGCATTACCATTTCCGTGCTGCTTATTGTAGCTCTCATCATGCTTTGGCTATGGAATACAGCTTTATTGCTTCGCACATTTGGCAAAAGAAAATGCAAGATCGGTGTCTGGGCAAAACGCACAATCCCACTTTTTCTTGGCATGGGAAGTTCTGTTGTTCTGCTTATAGTGGTTGCTAATGGCACAATGAACTGGATGCTTACTGGATTAGTAGAGAACCATGTACCACTTATGGTTAGTTCTCTTGCTGTATCGGTCATCCTTCTCGGAGGAGTTATTCCATTATTTGTCATAAGCACCGCAGTCCTTCACACAAAGACAATGAGCTGGTTCTTCAATGAAAAAAAAATCATCAGGCATAAGATAAGGGCATGCATCATTGTCTTCAGCTGCATAACCATCATTGCGCTTGCTCTCAAATTCTTTTCAGAGGACATAGAACTTATCCTCTCGGGTGTGCTGCTTATCATGTATTTTGCATGGCAAAAAGCATACCTGTCAAAATGAGAACAGCAATCTTATTTATGGGCATAGTGTTCATATGCACCTTGCTTCTAAGTATCTGGATTGCCCCGCTTTATGAGAACGGAAAAGAAAAATCAATACTCTTCCCGTATCTCGCTACTGCATTTTCCCAATGTGTCGAGCAGAAGACAGAATCATTAGCGAAAAATCTTGCAAAACATGGCGGCTTTACCTTCTGGCAGGCAGGTATTGCCAATGAACTTACTATAGAGCACGAATTGGAAACCGGTATGAGTAATGTCCTTGCTGGTTGTGAAGAATTGCTGCATCAGGAAGAACAATTCACGCGGGAAATAAAAGGTATTCGTGCCATTGTGGAGCCTACGGATATAAGAGTACTCCTTGACGGCAGATGGACAAGCAGAAGCGGCAAAAGCATACCTGGATTTGTTATTAGGATAAAGCTCCCATTGGGTCAATATGCACAACGTGCGAAGTATCTTGTCAAGACATGGGAAGAAACAGGATTCCTCAGAAATCTTATTCTCTCAACTCTTAGCAAAAGGGATGTGAGACAGGCAATAAGCAAGAAGCTGCAGAGCCAGCATCTCGAGCGTGAAGGGGATACAATATCGCTGTCTGTCTCCCCTGAACAGATTAAGGCAGATAGCATTAAAAGAGAGATATCCATTCCGCTTACTGTCACCATGAAGAATGAGACCATGAAGAACGATGCTGAATTTCAGTTTTATTACCCTTTTACATTGACCGCAAAGGACATCCTTAGTGGATGCGAAATAATGGCTGAGCCAGTCAATCTGCCGCAAGCAAAAGAGATTCTCTTTGATTGTGGATGGTACAGCTGCGCCATTCCCTGGCGTGAATCTATCAGGTTACCCATACTTTGCGCAAAGCCAGTAATATACCTTGATGGAAAAGAATATGAAAGATAATTTCGGGCATCGGGAGAAACTGAAAAGGGCAGAGCACGCATGCACTCTCCTGAAAAATGGCAAGACATTGCATGAGACAGCTATACTTCTGGGAATAGCTGAGGAGACTGTCAAAAGATATCTCGAAGAAGCGCAACACAAAGAGAGTAAAAAAAACAAAGAACCGCTGCTTACAGGATTTGCATCAAAAACAACAACACTTGACACGCTCTTTGCCAGCTCATTAAAAGAAGGTTTCACATGTGCGCGTTGCAAACGGTATGCAAAACGTGAAGCTGGTATTTTATGGGAGAGTAATGTCTTCCTCTGCAGGGTGTGTTACATGGGATTGACGAACGAGGATATGGCACGATTTAGGGGTGCATAAGTCCATGGACTCCCTAAGCCCTCTTGATGGCAGATATCGTGAAGATGTCACGACACTGCGCGCTATCTTCAGTGAGAAAGCATTCATGCACTATCGTCTCTGTGTTGAGGCAGAATATCTTATCGCACTCTCAGAGCAGGGAATTACACGCGCATTCTCTGAAGGTGAGAAAATGAGCATACGACTTACTTCGCAGCTATCAACTCCTGATTTTGATAGGCTGAAATCCATAGAATCCAGTACACATCATGATGTGAAAGCGGTGGAATACTACTTCAAAGAGAAACTTGGCAACACAAGCGTATGTGATTCTCTAGAGTGGATACATTTTGCATTGACGTCTGAGGATGTGAACAACATTGCCTATGGGTTGATGCTACGGGATGGGCTAGGAGAGAGTATTATGCCTGCATTACAAAAGGTGCATGATGCTCTGGAAGGTATCTCCTGCTGGTACAAAGATGTGCCGATGCTGGCGAGAACTCATGGCCAGCCTGCTTCTCCTACTACTGTGGGTAAGGAATTCAAAGTGTTTTTCACACGGCTCAAACGCCAGCGTGAACAACTGGGCAAGCTTGAATTACTGGTAAAACTGAATGGCGCAACAGGTAATTACAATGCTCATTATGCAGCGTATCCTGCTGTTGATTGGGTTGCTTTCAGCCACCGTTTTATCGATTCCTTTAACATCCATGGAAATGATGAAAAAATACAGCTAAAACCAAATTATATCACCACGCAGATTGAGCCACATGACATCTATGCAGAATTATGTGACTCATTGCGGAGAATAAATACCATCCTCCTTGATTGTAATCAAGATGTCTGGCGATACATAAGCGATGGCTGGTTTGTTCAGAAAGTGGTTGCTGGAGAAGTTGGCTCGTCCACAATGCCGCACAAGGTTAACCCCATAGATTTTGAGAACAGCGAAGGCAACATTGGTATTGCAAATGCACTGCTGATGTATTTCTCCGCAAAGCTACCTATATCAAGACTACAGCGCGACCTCTCTGATTCTACTGTAGAGAGAAATTTTGGTGTTGCGCTAGGTCATTGTTTACTGGGATATACATCTTTGCTTAAGGGGCTTAGCAAAATAGTTATCGATGAGAAGAAAGTTATTGCCGAGCTTGAAGAACATCCAGAGGTTATCGCAGAGGCAATACAGACAATCTTACGCCGTGAGAATATCAAAATGCCATACGAACAACTGAAGGAGGTGACACGAGGGAAAAGAGTGATGCTCTCTGAGCTGTATACATTCATTGATGGCTTACAGATCTCAGATGACATAAAGAAGGAACTTAAACAAATTACTCCCACCAATTATACTGGATTAGCGAGAATACTTACAGAACTATATTAAAACTCTTCATCTAGTTCCTTATTTTCCTGACGTTCTTTAGCAGCAACGCGTTCTTCAATCTTTACCAGCAACGAAAGATCTCCGAACTGTTCCTCGGCACATTCTTCACAATAGAAGTCTGATGTGTCCTTTATGGCATACTGGGCAACTGCCGAACATATGAGACACTTCTTGACCATGTACATAGCACCAGCGACAGATTATTTATAAATTTTTCGACGGAGAATCTACTTTTTCTTCTCTTCTTTCTTTGCTTCTGCTTTTGGCGCAGCAGCCGGTGTAGCACCAGTCGCAGCAGCTCCTGCAGTTTCAACTGGCAGAAGTTCCTCGATAAGCGACGTCGGAATCCCTGCCTCAATGAGTTTTGCCTTGATCTGGCCACGAGGCTTACCGACCATCGCTGCAATAATGCTTTTTGCAGTCGCTTCAAAGTTGGCGCGCTTTGTCTTAAGTTCCTCTTCAAGGCGTTTTCTTTGCATCTCGAGCTCTTTCAATTCATCTGCAGTGAGCTCTGTCTTCTCTATTTTTATCTGAGCATCGAATTTACCAGCTTCAACTTCCCGGATGGTATCACGTGCTGCATTTCCCTCTACCATTATCCCCATTGAGAAACAAGTACCAAGCACTTCCTTGACACGAGTCTTGAGATCTTTACCCATCAATGATCCTTCTTTCATCTTTGCTATCTTGATGATTTGCTCGATACGAATATTTGCAATCTTCTCCAGTTTTGGACTTCCTGAACCTTTCTCAACACCAGCCTCCTTCTTCACTAATGCTGAAGCCGGCGGTGTACCAACAGTGACATCAAATGTTTTTGTTACCGTATCAACAACTACTTTGACAGGCACCTGCATACCCTTGAAAACAGAAGTCTTTTCATTAATCTTGGAAATAACTTGGCCTATATTGACGCCTAATGGACCCAACGCCGGGCCTAATGGTGGTGCTGCTGTGGCTTTTCCACCTTCTATCAATGCGTCAACTGTCTGTGATGGCATTCTTAATGAAATTTAGCTACGGCTTATAAGCTTTACGCAGCATCATTCTTCCTCTTCTTCTTCCTTTGGCTTTTCATCCTCATCTCTACGGATGACTTTTACTGAATCTAGTTTAACAGTTATCGGAATAGGCACTGCTGATTCCAGAAGCAAGACAACCACTTCCTCCTTTGCTTTGTCTATGCGCATCACCTTCGCTTTCTCGCGCTTGAATGGTCCTGAGATTATCTCGACAATATCGTTCTTTCTGATATCCACATCTGGCTTAACTTGTTCAATGAGATGTTCTATTTCCTTGACAGTGATTGGGTTGGGAAGGATTCCACGTGCATATGGTACATTAAAGACAGCCGCCTCTGCATCAGCCTTTGTCTTGGCTTCTAGGAATATATACCCACGCATGCCATGCGGTCTCACGAGGGCATAGACGGCTAATTTACGTTTTGTAGCATTAGAGCTAACAAAATCCATAACCTGGTCCTCTCTATTGGCCGTTGTTCGCACTCCAAAGATGTAAGAAGTTGGCTCTTCTGCCATATTTTCCTAAAAATTAGAATTGGTTTTTAAATGTTGCTATAGTTCTATCTTTCAGAGTTCCGCCTGCCAGCTCTGCTTCGCACTAAGAAGATAGGAATCACGGTAGCTATTTAAAATCACCTTTACTGACACCTCCCATATGGAAAAACGTATTTACCAGTTATTGAAACGTGCTGGCATGGTAAAGAGCAGCACAGAAGCACAGGTATTACTGGATCAAGGACGAGTGAAGATTAATGGAGTAATAGTTCACTCTCTGAAGTACAAAGTGAATACAAAATTCCAGCAAGCCACTGTGGATGATAAGCCATTACAGCCAGTAGAGCAAACTGTTTATATTATCCTCAACAAGCCAAAAGGTTCTACTTGTCAGGCAGGAGAAAAATCATATGTGCTCCATCTGATAACGACAGACGATCATCTGAAGAAAACATTATTCGTCGTAGGCAGACTCGATTGGGATTCGGAGGGTGTTCTCATTATCACAAATGATGGAAAGCTAGCGCACAGAATCCTTTCACCGGAAAAGAATATACCAAAAACATACGAAGTGTTGGTGGAAGGCATTGTTACTCCTGATGAAGCCAGAAGGCTAGCGAGTGGCGTCATCATCACTCTAGAGCTTGATGGCAGGCTGACAAAATACAGGACACGACCTGCGAAATGCATCATCCTCCGCACGGATGAGAAATCATTGCTGGAGGTCACGGTTACCGAAGGAAAAAAAAGGCAGGTTCGCAAAATGTGTGAAGTGCTGGGGCACAAGGTAATTAGGCTTACACGTACGAAGATAGGCAATCTCTCGCTGGAATCGCTTACACCTGGGGAATTTATCTACGTGACACGTGAAGAGATTGAACGGAAATTGTTTGGGTGATTTCACAAATTGAATTTATACTCCGCAGCTCGCTTAGCGAGCATAATGCTCTTTGCAGTGCTTGTCAATAGGAGGAACACCCCCAGGGTCATAGGTAAAATCACGATGCTCATAATCAAGAAAAACTCCCCCTTTAGATATCGACCCAAATGAACTTGTAGGAAACAAATAAGGCTGCACTTTACCATAATTAACGAATAGCCCACCTGTTGCTTCTGAACCAAAACCCTCTCCCATCCGAACATGATTAATGAGACAGCCACCTTCAGCATGCCATCCGATTAAGTCTAGCTTTGCATAATTCTCAAGAACACCTCTCCGTAGTCTATAGCCAAAATGATACATATTTCTTATTTTTTTAGGGATAATCAAGTAATCAATTGCACCGCTATTGAGCAGAGCGGTATAGAATATTCCCGCAAGCATATTTGGTTCGTACAGTCTCAGCGGAAGGAAGTACTCTGTATTGTCCATCTTTTTTGGCAGTTTACCAACACAGGGCATAAGAATTTCTTCAGCTTTTGATAAAAAACGATCGGGAGTTTCAGCACGAATAGGGTCCCTTTCTACATAGGTAATCCACTCCTTATATGCTGCAGTGAGCATGGTCAAGGGATTATCACCATGTTCAATGATTTGTTTCTCATCTGGCTTTCCAAGTCCGAAGTATTTATCAATGGGCATAGTACCGTGTGCAGTATTGTTTAATGTTATTAACTATGTTTTTTATGTGAAGAACATCTTCGTGATGTGCAGCTATCTTTAAATCAGTAAAAAAAGGTAACAATGCTTTTTCTTGTACAGTCACATGGCGTTGGAGAGTTCTTTTTACGTTTACTAAGTGATCATACCTGTGATGATACCATTTGCATATATGACTACAGATAAAGTAACCCTCTTGGGAGTTTCTACCTAAGACATCATTAACACAACCAAGATTAAGAAATACACCTCCATGTGCTTCTGTACCAATTCCACCAATGACTCCTCGGTTAACAATAAGTCCACCAATAGCATGTGATCCAAGTGCAGTGGAATATCTCTTCTCGGGCATATCTCCATAGTTGATTATACTGCCTTTTTGTAATTTATAACCTAGTGCTGGCAGGGCAATATTTTTCGGAATAATAATAGTGCGTTCAGTTTCCAAGTGCAACAAAGCGGTATAAAAAAGACCCGGAAGAAAATATTGCACTATGTGCGGCAACTCAAACCGTATCTTATTTCTTATTACATCCATAAAGGAAAAATATTCTTCTCCTTTCACAATAGCGGGAATATTCTTATCATACGGATTAAGAATGGATTCAGCTTCTTTAAGCAACGAATCTAAAGTAGAAATATGCTCCTGCCAACCCGGTGCCTGACAAGGCGCTCGTTGCTTAATGAATCCACACCACAATGAATATGCTGAGTTAAGTATATCTACAGGATTTCTTTTTATGTCAATTTCCCTCTTCTCTTCGGGTTTTCCAATTCCGAGATAGCTATCAAGTGGCATAACCTCTTTTCATTTCACTGAGTATGTTGTACTGGGCTGTGCGGGACTCGAACCCGCAACCTTTCGATTAAGAGTCGAATGCTATAGCCATTAAGCTAACAGCCCATTCTGTTTTTTGATGGGGATTATATAAAGGTTTTTATAACGAACCACATCCACTAAAATGATGAAACTTAAGCAGACGCCAGAAGATTTTATTGTGGAAGAGATGTATCATCCTACCTTCTCCAAAGAGGGAAAATATTCGCTTTACCTTCTGGAAAAAACAAGTCTGGATACACTTGAAGCCAAAAAGATTATAATGCGAAAGTTCCGTATTGCTTACCCAGAAATAGGCATTGCTGGGCTAAAGGACAAGCATGCAAAAACAACGCAGTATCTGTCCATTAAAGGCAGAGATGGCCAGAGATATACGTTCATGGAGAAAAACATCTCGCTGCAATTTATTGGCTTTGTTGAACAACCACTAAAGACAGGTGACCTTGAAAAGAACAAGTTCACGATAACCGTAAGAGCATTACGAAAAGATGAATTAGATAAGATAAAGAAAGCCACAGAACAAACAAAACAGTTTGGTGTTCCTAATTACTTTGACACGCAACGCTTCGGGTCATTGCAAGGAACCTCTGACTTCATTGCAAAGCATCTTATTTTTGATGATTTCGAAACAGGATTAAAATTATTTCTCACACGAAAACGGGGCTTTGAACGTGCATCTGTCAGAAATTGCAGAAAATCCCTTGACATGCACTGGGGGCAATGGGAGACTCTTGTAGAACAATGTGCACCAGTTGCAAAGCATCTACGGGAGGAATATCGTGTGCTCGAATATCTTGTAAAGAATCAAAATGACTTTGTTGGTGCATTCAAGCTCCTTGATAGGACCATAAAAGAATTATTCGTCTCTGCATATCAAAGTTTTCTTTGGAATGAGTGTGTTAAATTACTATTACGGCAAAAAATACAGAAACTTGTAGAATTCCCATACGGTGCAGGAAAATTGTTGTTCTACAAAGAATTGTCACCTGAGTTGCTTGAACAATGGCGCACATATGCTCTTCCCATGCTCAGCAAGAAAACCAGAGTCTCTTATGAATTACAGAGAATTGTGGACAGAGTTCTACGTAAGGAAGGGCTTACACTGGATGATCTGGTAGTTAAAAAAATGACGTCTCTCTTTTTCAAGGAAAGACCTCGTTCAATGCTTCTTTTTCCGCAGAATCTTGCTGCAACTGAGCCAGAAAAAGACGAGCTAAACAATGGATTATACAAAATTACTCTCTCTTTTGCATTGGAAAAGGGGGCATATGCGACCATTATAATAAAAAGAATATGTCAGCTTTAGCGATATTCTGTAAATGGTAATATCACTCTCTTTGGTCCTTTCTCAACGTGACCAATTACTTGTGCAATCCCTGCTATCTTTCTTTGTTCACTCTCCGAAGCTATAATGATCATTCCAACACCCATGTTCCATGTCTGGTACGCTTCTTCATCAGTAACGTTTCCTTTTTCCTGCAAGAAAGAGAAAATAGGCTGCATCGGTGGTACTGTATCAATGACATACGTCCACTCATATCGTGAGCGCATCACCTTTCTCCAACCAGAACCAGTGATATTACTGATGTAGTGCACATCAATTCCATGCTCAAAGAGGCCCAATACTTCATGGCAGTAGATGTGCGTTGGAATGAGTAGTTCCTCTCCAAGGGTTTTTCCGGCAAAAGGAGTAGCATATGCAACAGGCAAATTTTCCGCTATTCTACGTGCAAGTGACAAACCATTGGAATGAATGCCTGAGCTAGATAATCCATAAATACAATCACCTTCTTGGATATGCTCTCCAAGCCGCAACCATCCTCTTGGCACCAACCCAAGTGCAGCGCCAGTGATGTTCGCATGGCCTGCTGCAATGATATCCGGCAAGACAGCAGTCTCCCCACACGCGATGGTGACCATCCCCTTTTGTGCAGCAGTAACTAATCCCTCAAGCAGTTCTTCTCTCCTTTGCGTAGTGAGATAAGATGCATCTCCCATCGCAATCTCATTTGCCAGTGCAAAAGGGATTGCACCTACGCAAACCAGATCATTGACATTCATGGCTACAAGATCCTGCCCTAATCCCGAGTATAGCTTTTGTCCTTGCTTCTCTGCAATTGCCATTTTGTCTGCTATTGCTGACTTTGTCCCCACACCGTCCATCTTGAATGCGAGGTAGTAATCTCCATCCGGCAAATCAAACAATACAGCAGGTTCTCCCACACTGCCTTGATGCAGCTGCACACCAGCTGTCTCGCAATGAGTAAACGTTGCCTTGAGCTTCTCAAGAATATCCCTTTTCACTGGCTCGAGAACAGAAAGATCAACAACGTCATTGTATTTCATTTTACTTGTGTGGTGAGTGAAAGATAAAAGCATTTCCCTCTTTTGCTTTCATCAAATGGTAGTAAATCTTAAAAAGAACTAGGTAAGCGCTGGTTGTATGAATCCGATTTTAGAGGGAACACAGTACGTGGTAGAAAATGCGCAGCACGTCATGATAGACAAAGAGCTACTCCTGATATTGCCTATCTACGGTAAAAATGTGCCTGCCTGGGAATGCGATGTGCATTACAATGGCACAGATTCTTTAGAGGCTTTATGGTACGTGCTGGTTCTCGATACACTCAATTTCTGTTTCTGGAATACACCTGAGAAAAAATGGAGCATGGAGTACAATGGAAAAAAAAACAGTGGATACAGAGCGCTTGCAGCAAGTTTAAGGAGAGCCATGGATGAGGAGATTCCCATAACCAATGCATACTATCTCAGAGCAATGCCTAAGCAAGATTTGGAACATATTCTCCGTGGACAAGGGGAGCTTTTGTTGATGGACGAAAGAGTGAAGGCACTGAATGAGCTTGGTTCTGTCCTTCTTGAGAAGTATAACGGAGACCCGCTCCATTTATTAGAGGAAGCTGGATTTGATGCATTATCTTTGGCTTTTGTCATGACAAAAGAGTTTTCTTCTTTTCGTGATGTGGCTCAATACAAAGGAAGAAGTATCCCTTTGCTGAAACGTGCACAAATACTCGCTGCAGATATACATGGCGCAAAATCATACCCCTTACGAGGCATGGATAAGATAACTGCATTTGCAGATTACAAACTGCCACAGCTGTTGCATGCATATGGTGTGTTGAAGTACGAGCAATCGCTTGATGAGAATATCCGCAATGGCGTTGAACTCGCTTCAGGGTCAGAAGAAGAGATAGAGATCAGAGCAGCGACGATCCAAGCTGTAGAAATGATAAAAGCATTAACACCTCTTGCATCATATCAGATAGATTGGATCCTCTGGACAACTGCAAAGGAACTTTCTCTCCAGACACATCACCAGACGCGTACAATCTTCTACTAATGGGCAATCTTTCATTCACCATCGTTGCGAAAGAAGGCAGAGCTCGGGCAGGTGTCATCAGCGTGCCGCACGGATTTATAGAGACTCCCATGTTCATCCCTGTTGGGACACAGGCAACTGTCAAAACATTAACGCCGCATGATTTACTGGCAATGGGTGCTGAAATCATTCTGTCAAATACCTATCATCTCTATCTGCGTCCGGGAGAAGAATCTATAGCGAGGCTCGGCGGCTTGCATGGATTTATGCAATGGAAAGGACCAATTATCACAGACAGCGGTGGTTTCCAGGCATTCTCCTTAGGATTCGCCTTGGAGCATGGAGTTGGCAAGATAGCAAACATCTTCCCCGGAGAGGATGAGCAAACAAAGGAACAGCGGCCACCAAAGAGTAAGCTTGCAGTGGTTGATGAGGAAGGTGTTTCATTTGTCTCTCATATTGATGCATCACGACACAAGCTGACACCGGAGAAATCGATTACCATTCAAGAGAAATTGGGAGCAGATATCATTTTGGCATTCGATGAATGCACATCCCCGCTGTCTTCATATGAGTACACAAAAGAAGCATTAGCCCGTACACACAGATGGGCAGTTCGCTGCATCAACGCAAAGAAAACAGAACAAGCCTTCTTTGGTATTGTACAGGGAGGTGCGTATAAGAATTTGCGCGAAGAAAGTGCACGATTTATTGTCAATCTGCCATGTGAAGGTTATGCCATTGGCGGTTCTCTCGGTAAATCAAAAAAGGAAATGCATCAAGTGCTTGAGTGGACAATACCCCTGCTTTCTGAGGAAAAGCCGCGACATCTGTTGGGAATTGGGGGGATAGATGACTTATTTGAATGCATTGAACGCGGCATAGACCTGTTTGACTGTGCAGGACCCACAAGAATGGCACGTTCTGCCATGCTGCTTATCTCACCAGCAGCTGGTGGCTCTCCTGTAAACAAATTCAGGATAAGAATTACCAATGCGCAATTTCGTGAGGATACATTGCCAATAGATCCATTCTGTATGTGTTATACATGTACACACTTCTCACGTGCGTATCTACGGCATCTCTTCGTCGCAAAGGAATTACTTGCATACAGGCTTGCATCATATCATAATGTACACTTCATACTAACCATTGTGAAACGCATCAGGCAGAGTATTATTGATGGACAGTTTGCGCAACTGAAGAAGAATTGGCTTGAGTGACGGGAAGTAATAAAGAACGGGTTGCAGTGAAACAAAAGCAAGGTGATTTTTTTTACAGAAACAATTAAAAGTAAATTGTTATTCAAACTAATACATGACCATTGAAGCAGTCATCTTTGATCTGTTTGGAACAGTGATGCATATAAGCAAGGAAATGAAGCCATACACTCATTTGTTTGCAGAAGGAGGCTTTGCCAATCCCGAGCAAGTTCGTGCTGCACGACGTATTTGTCTTACAGAATACCTGCCAACTCTCTCAACAGTGGCACAAAGACTTTGGCCAGATAAAAGTATTGACACCGCATGCTACGAAGAAGAAGTTCATCAAGAAATTGAATCATGTGTTCTCTATCCAGAAACAGTGGACGTGTTTGAGCAGTTACGACAAAGAAAAATAAAAATTGGATTGATATCAAACCTGGCGACTCCCTATAAGGAACCATTTTTCCGCTTGGGTTTATCTGCATTCATACCTCACCCGGTTTTTTCATGTGACGAGGGAACACTGAAGCCTGAAAAGAGAATCTATGCTATTTGTTTAAACCAAATTGGTGTAAGCCCAGGAAATGCCATCATGATTGGTGATAAAGTGAGCAATGACGTTGAGGGTCCTTCTTCTGTTGGTCTAAAAGGGATTTTATTGGATAGGACATGTTCAAGCGCGTATCCAATGAAGATGAGCACACTGCGTGATGTGTTTGCGTATGTGGAGTAAGAAGCCTATCCCTCGTACAAGACTAAACTCTTAAAAGGAGTGGTCATTTTATTTGTGTTTTGCCTCGGTAGTATAGTTTGGACAGAATGCGGGCCTCCGGAGCCTGCGACCCGGGACAGCAAATGCTGCGGGAATTCAAATCCCGGCCGAGGCGTTGATACGGGGCTTCAACGTCCCACCTTGGGCCCAGCTTGCTGGGTCTGAGCGTATTTATAGCTGCTTCTTATGGAGACCTAAGATGAAAAGAAACATTCATAACTATCCCAAGTTTGACAATTCTTCAATTATTTTAAGCTAAAAATATCATTTGACAGTTGCTATATTCAATTGTCGGCATAAATATTATTAGGAGGTCTGCTCGGAAACCTTTTCGGAAACTTTATAAACTTGAGGAGGATATGATTTAGTATGAAAAAATTAGTAGTGGGCTTATTGATGTTGCTTTTCTTGGCAATGATACTTTTAGTATTAGCTAATGACACACCTAATGGAGAACATGAAGAAGACACAAGTATAGGACACCAGTTCGAAGAAATTCTTCCATTTCATCATTTTGCTGAAGGTCATGTGTTTGCAGGAATAATGCTTATAATATTCTGGGCATCGTTCTTCTATATGCTATATTCAGTCTTCCAAATTCTCAGGAAGAAGGGAAGAAAATAGAAAATTTACCCATTGGGAATAAAATGCAAAATCATGTTAAAACGTTTATTATCATCACACTCATTACTAGCTTGTTTTTAGCAGGTGCTTATTTTCTGACTCCCAGAGAAGTACACAATGGTCACTCAGAGACAACCATCAGCATGGAAAATTTAATGAAACTTCCTCTGAAAACTCCGACAGATAGAATAGCGCGATTAAATTATCTTGAAAAAGAAGGAGTTAAAGAATTCCAGCTCTCCGTTGATGAGATTCGCTGGGAATATGCCAAAGGAAAATTGGTTTATGCTTGGACCTATAACGATCAAATCCCAGGACCAGAAATTAGAGTAACAGAAGGAGATAAAGTTCGTGTGATTGTTAAAAATAATCTTCGTGTTCCAACTAGTATTCATTGGCACGGCGTACATGTAGAAAACAAAGCCGATGGTATTCCCGGATTAACGCAACATCCCATTAAGCCAGGGGAAACATTTGTTTATGAATTCACTGCAAAAAATGCAGGAACACATTTCTATCACACCCATGGTTCTTCACATGAAGATGTCGCCTTACAAATGGACATGGGTTTATCTGGAGCATTTATAATCGAACCAAAAATAGATGTGAAAAAATATGATAGGGAATATGTTTATATTTTAGACGAATGGGAAATAACTTCAGGCGGGTTTAACAAGGCATTGGAAATGATTGGTCAGGATGGAGAACACATCCACAAACACGATTATAATGTTTTCACAATAAATGGCAGGATATTTCCGGACATTGATCCTTTAATGGTTAAAGAGAATGAGCACATCCTTATTCGTCTCATAAATGCAGGCACACAAGAAATTCACCCGATGCATACACACGGTCATGCATTTAAGGTTGTAGCCATTGATGGTTATCCTGTTCCTGAATCAGCACAACAAATTCGTGATAATCTTCCAGTTCATCCTGGAGAGCGTTATGATATAGAACTCGTTGCTGATAATCCAGGAGTTTGGTTATTTCACTGCCACCACGTACATCATGCAGCAGCTGGCATGATTCTACCATTATTTTATGAAGGGTACGGACCACTTGTTTAGTGGAATGAAATTCATTGATCATCACAGTTTTGACCTCGCCTACCCCCATTTTTTACTATAGTACCGACAACTTTGAGTTTTCACTTTGTGACGTTGCACTAAAACTCAATCCCTAAGGGGAGAATATAACAGGAATTCCAATGATATTGAAAGTGCAAATGTGGATTCTTATGTCTGATAGCACAACACCACTATAAGGAACAGCACCGTCGGTGCAACATTTCCAGGCGGGGGAGTAATCTTCCAAGCTTCTTCTTCTACTCATGCTGATAGTGCTATTGTGCTTTTTCATTGGGCAATAATAATTTTACATGCCGAGCCGCTGACAGGCGATCTATTAGGAGTGTCTTATATCCCATTAAGTTGAGTGTGCAAAATTCGAATCCTTTATCCGTTAGTTCATAATGCGGTACTTGGCTATCCTTCCTTGGCGTTTTGACATCAAAATAAACTACAGTAACCAATCCTTTTTCACAAAGCTTGTCAAGTGATTTTCTCAAAGTACTTAATGGTAATTTTGTTACCTCTTTAATCTCAGTAAACCGTAGCTTTTTTTTCTTAAAATAGCCTTTAAGCATCCCCGTTACATGGTACATAATGATCAAGACACGCAGATTTCCTTTGTTTGACAGAATGTTTTCTATCTCTTCAAAGGCATCCCATATTTTTTCATGCGTTTGGAATGAAAACCATTCATACCATTTTGTCATAAAATCGTAGGGCGGATACCCACAGATTTATCTGTGGGAGGAAGCCCGTTACCTCCTTCTGTTAGTTTTGCGAGAGGAAACTTTATATTTAAGTAGCCACTTGTATATCTTCTATGAATGTATTGTTTATCTGCAATCAAAACGAAAACAGAAGCAAGACTGCTGAAGAAATCTTTAAAGATAGATTTAAGACTAAATCCGCAGGTCTTTATAATACTAAACCTGTTACTGAAAGACAGATTTCTTGGGCTGATACTGTTATCGTGATGGAAGAAGCTCAGCGTAGCGAAATAGCTAAAAAGTTTCCTAAACAATATATGCTTAAACGCATACTTTCCCTTGATGTTCCTGATGTTTACCATTATAACCAACCTGAGCTTATTGAAATCCTAAAGTCAAAGATTGATGATGTTTTACCATCGGTCTAACCATTTTTTAGCTTTCTTCTTTGACCTGAATGTTTTGGTGTTAGCTGTTGCCATATCTGGGACTCTGACAGTTGCTTTCCAAATATTATCAAATTTTCTTAGTGTTTTTTCTTTCTTTGCCATGTTTATACTCCCAGTATTCTGCATTTCAATTTTTTTTCTACAATCCTTAAGTTGATGTAAATAATTCAATTTTTGCTCTCAATCTTATGCACTTCGGGATTAAAGTGCGGATGTAGTTTTTTAGTCAGTGCTACCACCTCATGCTGAAGGTGGTTGCTCGTAATCGCTAGGGGGTTCTCGTTTAGCGAACCCCACAGTAAACCTTTAGTGCCACTGGCATGACCTCGCTAGAGGGAAAGGTTTAAGTGAAGGGGTTTGCGTGAGAAACCCCCACTTTAGTCTGATTTATTTTGGGAGTGTGTCATTTTTATTGGGAAGTAATATTTCTTTATAAAGATTCTTATTTAGGTTTCCTAATTAGGAAATATATTTATACCATTACTCTGTTTTTCATGAGCAAATGCAACCTTTTCGCATTCAGTTAGAGTACAGAGACGGACAACTCATAAACATAAAACTACAGAAAAAGATAAACTGGCGACTTGCTTTTGTAGGTTTTTTTTGCTGTTTTTTTGTATTAACGCTGTTTTATATGTTTTTTCTTACGTTTGCTGTAAACGATGCTGAAATGTACGTTCATTCAAACATTATTAGATTGACTAAAATGCAGGAACAGCGCTTTGGGATGGCGTATAAGGAATTACCTATTGTTGTTATTGGGTTTCCTACTGAACTTTCCACTACAAGCCCGGGGAATAAATCTACGATTCATGGAGTCTTCTCCAATAATATAATCTACCTGAAAAAACTACCAGTTCTTCTTCCTGGGCACACTTTACGAAATATTGTTCTCTATCTCTTAACGTGGGGAAATGTATATGATATTGAACAACTTCTTCATCATGAGCTTGTTCACTTTTATTTTCGTAATACAACTTTTAATTCACTTGTTGGGGAGGGTATTGCTGAATATATTGCTCGTGAAATGGTTAATAATACCATAATTCTTTCTAATTGGCAGAATGTGACCAGAACGAAATTAGTATCTATTGTGGCAGAACCCCTCTATTATGAAATTGCATATGCTGTGGTGAAACCGATTGTAGATAATCATGGCAAAACAGGTATAATATATGTCCTCAATCACCCACCAGCAGAAAATGAAGAACTTCTTGACTACCAAAAGCGCATGATGAAAGAGGTAGCTAGGTAAAGACTATTTTTATTGTGACTTATCTTTTCTCGGAGGTCACCACAATGTACCAAATCCCACAACCATTACAACATCAAGAGCAGATAATTTTCGGTTTAACAGCAAAACAATTGTTTTATGCAGCCGCAGGCATATTTCATCACTATTACTACTAAAAGCAACTTTTCTCTACCTCTCAGTTCCCCTTTCCATCCTTATGCGTTGCATTTCTATTCTCTTTATGTTCTTCAATGGAGAGAAATGAGTTAAGACGGGGTATCAATACTTTAGCGTGAGAAACGCCACGTTCACCGATAAGCGGTTGAAAAAGAAGCTCATCATCAAAGAAGTGAATGATGGAATTATTACTCTTAAAAGGGGCAATGGTGTGCAACGACTTGCTCTGTTAAAAATAACATCTTGGAATGTAGGCAAAAAAATTCTAACTACAGCCCATAGTGGCTCCACAATTATTGCATTTAAAACACGTACCATTGCGTACTGTGCTAAAACCGCATTCTATGCATGGAGGACCTCCAGCAACAATATCCAGACTTGTTTTCTTTTCACTAAGCTCAACAACCGGTTGTTGCTTTGTACGAGCCTTTGTGACATTAACTCGGAGTTTTGCCGGATCCACTTTTAGCTCATAGCTTTTCTCAACAAAGTCCTTACGACCCAGATATTCGAGCTCTATCCACCGTGCTACGAAATCGTACACAGAAGTACAGCTTTTGATGTATTCGTGGTCTGTGAATCCTTTTGGTTCTGATTCAACGCTTTTGTTTGTATCGACAAATTCCTCAAGAGACAGCCCATGCTGAAGTGCTTTTGATGATGCAACTGCCCATGCATGTAATGCCCCTTTGAAATCAGAACCATCCTTGTACATCTCAACAAAAATTTCACCAGGTGTTCCATCGAGATACTCACCTGTATGCAGCCGGAGTGTGTGACCGCCAATTTTTACTTTGACCCCCCAGAACTCGTGGCTCTTCTCAAGCTGTTTTCGCTCTCCCCATCCCACTTTTTTTTCTAATTGTTCTTCTTTACCGGCGTTCAATGGTTGAGATACTTTTGAGCCATCTCTGTATGGCGCAATTGCTTTCAAGCCCATTTTCCATGCTGCCAGATATGCAACTGCAACATCTTCTGGTTTTGCATCTGAGGGAATATTTACTGTCTTAGAAATAGCACCGCTGATGAATGGCTGTACTGCAGCCATCATAGTAACATGACCTTCCGGGAGAATAAAGCGCTTTCCCTCCTTGGTCTTAAAGGCACAATCAAAAACCGCATAATGTTCCTGACTAAGGTGCGGCGCTCCTTCTATATGGTTATGATCATGCTGGTATGCTACAATGTCCTCAATCTTTTTCTGTTCATAACCAAGATGATGCAATGATAGTGCGATGCTCTGGTTCTTTATGACTACCTGGCCGCCTCCAGCTAATTTTTTTATCTTGATCAATGAAAGTTCAGGCTCTACACCAGTAGTATCACAATCCATCAGCAACCCTATTGTTCCAGTTGGAGCGAGAACAGTTGCCTGCGCATTGCGATATCCGTACTTTTCACCCAGTTCCCATGCCAGATTCCAGCTATCAGCAGCAGCTTTTATCAAATACCCCGGGCATTCCTTATGTATATCTTTTACAGCACTGCGGTGCTGACGAATAACATCGAGCATTGATTCTTTGTTCTTGTTATATACTGCAAACGATCCCATGCGTGCTGCGATTTTCGCTGACTGTGCATACGCTGTACCTGTCATGATTGCGGTCAACGCTCCGGCTATTCCCCTTCCCTTATCGCTGTCATAAGGCACACCATTCACCATCAACAATGCGCCAAGATTCGCATACCCGAGTCCCAGTGGTCTGAAATCATGACTATTTTTTGCTATTTGTTCTGTTGGATAGGAAGACATATCCACAATTATCTCTTGTGCAAGAGTGAACACCTCACATGCGTGTTTGTATTTTTCTACGTCAAAAGATCCATTTTCCGTAAAGAATTTCATGAGATTCAGAGAGGCGAGATTACAGGCAGAATCATCAAGAAACATGTATTCGCTACATGGATTAGAGGCATTGATTCTTCCGCTTTCCTTACACGTGTGCCACTTATTCACCGTCGTATCAAATTGCAGCCCGGGATCTCCCGATTCCCATGCAGCCTTACAAATCTTATCCCAAATATCCCTTGCCCTATACTCTTTTTTCACGTTGCCAGTTGTTCTTTCCCGCGTCACCCACATACCATCATTTTCTACAGCATGCATGAATTCATCAGTAACCCTGACACTATTGTTCGCATTCTGTCCCCATGCATGCTGTTGCGCTTCATCCTCAAAATGGGCAGCAGAGTATCCTGCTTTGGCAAGAGCAGCAACAATTTTTTCCTCTTTGACTTTCCACTCAATAAAGTCTTCTATATCCGGGTGGTCGATATCGAGGATGACCATCTTTGCTGCTCTTCTTGTTGTGCCACCGCTTTTGATAACGCCTGCCCAGGCATCATATCCCTTAAGAAATGAAATAAGACCAGAGGATTTTCCACCAGCAGACAGACGCTCACCAGCTCCGCGAACCATAGAAAAATTGGTTCCTGTACCTGATCCTCCTTTGAAAAGCCGTACCTCTGCATTCTGGAGCGTCATCATGCTTTCCAGGTTATCTTCTACAGATTGGATAAAACATGCTGAACATTGAGGATGCTCGTACGTGTTTGATACTTTCTCAATCGTATCTGTCTTAGGATTCCAGAAGTAATTTTGTTTTCCACCCCCTTTGATGCCATACTGCTGGTAATGGCCCACGTTGAACCAGACAGGGGAATTAAAAGCGCCAATCTGATTGATAAGCATGTAACTCAATTCTGCCTGAAATGTTTCTGCTTCTTCCTTGGATGTAAAGTATTTTAGTTGTTCTCCATACTGGCGGATAGTATCACTAATGCGATGAACAACTTCCCTTGCACCGATTTCGCGTCCTGTGTTAGGAACGCCGCGTTTCATAATATATTTTTCAGCAAGAATATCGGTGGCAAGCTGCGACCAGGAAGGTGGAACACCAACATCCTTCATCTCAAACTTAACTTCACCCTTACTATTTATGATACGAGAATCACGTTTCTCATAAGCAATAGTGTCCAGTGGATTGATACCTTGTTTCGTATACAACCGCGTAACTACCTCCCCAACCATCAAACTCCCAACCAAACCCTCTTTTTCCATCATCAATCACCAATCACCTCAATTTATTACTCTCAACCCCCATACTACTTTTCCTTTACCCCAATATTACCCTCTCCTCTTAGCCCCAATTTGTTGTGTTTCAAAACAACTAAAACACAATAGGTTGTGTTTTTCTATGGGTTACGCTCTATTTAAATTTTATGAAAGTACAAAGGTTATGTTGAGATTAGTGAAAAGAATAATAATCGCACAATAAGGCAAATCTTAAAAAAGAAAGGAGGTGCGCACTTGTACATGCGCTACAGCTCACTTGTTGATGTGTATGAGAAAGTAGAGGGAACTCCTAAGCGATTGGAAAAGATCGCACATCTTGCAAGATTTATTGAAGAGATACCTGCAGATGAGCTGGATAAAGTGGTACTCCTCTTGCAAGGAACTGTATTTCCGACTGCAGAAGAGAAGAAGATAGGCGTTGCTGCAAAACTCCTTAGCAAAGCAATAGCGCTAGCTACGGGATATAAAGAGATTGAAGACCATTGGAGAACAACAGGTGATCTTGGAAAAACTGCTGCTGAACTGGTGAAAACAAAGAAGCAACAGACCCTTTTTGCGCAGAGGATAACAGTTGCAAAAGTATTCGCGAACATCAAGAAGCTTGCAGAGCTCGAGGGAGAGGGAGCTGTTGATGTGAAGGCACAGTATATTGCAGAGCTATTGACGAGCGCTGAGCCGAAAGAAGCACAATATATTGTACGGACTGTCTTAGGCGATATGCGGGTAGGTGCTGGTGAAGGATTGATGCGGGATGCTCTGGTGTGGGCATATTATCCAAAAATCAGCTATTTGGCTAGCACCTGCACACGCTGCAATGCCACACAACCTAAGACTAATGCTTGCGTTTTTTGCCGAGGGGTTGTTGCTCAACCGCAGGGAAAGAGAATAATAAACATCACGACACAGCAAGAGCTCACTGATATAGCTGACGCAGATCTCATAATCACGCCAAATGAGCACATTGCACGAGAAGTGTATAATACTTTCACGCAAGACATACAGGAAGCACTTGACATATTCAATGATCTTCCTCTGGTTGCAAGACGCGCAAAAATGAGAAGTGTACGGAAGTTGCTGGATACCGGCCTTATTCCGGGAAAACCACTGAAGCTTATGCTTTTCCAGAAAGCGCAGTCCATAAAAGAGGCATTTTCAATCGTGGGCAAGCCAGCTGCATGTGAATTCAAATACGATGGATTCAGGCTACAGATCCATCGGAATGGAGACTGCATTAAACTCTTTACAAGAAAGCTTGATGATGTTACTCCACAGTTTCCAGATGTTGTAGAAGTCATTGGGAAGTGTGTGTCTTCTCACGATTATATTTTAGATGCAGAGATAGTTGGATTTGATACATCACAGCAGCACTTTGCACCATTTCAGGATATCTCCCAACGCATCCAGCGAAAGTATGATGTCCATCTTATGTCAAAGGATGTTCCTGTACTTGTTATACTCTTCGACATTCTTGAGCTCAATGGCAGAACATTGATACGTTTGCCATTTGCTGAACGGCGGCAGTTGCTCAGTTCTATTGTGAAAATAGAGGATGCTGCCATCAGACTTGCACACCAGCTTGTCACCGATAAGGAAGATGATGCTGCCGAGTTCTATAACCTTGCGCTGGGAAGAGGGACAGAAGGCATAATGGTTAAATCCCTCACAGCGCCGTATCAGCCAGGTGCACGTGTTGGCTATGGCGTCAAGATAAAACCCACTATGGATACACTTGATCTTGTGATTGTGGGAGCTGAATGGGGAGAAGGGAAAAGGGTAAACATGCTCTCCTCATTCACCGTTGCATGTCGTGATGTGGATAAATATCTTGAACTAGGGAAAGTGGGGACTGGTTTCAAGGAAATAACCAAAAACATAACTGAAGGAGTAAGTTTTGCTGCGCTCACTGAACAGCTTAAGCCTTTGATTATCCGTGAAAAAGGAAGAAGAGTTGCTATAAACCCAGCTGTTGTGCTAGAACTCGCATATGAAGAGATACAACGTAGTCCATCCTATGCTTCAGGATTTGCGCTCCGATTCCCAAGACTCGTCAGATTGAGAACAGATAAGAATGCCGAGGACTGCTCGCCATTGTCGTATGTGCAGAAACTATTTGATGAGCAAAAGAGATAAATTTATAATTATAGAGAACTGGAAAAAAAAGATGAACACAAAAACACTTTTGTTGGTTGGATGTGGGGTAGCATCAATTTATTTCGGTGCTTCGGGATTCTATAATGAGAAAAAAGTCAATGATTACTTCTCTACCCACCCTGCTATGAAACAATATCTTTACCTTGATCAATATGATAAATTGCTCACACAAACATGGCAATCCTACGGCACATATGTGACCAAACAGAGTGAAGGTAAAGTAAAAGAGCAGGCGCAGAAAGTGGAAAAAGATCTTGAACTGGCACTTGTTCATATGAAGCAGCAGAAACTCCTTCTGGAAGGAGATACATTGGTGGGTGAATTAAAAGGTCTAGATAAGCTAGTACAGCAGCAACAGCAAGATAGTATGCTCTTGATGGTATCATTTTTGGGGCTCACTGGTGTGGCTCTTTGGAAGTGGTTGACTGAATCGGAAAGTATAAATAGTTCTTGAGAATAAGAAAGTGAAATGAAAAAGTGGGTTGTTGCTCTTTTAATTCTTATTTCGCTCTCTAGCCTGATAGTCACAGCACAGATAACCGGATATCAAACAGCAGGACAAACAAAAGAAATAGATGTGCCTGCAGGATGGAATCTTGTTTCATTTCCCAGCTCAACAGTAACAGGTTTGGCGCTAGGAAATTGGAAATATAACAAGATCTATCAACCAGCAATGGCAATATATCAATTAAAAGATAGTAAATGGGAACGCTTTAATCCAATGCGAACACTTGAGCCAAACACTGGCTATTTTATTGATTTTGTGCAGGGGGGAAAAATGAGGATATCAATAGATGTTACTAGTCAATCGAGCATTCACCTTACTAAAGGGGTGAATGTGATTGGTGTATCTATTGATGTACAAATAAAAGATGGAAAAATCAAAAGTAAAGGAACAGAAAAATCTTTTAGCGACGCTATTGACTCCTTTTGGGAATTTGATGGAAAAACGCAGAAGTGGAACAAGATAGATAATTATGAATTTACTCTGAAGCCTGGCAAAGGCTATCTCTTGTATGCAAAGGAAGAGGGAGAGTTGGTGTTTGAGACAGCTAAAATAATAGGTGGCTGGTCTGATAATTTTGAAGATGGAGATTATACGAAGAATCCGGTGTGGAAAGTTGGAGTATTCGAATATCCAAAAGTAGCCCGTCCAGTAGGTTATCCTAGAGAGTTAGATGATCCTTTATTTGAATTAGATGGAAAGGTAACACCCATTCCCATAGAGGTTATCAATGGAGAATTATTTGTTAGCTACCCTTATCAATATCCACGGAGTGTTCGTTTAGGGCGTATTGCAATAGAAAGTACACAGGCATACGGAACTTGGGAATTTGATGTTGGGAGACATGTAAATGGGAAAGGGAAAGAGTTAGGCTTAGTAGCTGATATTTGGTTTATTACATCAAAAATGACTTCAAAGAAATTACTCCCTCGGGAGGGATATCATCTTTACCTATATTCTTCTGGTTCTTCCGTAGGATTGAATAAGACTATCGGAAAAGGAGAAGAGATAACGATTTTATCTAAAAAAAATATACCCGCTCAGGATAATTATCACATTAAGATAACTAGAGACAAAGATGGAAGATTTAAAGTACAAGTCGCTGGTCAGATATTGGAAGGAACTGATAATACTATAACTACATCTACTCATTTCTTGTTAGGAACTGTTGAACATAGAATACCTCAGTATAATTCGTTTTATCCTGAGTTAACAGAAACTACTGGTACTTCAGGAAGCGGTTTGCCTACACGATTTAAGGTTGACAACATCCGTGTCACCCCCTTATCGTCCTAACCCAAAACCTCTCAACCAGTAACTAGTGTTCAACCATTATCCCAACCTCCCTCTGCTTCGGGACAAGCAGTAAGAATAATCAAACAACAACAACTCAAACTCCAAAAACAAAAAGCAATAGAAAGGTACAGAACCTTGCAAAGAGATTGAGTGACGGGGAAACAATTCTTTAATGCCGTTAAAACGGAATCAACAAACCTTTAAATAATTCCCTCTTTTTAACCTCATGATGAGTGACAAAGAAGTAAAGAAAGAGTTCAAGCTGAAGGCATCAAAAAGTCCTGAGAAGTATTATGCTGTTGATGTACTGAAGAATAATGGTTTCATGCGCAAACAATGCACGTGCGGCACATTCTACTGGACAGTGCATGCTGACAGGAAAACGTGTGGTGATCCTGCATGTTCTGGTGGCTTCAAATTCTTTGATAAGCCTCCTGCAAAAAATAAGATGGACTACATTGAGACATGGCAGAATTTCTCAAAGCTGTTCAGCAAATTAGGCTACACGCCGATAAAACGTTATCCTGTGACAGCCAGATGGAGAACAGATACTGATTTTGTGCAGGCATCTATTTATGATTTCCAGCCATATGTTGTATCAGGAGAAGTCACTCCACCTGCGAATCCATTGGTAGTGCCGCAATTCTGTCTCCGCTTTAATGATATAGATAATGTTGGTATAACGGGGGCGCATTACACCGGCTTTGTTATGATTGGGCAACATGCATTCATGCCAAAAGACAAGTTTGATCAGGCAAAATACTTCTCAGACATAAAAACGTGGCTTAACAAAGGGCTAGGCCTGTCAGATAAAGAAATAACATTCCATGAAGATGCCTGGGCAGGTGGCGGGAATTTTGGGCCGTCGATGGAATACTATTCCCGAGGACTTGAACTGGGAAATCAGGTGTATATGCTCTACGAAACAACTCCCCATGGCCCACGAGAGCTGAATTTGAAAGTGCTCGATATGGGCATGGGACATGAGAGAAATGCATGGTTCACGCAAGGCACGAGCACAAGCTATGAGACAACATTTCCCACAGTCTGTAAAAAACTATTACACGCAACAGGTGTTACAGGTGAAAAGGATGTTATAAGACGATTCCTGCCATATGCCTCCTATTTAAATGTAGATGAGGTCGAGAACATCGATAAAGCATGGAATTCTGTAGCAAAGAAGATGAATATGGACACAAAGGATTTACGCGATGCTGTCCAGCCGCTTGCAGCAATATATTCTGTAGCTGAGCATACACGAAGCCTGCTTTTTGCATTGAATGATGGTGCACTGCCAAGTAATGTGCGTGGTGGTTATAATCTAAGGGTCATCTTACGTAGAGCGCTCTCATTCATAGACCATTACGGCTGGAACATCCATTTAGCGGATGTTGCCCAAACTCATGCTGAATACATAAAACCCCTTTTCCCTGAGCTCATGGAAAATCTGGAAGATGTCCATGAGATACTTGATGTCGAAAAAAACAAATATGAAAGTACACGGCAGAAATCACGACAAGTAATACAGCGCCTGCTGGCAGCCAAGGAAAAAATTACTGATGAAAAACTGCTGACGCTTTATGATAACCAAGGTATTTCTCCTGAACTCATTGAGGAAGAGGCAAAGAAAATTTGTGTCAATGTCAAAGTACCGGATAACTTTTATGCACGTGTTGCAGAACTACACGAACAACAGGAAGGGAAAGAAGCCGAAGAGAAAGAACAGCTGTCTCTGGAAGATGTACCTGAGACAAAAACTATGTATTATGAAGATTACAGAAAGACAGATTTCTCTGCAAAAGTGCTAAAGGTTATTGGGCAATATGTTATACTAGACAAGACTTATTTTTATCCAACATCAGGTGGGCAGGAATATGATACAGGGGTATTAGGTTCTCATAGGGTGGTTGATGTGTTTAAGCAAAGTAATATCATTGTGCATAAGCTGGCTGAGCATCCACGATTCAAAGAAGGTGACACCATTGCCGGAGAAATAGACAAGAAACGGCGTTTCCAGCTTGCGCAGCATCATACAGCTACGCATATCATTAATGCTGCTGCACGCCGTGTGCTGGGAAATCATGTTAACCAGGCTGGCGCAAAGAAACAAGAGGAAAAGGCACACATAGACATAACGCATTACCAAAGCCTAAGCGAAGAGGAATTAAAGAAGATTGAGGAAGAAGCGAACAAGCTGGTGCGCGAAGCAATACAGACAAAGTTATCATTCTATTCGCGTACAGCTGCTGAGCAGAAGTTTGGGATGAGAATATATCAGGGTGGTGTCGTGCCGGGGAAGGAACTGCGCATTGTAGAAATTCCGGAAGTTGATGTGGAATGCTGTGGGGGAACGCACTTACACAATACAAAAGAAGCTGGTAAGATACGGATCATCAAAAGCAATAAAATCTCAGATGGAATAGTACGACTTACTTTTGTGGCTGGTAGTGCAGCTGAAAAAGTGAAAGAAGACACAATTTTTGCGCTGCGAGAAGTGGCTTTACTATTAGGTATTGCTGAAGAATGTGTGCCTGGACGCGTGCAGGAACTTTTTGGAAAATGGAAAAGTACACAAAAAGCTGTCCAAAAAAACCAAAAAATAGCTGCTAAGGAATTGGAATTGACAAGCACTAAAGAGTCAACAGGCGATCTCCTGCAACAAGCTGCAGATATTCTCAAAACCCAGCCAGAGCACGTGGCGAAGACAGTGAAACGGTTTCTGCAGGAATGGGACGAGAGTAAGAAAAAGATAAGAGAGATGAAGTAATTGTTGCGCCAATGGCGTCAGATGACCGATTTATTTATATACTCTCTAACATCCATTTCCGTATATGATTAAGCCAGAAGCATTGAAACGGGGAGACACGATAGGCATTGTTGCGCCTGCTTCACCTAGTTTTGAGCGTACGACGCTTATCCGTTCGGTAAAGCTTTTGGAGAAGTGGGGATACAAAGTAAAGCTTGGCAAGTATGTGACCAGAGTTCATGGTTATTTTGCCGGATCAGATCGGGAAAGAGTTGAAGATTTCAATGCAATGTTCCGAGACAGAGAAGTTAAAGCTATCTTCTGTTTGCAGGGTGGCTATGGATCAATGCGTTTGTTACCACAATTGGATTATGATGCCATAAAAAAAAACCCGAAAATCTTTCTGGGATACTCTGATATCACTGCGTTGCATCTCGCAATTCTTCAGAAAACCGGACTTGTGACATTCCATGGGCCTTCTGTAGCCGGACTTGCGACAGAGGAAATCTTATCTGATTACACAACGAGATATTTACTAAAAGCGTTGACAAAGAAAACTCCTATCGGAGACATCGAACCCTCTCCACAGAATCCATGGATATGGACGATAACACCAGGAAGAGCTGATGGGCAGCTCATAGGAGGCAACCTTTCACTGGTTACTGCTTCTTTAGGAACACCATATGAAATTGATACCAAAGGGAAAATCCTCTTCTTAGAGGAAGTAGAAGTGGAGCCTTATCATTTTGATATGATGCTCACTCAGCTATTACACGCCGGAAAACTCAAAGATGCTGCGGGTATTGTGATTGGTGAATGTATCAAATGCACTCCAAATGAATTCAGACCTGGCTATTACTCCTCTTTGAGCGTAGAAGATGTTCTCCTTGAGCTGCTACAGCCATTACAGCTTCCGACAATCTATAACCTTCCCATAGGTCACGGAAACAACAGAGCGACCCTTCCGATAGGTGTCATGGCTGCATTGGATGCTACGACAGGTCGACTTATCATAAAAGAAAGCGGTGTCTCGTAAGCATTTTATAATCACTGCTATTAGTATGAATATGCTTACTCATTCATTCTGTTTTTTACCAGGAATCGGTAAAAAAAAGGAGGAGATGCTTTGGGAGAGTGACATTCTTTCGTGGGAGCAATTCCTACGGGTAAAGAAAATACATGGACTGTCATCAGAGAAAAAAAAACAATACGATGTCAGTATCATGCAAATGCGGCGCCACTTGCTTGAGGATGATAGTTCATCTATTACTGCTGTATTTCCAAAGCAGGAACACTGGAGATTGTATGGCGCTTTCAAGGAAGATGCCCTTTTTTTGGACATTGAAGTAGATGGACGCGGAGAGCCGACAATAATCGGCATGTATGATACACACCAAACAATGATCATGGTACGCGGAGTTACCATGGACAAAAAACTGTTTGAACATGCATTGCACCAAAAAAAGCTGCTGATAACATACAATGGCAGATCATTCGACATGCCACTACTAGAGGCGTACTTCGGAATCTCAACCACGCTACCGCATATTGACCTTCACGGCTTATGCCAACATATTGGTCTGAAAGGTGGACTTAAGAATATTGAAAAAGAGCTAGGCATCCCGCGACCAGAACATCTTTATGGCAGTCCCATTAGGTTATGGAGATCTTTCTTTGCTTCTGGAGACCAAGAGTATCTCGATTTGCTCATCAAATACAATGAAGAGGACGTGATTAATCTGCATCCACTGATGGAATACATTTACGCAAAACTTGTAGGTGAATGGAAAACAAGGTATGTAACAAAGTAGACTTATACTAATCCTAAGATTAATCCTAAGGTATAAAGGAGAAAAAAGAAAAAGGAAAAAGCTTATGCTTTTCCCACAATGCGGAAGACTTTTGTTCCACATGCACCGCATGTGCCTTTAACAGCTTTCATTCCGTTTTTCATGACAGTATCTTTTGCATCCTTAATTTGTACATTCTTTTTGCATTTCATGCAGCGGCCTTCAGCCATAAGAGTCACCTCATCTACCCATTATTATCATGGGCAATACACTTTTTTATGGATTGGTGTTATATAAAGCTTTGTCTATTCAAGTGCATATGACCAGCATAATTTACACAGACCAACCAAGAGGAAGGCAATAGTCCACCAATTGAGCGTCCAGAATCCCCACCAGTGCATATCCTGTCCAAGGTATAGAATACCTATCACTGTCACAACCATGCCCCACCATCGCAGACATTGAGACGGGGGACAACTCCCACATACCTCTTTTTTTACCATTACTTCCACCTCTTTTAAAACGATGAATAACCTTTTTTCAACTCGGTTTCCAACGCTCTATTTCTCTTGTTCTTTTAAATATATAAAACCATAGTATCCTACAATAATTTAAACGGCTGAGTATTCTTCACTCAATGCTGACAAAAGGCACACTTGCTGTATTGCTTTCACAGCTGAAAGAGTTCAATGCGTCCAAAGCTGCGCTGGAACAGTATGCAATCCCCTCAGAGATAGCAGCAACGGTGCTGTGGGAGATGCTCTTACAAGGGGACATAGAAGACAAAACAATAGCTGATCTTGGTGCGGGAACTGGTATTCTGGGAATTGGGGCAGCTGTGCTGGGAGCGAGACTGGTACATCTAGTGGATATTGACAATGAGGCACTTGCTAGGGCTAAAGAGAATGTTGTATTCTTAGAAAACGAACTCGGTGCAACGCTCCATGTGTTGTTTGATGAAGAGGATATAGGGAACTTCAAACAGATAGTGGATGTTGTGGTTCAGAACCCGCCATTCGGCGTACAGAAAAAACATGCTGACAGAGTATTTCTGGAAAAAGCATTCTCACTGGCACCTATTGTGTATTCCTTCCATAAAACTGAGTCTGAACAATTTCTTAGAAAATATGCACAAGACAATGGGTTCGTTATCACCCGTAGCTGGCTGTTTGACTGGCCGCTGCAAGCCACAATGCACTACCATGAAAAAAGAAAACATCTTGTTAAAGTGGGGGCATGGCGTTTTGCACACCTACATTATTTAAAGGGCAAATACTGATATAATCCCATGAGTCTTAGGGAATTCCTATTTGGCAAAAAAGAACAGGAAGTAGACGTGCCAGCTGAACCAGCACATGAAAATGCATGGCTCTCTTCTAACTTCACATTTCGTTGGGTGACGAGACTAAAGAATTGGGGAATAACAGATAAAGAATACTCAAAGGAAAGACACCACAAAAAAACTGATGATGAAGCTATTTTTTCGCTGTACAAAAAGCTGCTTGTGCAGCACAAGAATGATATGCTTGTCCAACAAGCACTATACTACGAACTCGCTATGATTGATGCTGAATTAGGAAGAGACCCAAAGCCAAACCTTGTTCTTGCACAAAAAAATCTTCTGGCACATTACCACCACAGCAAAAACATTCGGAGTGTTGTCATAGAGTCCAACAAGGATGCATGCGCTTCCTGTAAGAAGTTGGATGGGTGGGTGCTAACATTCTCCGAAGTCACAAAACAGCATCCATTGCCTAATCTGAAATGTATGAAGAAGCATGGCAAAAAGTCTTTCTGTAGGTGTATCTATGGGCCAATGGCCAGGATAGAATGACTATCACCTAGAATGACTGCCACAGAGAATAATTATTACCTAAAATGACCCTTGATAAATTACTGCTGACAAAACAAATAGGACTCAAGGAGATAATTGAAAAACGGATTTTTACTGAAGCACCGACTAAAGAAGATATATGGATGACAGTTTGTTGGGAGTTATCAGAGGAAGACAAAAACAATATCCTATCGTTCTACTTTACAACAGTTCTTGGCATGACTGAGACTGATGTGAATAATTTTTTCTTAGCAACCAATTCTGGCTTCTCTCTTTACATAGAGAAAAAAAAGAAGGGTGTACCAGAAATCCATTACTCTCTTTTCTGGAAAAAAATCACACAGAAATATCCTATACTAGCCACTGAAAAAGATGTACCAATGCTTTCTGCTGAAAAAGATAATTGCATCTACCAGCTTCTTAATGCTCTTCTGAAGACAGGAGCAACTCCTCCATTGGAGTCATTGGCATATATCACTTACGTAATCAGATAGTTTTTTTAAGGCGCTAAGAACTTCTGGAAAGATGGATATCATTGAGGAAGCAGATAGTATCTATAAAAAAAATTTCCCATCAGAAACGCACTTCGAGCGCGCTATTTTCTTTAGCTGGTATTGCAGCATCCGCGACTGCACATTCTGTTTTATGAGTGTGCAGCCAAATGCAGAGCCGAAAAAAATGCGACGCTCAACAGAATCATTGCTTGCTGAGGCGATTCTTTGTCGGGTGTTGGGATGGGAATCCGGATTCCTCTCTGGAGGAATAAATGCATTCTCTCCGGCAGACATGAAAAGATTGCTTCCATTACTTACTACAGCATATGGAAACAAGTTCTGGCTCAATATTGGACCATTATCTCCTGACTTGTTGGAGGCATACAAACCATTTATCCGTGGTGTCGTGGGAGCCATCGAGACTGTCAATCCTGTCGTGCATAAACGCATCTGCCCATCAAAACCAATAGAGCCGTACCTGCGGATGTTTGATGAGGCGTATAAGATCGGACTTGCGAATGCGATGACATTCATTGTCGGTGTTGGTGAAACAAGGGAGGATCTGTCGCAGTTGCTGGAGATGATTGAGCGATATCACATATCAAAGATACATATTTACTCACTTGTCCCAGAAAAAGGAACAATCTATACTGAAAAAGACATCCCCTCTCCTGAAGAGCAAGCATGGTGGATTGCAAATGTTCGTGTTCATTTTCCCACGTTGGACATCCAGTGCGGTATCTGGAAAGACAGAGTGCAGTCATTGCCGCTCTTGTTGCGGGCTGGAGCTAATTCATTCTCAAAGTTCCCGGCAACTCGCCTTTTTGGAAGTCACATTGCAGAGGACATTGAAAAGCAAGTAGAGAACGCTGGACGCACGTTCAAAGGGACGCTGACAAAACTACCCACCATGGATTGGGCTCGGGAAGTGAATGTACTTGCCATAGATGAGTCATTGAAGGAAAGAGTGCTGAGAAAACTCACTCAATATGTCCACAAAATGGTTAATGCTCGCACTGACTGCAGCCTTCAACTGGCCGGGCAAAGATAACTTGCTTTTGGTGTTTCAGCCACTTGCCTTCATAGACATTACGCATGAATGCATATACATCCATAGACACTCTCGGCGCATAAAAACTATCTGATCTTAGAGTAAACACTTGATTCGTGCTTATCTCATAGAGTGTAGAAAATGCGTGTGCCAGCTCCAGACGTTGCTGTTTCAGTTCTGCAGGTTCATTCACCAGCGCCTTTAATTGGCCTGTAAAACCAAGCGTAGTTCTTGCACGTGTATATGATTGTATTTTCTCTTCTATCCCTTGCTTTGTGAGATATTCTTGCATTGGCTGCACACGTGCCTCGTATGCAGGTGCATTAGCTATCCATTTAGTCATCTTCTCGGTGCTTTTTTTTTGGAGATAGCGGATACCCGCAAGCGGCAGCCCTACAGAAAAGGCAAGGGCAATATGAATTGGACACATAAATGGAGTTGAACATACTCCCAGCAGGATTGCAGCTCCGGGATGATAATATCTGCTATTGTCACCAATACCATGCAATATTGTCTGCCATGTTGATTTGTTTGCTTCCTTTACAATGAGTTTTTCGAGCTCGCTCCTTTGCTTTTCTTCACGCAGAAATAACGCAACTGGCGGGTCTCTTTCCTGTCCTGCAATGCCAAATGAGAAAGGAGAAATATTCACTGCATAGCCAACACCCGGCACATCAACAAAACAATACGTTTTCTCATAATCATAAAGTGGTGGTGGATTTGCCATAGAACTAGTATAATTATATTCTATTTAATTG
>JAHFLT010000044.1 GCA_023264635.1 Candidatus Woesearchaeota archaeon | reverse complement strand
AGAAAAGCATTGGTAGTTTCGTCGCCGACCGAGATACGGTAATCTCCGAAGGAGTTACCGAGTGAGGGAGGCGAAAGGTTGCTGGGGATTATAAGGGGCCGCTGGAGCCCCTTATTTCATGATACCAATAGCTACTAGTCAATCGAGCATTCACCTTACTAAAGGGGTGAATGCGATTGGTGTATCTATAGATGTGAAAACGAAGGACGGAAAGATCAAAAGTAAAGGAAAAGAAAAATCTTTTAGCGACGCTATTGACTCCTTTTGGGAATTTGATGAAAAACAGCAGAAGTGGAACAAGATAGATAATTATGAATTTACTCTGAAGCCTGGCAAAGGCTATCTTTTGTATGCAAATGAAGAAGGAGAATTGGCGTTTGATACAGCTAAGTCAATTAGTTCTACACTAAGTGTTCCTTCTCCATCAACAGCATCACCTACTATTAGAATTACTGCTCCAAGCACAGGAACACTTACTACAACATCAACTACACAATATATTACATTAGATCTCACTTCTTTATACAATGAACTCCATACAAATGCATTTCCTGAAGGATACATTGGTTATAATAACTGGTTTACTAAAGCAGAAATAACAAAAGATACTATTCCGTTTAAAGTGAACATATTGCCTGGAAAGGATATTGTAGCCTTTAATCCTCGTGCTGAGCTCATATTAAAAGAATTTCCTATAACTACTACTGGATTAATTTCAGAAGTCTACATACTCTATGGTTGTGCGTGGTGCGCAGAATACCAATACCCATTGATAGTAGTAAATCTAATGAAAGATAGTCAAGTCGTAACAAGTAGACTATTCCCTGCTTATGATTGGTCCACCGATGTTCCAAAGTCTTCTATGCCACAGATTCTGGTTGAATCTTTTGGCGCTAAAAAAGTAAGTGGTGAAATTATACCAGCAACAGTGAATAGAGGTAATATTTATCTTGCTAAAGTCACATTAGACACTCCTGTATCTGCCGATACGATTCGTATTAAAGATGCTTATATTAATGCCCAGCTTGCTGTAGTTGCAGTAACAGTTAAGACCACTCCCACCATAACAATCACCTCCCCAACAGAAGGAGCGACAGTGACAACAGCAGTTGTGTCAGTAGCATTCACTCCTGCAAATATACCTCCTGATAAGAAGATTAAAGCATATGTAGATGGTACTGCTCAAGTACAATTGCTTGACCCAAAAGCAATAAGTTATAGTACTCCTTCATTGGGTAATGCCCAACACAATGTGAAATTTGAAGTAGTAAATGCAGATGGAAGTTCATTGTCTCCAACGATAATAACTCCTCTCAGAAGCTTTACTGTTGCTGTTCCTCCCGGACCGTCTATAATAATCACCTCTCCAAAAGAAGGAGCGACAGTAACTACCGCAAGACCAGAGATAAGGTTTACAACGACGAATGCAGCAGGAAAGAAAATTAGAGTGTCTGTTGATTTCAATAAGCGTATTGATCTAATGAAAGATAGTCAAGTCGTAATAAGTAAAGACTTCCCTGCTTATGAGTGGTCCACCGATGTTCCAAAGTATACATTACCTTCTATGCCACCGATTCTGGTTGAATCTTTCGGCGCTAGAAAAGCAAATGGCCAAATTGTGCCAGCAACATTTAAAGGTAATATTCATCTTGCTAAAATCACATTAGACACTCCTGTATCTGCCGATACGATTCGTATTAAAGATTTTGATATTAATGCCCAGCTTGCTGTAGTTGCAGTGACAGTTAAGACCACTACTACGAAACCAGATGAGAAGCTCCCTGTAAATCCACCAACTACACAATATATTACATTAGATCTCACTTCTTTATACAATCAACCCCATAAAAATGCATTTCCTGAAGGAGAAATTGGTTACAATAACTGGTTTACTAAAGCAGAAATAACAAAAGATACTATTCCGTTTAAAGTGAAAATATTGCCTGGAAATGATATTGTAGCCTTTAATCCTCGTGATGTTTTCACATCAAAAGAATTTCCTATACCTACTACGGGATTAATTTCAGAATTCTACATACTCTATGGTTGTGGATGGTGTGCAGATACCCCCATGATGACATTCGAGATATTAGAGGGTATGCCTACGTCTTTTACACCAGACCCTTCAGACCTCCTGATAAATGGTAAACATACCGTGAAAGTAGAAATTGTAGAGCCAAATCCACCTTACAATTCTTTGTCTCCAGCAGTTTCAGCTACTGTTAGTTTTGAGGTTAATGTTCCTTCTCCATCATCTCTACCCACCATAACAATCACCTCACCAACAGAAGGAGCGAAAGTAACCACAGCTACACCACAAATACAATTCAAAGCATCAAATGCTGCTGGTAAAAAGATCAAAGTATTTGTTGATACCATTGCCCAAGCAAATCCTTTAGACTCATCAGCTACAATCTATACTACTTCTAGTTTACCAAATGGTCTTCACACAGTAAAATTAGAAGTTGTTGAAACAAATGGAGCGTCTTTAACCCCGCCAGTAGTTACACAACTGCGTAGCTTTACTGTAAAAAGATGTACTAAAGTGGGGGAGATCATATGCAAACCGGGAAATATTATAACTTTATGTAATGGTCTAGATCAAGAGTTCAGTAGTGAGCCGTGCTACCAGAATGCTGTCTGTGATGAAAAATATCAAACCTGCCTTGAGTCATGCACTAAAGAAAATGAAAAAAGGTGCAATGGTGGACAAGTTTATTTGTGCGAAACAGGAAAGTTACATTTAGTTAAGCCCTATTGTGATAGTAGATATGGATGTGACCCAGTTACAAAAGCATGTCGTCTCCCGCCTCCAGTAACTCCATGTACTAAGAAGGACGAAATTAAGTGTTATAATAATTTACTCCTCCGTTGCGATGGAAAAAAATTCATAGAAAGTGATCCGTTTTGTTCCGGTCAGAGTGAAATGACCTTTTGTCAGGATGGGCAGAAAAAGACAAGTAATTGCGGTGGAACCGGTTGTGATCCAAAGATGGGAAACTGCGGAATCAGATATTACTAGCAATTCCGAACCTTTAAGTAATCTTTCTTTTTTCTTCGTATTATATGGTCAATTATGTAGCACTCAAAGCAGAACTCGACTCATGTAAAAATCCACTCTTCTTTTTCCATGATGACACAGATGGTTTGTGCTCTTTTCTGCAGTTCTACAAATACAAAAAAGAAGGTCATTGGACAATAGTTAAATCACGGCCACATATTGATGAAAATTTCTTGAGGAGAGTAGAAGAATACGACCCTGGAAAAATCTTTGTTTTAGACATCGCTGAAATTGAGCAGGATTTTATCGACAAAGCAAAACGTCCTATTATCTGGGTTGACCATCATGAACCACCAGAGTGCGAGGGGGTAAAACGTTTTAATCCTCGTTTAGATACACCGCCGCAGAATATCCCAACAACACTTCTTTGTTATAATGCATTGGAAAATGATTCTTTTGCACAAGAGATACAATGGATTGCAATGGTAGGGACGGTAGCTGACTGGCATATTCCGGAGTGGAAAGATATTTTTTGTCAGCGCTATCCTGATTTACTCGATAAAAAAATTACAAGGCCGGAAGTTGCACTCTTCGAGAGCCAGGTGGGAAAGCTTGCGAGAATCTTTCAATTTGTCACAAAAGGACCTATGCCAGATGTCAAGAAGAATATTGCAGCGCTGCTCAAAATCAAAGACCCTTACGAAATTCTGCATCAGACAACAGAGACGGGAGCATACCTCTCCAGAAGGTTTGCACCCATAAACAAACAATATGAAGAGCTTTGGAAAGAACTGCAGCAGTGCATAGGTAAAGATAAATTTATAGTATTCACTTATTCAGAAAACAAGACATCTTTTACCGCTGAGCTTGCTACGGAAGCAATCTATCGCAATCCAGAGAAGATAGTTGTTGTCTGCCGTGAGAAATCAGGTGAAATGCGCTGCTCCTTGCGCTCGTCGGGTGTTCAAATCCTTCCATTGATTAAGAAAGCATTAGTGGGCATTCAGGGCTATGGTGGTGGTCATGAATATGCTTGCGGTGCTGGCATCAAAAAAGAAGACTTCGAACGATTTCTTGTCAACATCAGAGAACAGCTTTGAGAACTATTAAATACATGGAGGTGATAAACACACCATGTTAGACAGGACGTATCGCTTTGTAGAAGTTCCCCTTGTAGGATATGTCCTTCATGAAGATTCATTTACTTTTGGCTATAAGGAATATTTTTCTGCAATAAATTATGATGTTCACCTTCATGTTACAGATAAGAAGAATGTCTCCAAATTGGAGGAGTTGATTGACAAAGAGCTATCAAAAGGGAGAATAAAGACTGTCGCTGAGGGGATCGGTGGCGTGAAAGGTGATCTTTACATGGCCAGCAGGATGGGTTCCCTGTTTCTTGCGCTTTCACTGGAAGAATGTTCCCTTTTACAGACAATCATCCCTCTTGTGTTCGTGCCTGGTCCGGTGTATCCATTGTTAGGCGCCTATATCTTCAAGAGATTTGGCGAGAAGAAGGCGTTGGAACAGATGAAAGTGAAACTAAAAGAGCATGTGGTGGAATACGATGCATCAGGTATTAAAAAAAAAATTGATGACGCCCAGCTAAAACAAAAGATTAAGGATTATGCAATAGCCAAAAGGCAAGGGAGCTGGTGGCAGCGCTTGAAAAGAATACGGAAGCTGGAGTCTGAATTGGAA
>JAHFLT010000001.1 GCA_023264635.1 Candidatus Woesearchaeota archaeon | reverse complement strand
ATGAAAAAAAAAAAAAATGGTCATAAATATCTCCTCAGGAGACCCCTCCATGCAATGTGCAGCAACAAGTGCAGCGTTTGTTAATGGCATCAAAGCATTTGCTGTGGAAAATGGAGAACCAATGCTTTTGCCTGTCCTGAAATTCTCTTATTATACACAACTAACAGAAAAGAAAATGCATATTTTAAGATTGCTTTATGATGATCCTACCGGTTACATGGATTTGGAGCAGGTGAGTAGAAAACTAAAAATGAGTTTGCCATTACTTTCATATCATCTCAATGGAAACCTCAAATCAGAAGGATTACGAGAACATGGGCTTGTTGAAACAACAGAAACAAAAGGAAAAATAGCAGTTTCCCTTACAATGCTAGGAAAACTGCTGATAAAAGGATATATCTAAATAGAAAAAAAGCATTGCAAGAAGCAAGAGAATTACTTCTTCACATCACCGAGCAATGCTAAAGCAACAAGTCCAGCCAAATACGAGAGATTTACCGCAGTGTTTCCCCCACCTGTGTTCATGACGAGAATTTCTCTCAATGTTGACGTAACATCCATACCTCCTATTTTCCATGTCGCTACTGTTGCCACAAGCAAAAATGGAATAAAGAGCATTGCTGTATCTCGTGTGTAATACCCACTGAGGAGAACGAGACCTCCACCGACTTCTATAAGTATTGCTAACCACAGCATAATGCTTCCAAGGTCGCCAAACAGCATGTCAAACATCTTCCCGGCCATATCAAGATGCATAAACTTATCTAAACCAGCTACGAAAAATGCAACTCCAAAAAAAACGCGTAAGACAACCGTTGCATAATCCGTACATCCATTACTACTATATACTTTCTCCATAGGTATCCCCCCTAGTTTACGTAGCGTGTTGTTTCTTTTACCTATTTTTAAATATTTTGTTTAATTATAAAATTATTTCTTTGCTATATAAGCAATTACTCTTTAATCACTGTCAGAAAAGTTCTTCCCTAAATATATTCCATGGTCCATGTTGTTATACTCGGTGGCGGTTTTGGAGCAGTGTACACAGCAAAAAGATTACAACCATATCTAAAAAGACACCCCGAACATACACTAACGCTTATTGCTAAGCAGCCAACCTTTATTTTTTCTCCATTGCTTCATGAAGTTGCTGTGGGCATTATTGATCCAGAAGTAATACAAGTAGGATTACACACCTTGCTCTCTCTCTCACAAATTATGTATTTATTCAGGAGTCAATAGGTAATATCTCTCTAAAAAACAAAACAGTTACTCTGCGAAATCAGACAATATCTTATGATATTTTAGTTATTGCATTAGGTGCAAAAGCGCGGGAAACGGGAAAAGTGACATTGAAATCACTTGCTGATGCATTACACATCAGAAAAGAATTAGCTGTACTTCCGCATTCTGCACATATCGGCATCTTAGGTGGTGGTGCAACTGGAGTGGAATTAGCAGCTGAATTAGCCAATAAGTTCCAGGTAACCATTTACCAAGGGGCTCCCACAATTTTGCCAACAGCCTCTTCCAACTTTCGACACAGTGTAGAAAACTGTTTGAAAAAAAGAAAAATCAACATAATAGTCAATGCCCATTGGGATACGCCACCCAAAGGAGTGGATTACCTTATTTGGTGTACAGGAGTAAAACAAGAGTTACCACCTACAGATATGTCTATCACCACCATCAGTGGCGAGGTTCTTGTTGACAAAAATTTACGTGTAAAAACTGCAGAAAATGTCTTTTCCTTAGGAGATTGTGCTGCAACTTTTGCACCAAAAATTGCACAAACTGCTGAACAACAGGCAAGAGTGGTAGCAATAAATATTATCAGAGTAGTAGAGAGAAAACCACTTGTGCCTTTTTCATTCCGGTGCAGAGGATTTTTGCTTTCTGCTGGTCAATTCTGTGGTGTGGGAGAAATAAATGGTTTTACTTTTTTCGGGTTCTTTGCATGGTGGTTGAAGAGAACAATCTATCTATTCAAAATCGTTGGTTTATTGCCCAAGTGGAAGCTTGCATGGGAGTACACAAAGAAGGTGATCTTCACCACCAGATAGGTATTCACCCCCAGATATGAAAAATGATACCAAGATATTCCACAACAACGTAAAGAAAAAACAGATACCCAACAAGAGCAGTAATCAAACTAATGATTATCGTGTTAATAATCATCTTTTTTCTTCTTTTCGCCTCGTCTAGTGTACAAATCCCCTTTTGACGGAAGTATACTACTAAACTCAAACCCAGCAAAAGCAGCCCTACGCTGCGAAAGAGCCATCTGTAAGAACCATAAAATGTATCTGCAAGCGACGCTGCAAAACTCACTGTGCTTAACCCAAATAAAACTAAAATAACTGAACTTAAGCAACATAAAGATGCAATAAAAACAGGTAACCCTGTGATTTTCACCAGATCTTGCAAGTTCATTAGAGAAAAGAGGGATGCCGTCTTATTAAAGTTTTTCTTTAAGAGAAGAGAAAAAAAGAAATTATAGCGGAGGAACCAAAATTTTCTTTCCTCTATTCTCTATCCTCACTGAGTAGTTGTCGTGCTTGTGGACTTAATTTCTTCGTGCAAATGCAGCATGGACAACAGGGACAGACTCCACTTGCACAACAACGTGATTTTGTTTTTGGCATATTTTTCACCTCCGAAAGATTTTAATACTTACTAATATATACTTAGTAAATTATCCATATTATTTAAAGGAGACAGTTTCAAAATGGTAAGTAAAACAACAACAAAAGAGGTTTTGCCGCAAGGCTGCAAGATGAAAGGGAAAGGTTATTGTCCACGCCCATTGGAATGCGCAACAGCATTCCTTAGCAAAAAATGGACATTATCAATTTTAGTAACGATTGGTAACTTTACTACACTCCGTTTTAATGGCATTTTGGACAAAGTTGAAGGCATTAGTCCTAAGATGTTATCCGAAAGGTTAAATGAACTTGGAAAGCAGTATCTCATCAAACGGACAGTTTTCATGGAAAGACCACCGCGTGTCGAATACTCTCTCACCGAAAAAGGAAGCACACTCTATAGTGTGATTATCCCACTAAGTCAATGGGCTGAGCAATATGAGTAAAAATCAAGGAGACGTAGTATGACTACTGGTAAAATAACCTGTCCTGAATGTGGGCATAAACAGAAAATGGAGACACCAACATCAAGTTGTCAGGCATTTTATCGTTGCGAAGGATGCAAAAAAATCATTGCAGCACAAAAGAGTTGTTGTGTCTTTTGCGATTATGGAGACAGAAAATGTCCGACAGCACATGGAGGTAACAACCAATGAAAGAAAAGCTTACTTTTTTATATAGTGGTGTTGGTGGAATAGGGAGCAGTTTAGGGTCTTTCTTTAGCGTAGCCTGTCCTGCCTGCGTTCCAGCAGTAGGCGCATTATTCTCTGCCATTGGATTGGGATTTCTTGTCAATTTCACACTACTAAAATGGCTCACACTACTTTTACTTGGTATAGGTATAGCTGGACTTTATGTCAATGCACGAAAGCATGGTAAGAAAAGATATCTCTTTGTAGGGTTGCTTGCATCGTTTTCTGTTTTTAGTGCACGGTATATAGGTGAATATTCTCCCATGTTATATGGTGGAGCTGGTGTCCTTCTGATAAATGCTGTTATGGATTATAAGATGACAAAAAAGAGTTCCTGTTATACACGCAGCTAAATTTTATAAACCGCAGTAGCACTTCCGCTGTAACATGATGTCTATTAAAGAAGCGATGGAGCAAGGAACTGGTCAAGTCTCTATTCGCGGTTGGGTTCACCGGGAAAGGAAGAGCAATCAGTTTGCATTCATCATCGTAAGAGACAGTACCAATATAATCCAATGCATTGTCGAGAAAGATAAAGTGCCGCAAAGGCTTTGGGAGGATGCAATACAACGTGCCACTATTGAAGCAAGCGTCATCGTGCATGGCACAATTCGACCAGAAAAACGTGCGCCTTCTGAGTATGAGATTGATATTACTGATTTAGAAATAATAGGTGAAAGTCACGAGTTTCCCATTACAAAGGACCAATCAATTGAATTTTTGGCAGATATGAGACATCTATGGTTAAGAAGCAGAAAGATGACGGCAATACTTAAGATAAGAAGCACTGTTTTTGGTGCAATACACGACTATTTCAGAGAGAATGGGTTCTATGAATATCATTCTCCCCTATTCCAATCAGTCCAATGTGAAGGTGGTTCAACTTTGTTCAAAGTGGATTACTTTGGTCAAAAAGATGTTTTCCTGGCGCAGACATGGCAGCTGTACGCAGAACCAGCAATATTTGCACTGGAAAAAATATACACTATTGCACCAAGTTTCAGGGCAGAGAAATCGAAAACATCAAGACATTTGACAGAATACTGGCATGCAGAAATGGAAGCTGCCTGGGCTACATTTGATGATATACAAAATTATGGAGAAGGGCTTTTAAAATGCATAGTCGGAAGAGTGCTGGAGAAAAATCAGGATGAGCTCAGGATACTAAAGAGGGACATAAAAAAATTAGAGTCTGCTGTTAAAAAATCTTTTGTTAGAATGACTTATGATGAGGTGCTCAATATACTCAAAGACAAATGCAAGATAGAAATAGAATGGGGTAAAGATTTGAGGACTATCGAGGAAGATGAGCTTTCAAAAATGTTTGATACGCCAATAATAGTAACAAATTATCCCAAAGCAGTCAAAGCATTTTACATGAAGGAAGATTCAAAAAATCCTACCGTCGTGCATGGATGTGATTTTATTGCGCCGGAGTGTTATGGTGAAATCATTGGCGGCAGCGAAAGAGAATCAGATATCACGCAAATAGAGAAAAGACTGAGGGAACAGGGAGAAGATCCAAATCAGTACCTATTTTATCTTGACACAAGGAAATATGGGAGTGTTCCGCATGGAGGATTCGGGCTTGGAGTTGAAAGAGTCATTGCATGGGTATGCGGATTGGACAACATTAAGGATGCAATTCCATTTCCGAGAACGATGCTGAGGAAGACGCCTTAGTCAATGACTTTCCATTAGTTGATAACTTTCTTTTCAAAATCATTTAAGCGACGTTGTGTTTGAGCTATCAACGTACTGTTATTGCTTTTTTCGAGAACAAGCCGAAAAAGTGTTTTTGCGTTATCAATAAACCCTTTGGCAGCACAGATTTCCGCTTCCCAATAAAAGGCTTCAAGATTACCCGCATTTAATTCGCCTGCTTTGTATAATGCTACTTCTGCAGTATCATACTCTTCTTTGAAAAAGTACAACTTTCCAAGTGCAGTATACATAACAGCACCCATATATCTTTCATAGGTCGTATCATTACATGATACCTTAAATCGCTTAACAGCATATTCATATATCTTCAATGCTAATCCGGAATTACCACGTTCCTCTTGTTTCACAGCGATGTCATACACATCACCCAGTAAGAGACTGTCATATTCAGCAAGTATGAGCTCCAAGTCTTCTCCTGGAAGTTTCTTTGACATAGACGAGTGAAGATAAGTGTATTTTTAAAATTAATGAATGGATAGTCTATTCATAAGCAATATCTTTTCTGCATCTTTGATGAGACGTTCTTCAAAATCACTTGTACGTTCACCGTCTCCTTTCTCCATAGATAATGCCTGAAGCAACGAAAGCACTAACTTTTTCTCTTCCTCAGCAGAGAAGAGCGAATTTTTTCCGACATGCTGTGAAATCACTTTCTCCTCAACATCATCCACCTGCTGGGCATCACCTTTTATCTCATCGAACTCAACTGCAGTGAGCTTGGCTGTGTTCTTCATCACAAAATAAGCATTTCTCCTGTAGAGTCCGTCAAAGATTGACTCAAATTGTATTGCTCCCGGCTTTCCTTGTGACAACACACCCTCAACACGTATTGTCACAAGCGCATTCTCAAGATTATGCTTTGCTAATTCTGCATATAACTCATCTGTCACTTCTGCAGGTGTTTTATGCTGCGCACTAATACTGATGCTTAGACAGGGATGCAATTGCAGTGCAACATATTCCAGCGTCGTCTTGTCTCCATCTACGGTAACTATGTTGAATCCTCCACATGTAAGCTTTTCTAGTTCTGCAAAGTTATTTGGGAAAAGCGGACCTGGATACGCAATGAATCCATACTCCTGCTCATGTTTAGAAAAGATGTAGTGCACATGTCCGCCTGCATAATAATTAAAACCCTTTGGCAATAAACTAAGGGGATGCGCCTCCATCATCTCCATATCCTTTGGCTTGAACTCAGAGAGCGCAGTATGGAACATGAAAATCTTATACCCCGATTCAGCTTCTAGATTCTGGCGCTGCAGATTTTCATAGTAAGCCCGATCAAGCATCCCTTTCTTGCCTAACATGCCTGTAATCTTTGCACCGGTTTTTTGATCGACGGTAAAAGACAACGTCAGCAAACCGTCAACCACTTCTCCCCGAACAACATTTTTCCACAAACCAGCATGTTCTAACACATCCAGCATGGTCTTTCCCGAAGGGGAGAAATCATGAGACCCAGCGATTATATACACTGGGATTCCTGCATCTTTCACCTCCTTTAATTTTTTCGTGACTTCTTTTACTTTATCTATAGCAGGTAGAGCTGTATTAAAAATATCTCCGGAGATGAGCATGAAATCTAATTTTTCAGCAATGATTCTGTCAACTGCTGCACCAAACGCTTGCGTGGAGAGGTCCTTCATCTTAGGATCCCTCCATCCACCTATATGAATGTCTGCAAGATGGGCGAAGCGGAACATATCATAATTTTGTTAAGAGTGACTTATATATATTCTGGTTATTACTCTTGATAATATCCACTATTTCCCAGTGCAAGCGAAATTTCGGCCTTCTTTAATTCCTTGCCGAGATAAGCGACGTGTTGTTTCTCAGCAAACCACTGCACGTTATGTTCCTTTTCATAATCAAAGATTGCGTTGTAGATGTCCTGAGCCCTTCTTCCCATGAATACCTTCAGAATCTCATGGTGATAGTTGCAAATGGCAACGTGGATCTCCCACGATTCAAAGTCTACTTTGATGAGTGTATAACAGTTGTTATCGTTCTTGTGGTCTTTGTAATCGTCATATGTTTTGCACTGGATAGCCTCAAAGTCCTTATGCAGCGTCTTGTCTTTTACCCACCGTGGTCGTTCTGTCATGGTGTCTGGTCAGAGCTGTAGGATTATAAATCTTTGCTCTCGAAATATTTATTAATGAGGTATCTCTGTAAAAAAACTGGGGGGGGAATGTACGTGAGTGACAATAAGCCATGTGAAGATAAGCCGTTGATCCTATCACGGGACAAGATACCTTTTGGTCATTGGGGCATTATCACAGAAGAGGCTTTTGCACGGCTCGTTGAGACAGAGGGATTTGATCTTGCTGTAAGGAAGGTATTCCAGAAACGGTGGGATCCGATAACAACTAACCATATAGACTTGACCAAAGGCACTGAAACACATCTTCCAGACAAATTCGCAGGAGAATATACACTCATTAGCGCACTCCGTGACCAAAGGCCAGCAGAACACAAAGGTGTTGTAGAAGTTATCAAAACGATAACACCGCACGACACAAAAAAAGAGCCACCGAAAGTGTTTCCGGAGATTATCGCCGGAAAGGATTACTCCATCGTCATCAGCAAAGACGAGGTCCGCAACCATGATCCTTTCAGTGACCAACCTAGACTGGAGACACTCACTAATTGTACTGTCGCTACGCTCATCAACAGGTTCCCTTCCTATGGGAGAGTAATCGATGAGGTCGTCATCAGAAAAGTTAGGCCGCTAATCGAGAAAGAGCTGACACGAATATCCAAAGGCATAAACCTTGTCACATTCCCCACGCAATATTATGAACGGATAGAGGATATGCCACTAGAGACGTTAAGCAAGATGTTCTCCTCTCAAGCAGTTGCAATGCAAAATATTGAGCGCCACGCTAATCGTGATGGAATACGCTATATGCCATTTGATCTTTTCTTCAATATCGGGCCAAAGGTGGGTGGCAGCTTAAAGTGGATACATTCACAGACCTATGTTGACCTTAATCAGGATGGCCATGGCAGGACAATGGAAGAAATCCTTCAGTCATTTGAATTCCAGAAGAGGCACGGAGGGTGCTTCTTCTGCAACCTGAAAAAAAGTAACATTGCTGATTTTTTTCTTTACGAGAATGAGTCTGTGGTGTTGTACGTGAATCCTTCCCCCCAGACTAATTTCGAGACCATTTTCTACTTTAAGCAGCATATGCCGGATATTCTCCAATTCCCGAAGGAGCAGTTTTTGGCTATCGCAGATGTCCTCGTGCGTGACTTCAAGGCACTAAATGGGATTTCTGCTGTTGACGCAGACAGGAACATACTCATCTACCAACGCCCTCTTGGCTATAATTCCCAATTCCATGTCTTTGGCAAAGTGGTGCCTTATGAGATAAAGGGTGGAAAAGAACGGATTGACAACGCGAGGGTAGCGCAATATAATCCGCAGAATGTAACAGACTATCTTCAAAAGACAGGAGCATTTTAACGGGAGCATTTTATATGCCAGAAATAAACCACTATTTTTTATACGTACCATTATTATATTTTAATTGTATTTTGTCATGAGATGATAAAAACTAATGAACACAATACACATCGTAATAGCCGTAATAACGTTGGCGTTTCTGTTACTATTTGGTTGTTCCCTGGCCGAGCCAGTTGATCATGAGGAGCTTTTACATTATCCAGAGAAACGCGGCGGTATCCCTGTAACAGTTCTTGAACTAAAAGGCTTCGGTAACTTCTCACGGGATGGAGTAACATTTCCCAGCAAGGGAACAGAGATAGCAGCTGATTACTATTACCCGCGAAATGCGAAGATAGGCATTGTCTGGATTCCAGCAGCTGGCAAGACAAGAAGGAATGCAGAAGATAGGGGCATTGCATTTGCATCACGTGGCTATGCTGCTATGATTGTGGATGTTCGTGGCTTGGGAGAGACAACTGGGCAAGTGCATTCATTCGAAGATGATTATACTGTATTCTCAAAAGGAGAAGAACCTTATAATCATCTTGTTGTCTGGGACGCACTACGTGCAATTGATGCAATGCGTGAACGTGGTGTGACGTGTACACTCATTGGTGGAGAAAGCAATGGTGGAAGAATCGCGCTGATTGCAGCTGCTGTAGACAAGACAATCTCCGGATCCCTACTCATAAGCACTGCTGGCTATGGGAAGATAGATCATCAACTCTTTGACGTGCGGCGCTTTCTTGCCTCCATAAACCCAGATGAGTATGCGCCATCACTCACCAATCCCATTGCCTTTATTCACGACACCAAAGATCCTACTATTCCTTTTTCTCTCGGGAAACAGACGTATGACAAAATAGCTGCACCTAAGAAACTCTATACTCTTTCCAATGGGTGTCACGGATATTGTCCAACAATGGATGATGTGTTGACTGATGCATTAACCTTTCTGGCGCAGAAATGCAAATAATGGTGTACTCCCTAATTATATCCTCATTAATGACACTTAAGAGCACCTCCTATTGGTCAAATCACTTTTCATTTGACCCGTTTTTTCTTCCGTACATGGAAAAGAAGATTTTTTGCGAACACCATACGTGCATACAACAGTCTCAGCATTTTTTGTATGAGTCGTACAGTTCGCATCAGGGTACTACTTTCACGCAAGAGACGTGCTTCTTCTTCTACCACGCGTGCCTCGCGCAGCACTTTTCCTTCTTCCAAAAACCTCGCTTCCTTGATGAGTGCAGCTTCATGCAGCACTTTCTGTGTTTCTTCAACCCCTCTGCTGAGCTCAATGAGGGCTGTGTACGCTCTAATTAAGAGATAGAACGGAAAGACTGCAATAAGTTCAAGCCAGTATGTTCTAAAGAATAAGGCAGTTGTTTTTATACGATAATATTTGAAGCAAAGGTCTAGGGTAAAAATGCCGAGGATGATGTCATCAATTATCTGTATCAGTTTATCATAACGAGCAGTGTTTATTGTAAATTCGAGAATAACAATGACCAACAGCACAAGAAGTGCATATGGAATAAGGTCATCCACCCTTTTTTCTATTCTTTCCAGCAACCAGTGCATCTGTCCATTTACACGACGTACCTATTTAAAATCTTTTACATCAAAACCAATAAGCAGCGTAGCATCTTTCTCATTAGTATGGATGTTCAGTAGGTTTACCAGGAAGTCATGCACCTTTCTGCTGGGAGAGGATGAGACTGCATGTTTTACTTCAGGGAATGGAACTGGCGGAAAAACATATCCCTCATCTTGCTTTAATACTATCGGCGCTGCTGGATTACGAAATTGTGAATCATGCGTCAACGCAAGCGTGATGCTTTTAGCCAAGCATGCATGCACACCTTTATTCTCTTTCTCTTCCAATGCAGCTATCAGCTTTTTATCATTTTCTCCCAAGACACAAACATTGGCCAAACCGGGAGTTGCCTGTAGCTCTTGGATTGTTTTTTCAATGAAGGGGTGCATATTACCTGTATTTCATACTTCTTTTTTATATCTTATGGATATTATTTACTCCCTGCTCGCCTCTGTTACATTTCCCCAAAGATATATGAGAAAAGGTATATGGGATATATCCTTAACGTATATATATCACTCAATGGGTAAGTAATGAAATGTCTAAACCACTCCTCGCCAGCCTTTTTTTCCTTTCCGTAGGTCTCACGTCCTGTATAGATATTCCCTCTTCTAAAGAAAATTCCAAAGAAGATGAAAAGGAATTCAGAAAAGAGGTCCGGGCATTGGAGACTATTGCAGCTGATACTAATCATTTTTTCCATAACCGGTATAAAGATGTCGATGTGCATGTGAAATTGATAGAAGTAATAGATTACAAGGTAAAGCAAAACATGGAAAGGAACGGTGGTCATTGGTATCATAATGTAAATGATGTTACCAAAACAGTGCAGCAACAGTATCTTCAGAACTTCAAGATATGCCTTGACGTGGTGAAGGTTGAGGAGTGGTACCATGAGAACGGTTCTCTAGATGAGCTATTGTATGACCTAAAGTTTATACCGCCAGAAGATGCTGCAGTCGTTGTTGGGTTAACCAGCAAGAGCAACGGGGAGATTCTTATAGACAGTTTTTTTCAGTTTAGTTTTGACCAGACGTTAGGAATAGCGGAATTACAAGGGAATCATATGGTTGTGGCATTCACCCCCGCGGAACCAACAGCACAGATATATGTTCATGAGATGGGGCATATTTTTGGTGTGGGGCACGTCGATGATGAGAGTTCTATCATGTACCCATTTGTAAAAGAAGATGCACAGTGGGATTCTCAAAGCAAAAGAACTATACTATTACAAAAATATAGATCATGGGACACCGCTGATGAGATAAAAGGCTTATATGCATTGATCAAAAAAGTGGATACTAATTCTTCTAAGCAACTGAAAGGCCTTCATCGCTTGATGGGTAAGGAAGCCTGGGCAGATGCAAGAAAAATAGCACAAAGCCTTCTCCAGAAATATCCACAGGAAGGATACCTTTACTTTACCGTCGGAGAAATATGCACACATCAAGGAGATTTAGAAAACGGGATTGAGGCTTATGAAAAAGCATTGCAGATAGGTACTGCATATGCAGCACTGCAGAACAATCTTGCTTATGATTATCTGGAAGCAGGAAAACATGTAGATCGTGCCCTCACTCTTGCAAAGCAGGCATGCACTAAACAACCAGCACAGGATGCGTTCCGCGATACGCTTGGGTGGGCATATTATAATACCGGCTCATACAATGAAGCTGAGAGGGAATTGCTGAAAGTTACTTCACTGATGGAAGCAGAATATCAACTGCACCTTGGCATGACGTATGACAAACTGAGCAAACGTGACAAGGCAAAAGCAGCATTTTTGATGGTGCTGAGGCTTGATGAGACCGGGAAATTCAAGAAGATAGCTAAACAGAAGCTCAAGGAATATAATAACAAATAACAAAACAAATGAAATTCTCAGAACGTGTTCTGGAAGTAGTGAGTACCATTCCTCATGGCAGGGTGATGATGTACAAGGAGATTGCCATTGCGCTTGGGACAAGTGCCTTTCGTGCAGTTCCGAGTATTGCGGCGGAATGATAATCCGATTGCTATCTCTTGCCATCGTGTTGTTGCATCTGATGGAACAGTAGGTGGATACTTCGGGGAGATACACAGCAGTAAAAAGAAACAGCTGCTGGCAGGGGAAGGAATTGTATGTAATGGAAAAGTATGCAGAAAATCTCCTGCTAAGTGCATATGTCAGCGCACTGTGCAACTCCTGTAAAAAAAAATATGACCTTATCACGGCTAACTTCCCTAAACCATTATCTGCTCTTGGATTTCAGAATGAGAAACATCTCATTAAAGAAGGATATTGTGGGGATGACCCGTTTATGAAATGAGTGATCCTACAATGCAGAGTAGTCTTCTAAAATAATCCTATCCAGTTCTTCTATATTCTTAGCTATATACAGACGCCCTTTGCCGACCTCTACTATCTTCTGTGCCAATGCAAGACCCTGCGGTTCAAGGGAAATACCAATGAGCGAAATAGTAATCCCCTGGTCAGCTGCGTCAGCAATTGCTTGCAGCGTCTCAGTTTCTGGATTTTTGCCAATAGTTGGTATCGCATCGGACAAAACAATGAGATGTTTTGTCTCATTACCTTTGGGGAATAATGCAAGTGCACGCTTTACAGTAGAAACAAAATCAGTCTCTTTACCAGGACGTATTCGAATAAGTGTTTCCAGCAGCGAGCTGAAACTTGTTGTTGGCAAAACTTCTTCTACCACTTTGTCTTTGAAGACAAGTAACCCTACCTTATCCTTCCTATTGATTGCCGTGAATGCGAGTGCGATCCCCGCTTTCTTTGACGCTTCTATCTTTCCGCCTTTCATGCTTCCAGAAGCGTCCATTGCATAGATGATTGTTGTTTTTCCTTTGTTTTCCCGTCTATGAGAACGAAGATCATCCACCAGTATCTCATTGTGCTGTCTACGCAGTGCAGTCTTTACCGTACCCTTAACTGCAATATCCCTGTAACGGGTACCTTTCTGCCATTTTACTTGCTCAAAAGGAACACCATGGTGTGATTTCTTCTTGTGCACATAATCTCCCCAGTTTCCCTTAGGAACCAAATGGTCGAGCTCGTCCATATACAACATGAGCGATGCAAGCTCAATCCCTTTCTTTGTCCACCCTTCTTCGTCAACGAGCTGCTTGTCTTTTAGTCTTTGGAATCCTTCCTCAAGCTTTCTCTTGATATCACGCTGAAACTCCGGTATATTCATATTGCGTGCAATGTAGTCTCCTGAATAGCCAGTGAGGTAGCGAAGAAGTTTCTCTCCGAACAGTTCTTCAGTAATACGATAACTTTTCACAAGCTGCTCAAAGAGCATATTGGGGGTGAATGCTTGCACTCCTTTATTAATAGAATCAGTGATTACTCTTCCTTCCTCAATGAGGTTCTTGTCGTTGTCAAGAACAGTATGCAATAATGCATCATCAAGTTCAGTAAATCTCAACTTGCCTTGCAGCTCTTCAATTGCAGAAAATGCTTTTACTTCAGTCGGAGCATCAGGGAACATCCCCTTTATTCTCTCTGAACTCTCTCCCCATTCCCGTTTTGAGCATTGAAGTAAATTCCTTCTGCAGGAACTCTTCTGGCGCCAGCACATAGCGCACTGCGGGTCGCAATGTGATTCTGTGTGCGAGAACAGAAAAGAGAGCTTCCTGTATGTCTTCTAAATCAACTTTCTTTTTCTTCTTCAGCACTGCATTTGCCTGACTTCGCTCGTACAAACCAAGAGTTGCTCTTACGCTTGGTTTTCTCTCGATATCTTTTGCTTGTCTGAGCAATCGAATGAAGGAGACGATGAACTGTGACATCTCTTTCGGAACAGCGACTATCTTCTGTCCGTATTTGTCAATAATCTCCAGCTCCACTCCTGCAGTTTCGGGATAGCTCATTCTAATGATATCAAACCTGTCCAATAAGACGTCACTCAGCTTCTCTGTGTTCGTGTCGTCTGGGTTCATGGTAGCGATGAACAGGAAATCAGCTTCAATGTCCACCTGATAGCTACCGATGGTAACCTTCTTTTCCTGCAGTACCTGAAGCAGTGCGTTCTGCAGCTTCTCAGGACATCTGTTTAACTCATCGAAGAAGAGAATACCATTGTTTGCCTGGAATATCTTTCCGGGAGTGAATGCTTCCATAGACAGTGGACCGAAGTGCAGCGCTTTGATTGGGTCAATGTCACCAATAAGGTCCTCAACTGTTAAGTCCGGACTTCCCTGCACTCTGACAAAACGTTCTTCGCCAACCAACGTTATTGTCTTCAGCTCTTTTGCTTTTTTGCAGCTTGGACATACTCTCTGTGCAGGTGTGCAATGGAATGGACATCCGGCAATAACAGAGAGAGAGGGAAGCACCTTTGCAATGCTTTTGGCGAGTGTTGTCTTTCCGACTCCAGCAGGTCCTGCAATAAGGATATGCCTCTTTGACAGGATTGCTGATTTGATGTCATACTTCACTTTCTCTTGGCCTAAGACATCAGGGAAGCAATCGTTGTCTAGTTTTTTTTCATCGATCATGATGGACCTCCGGTAGCAACTTCTTTTCATATTTGCGTTCCCTTTCATATTTATTAGCGACTCTGCCAATACGATAACCAAAGAAATTTGCACCGAAATTTTTTGCTGCAACAAAAGGCAATGCTAAATATCCAAGGAAAAATGAGAATATACTTGTTTCAATTACTATACATGTAAGGAGACTCACTGGAATGTATAAATTGTTTTTAGATTGCAATAGGGTATGCGCATAAAGTTCTCTTGTGGCAATGTCTCTTGTGGCAATTTCATAACCCAGTACACCCGTATTATTGATAGTAAACCATGCTTGCAGATGCTGAAGATAAGATGAAATATAAGATGAATGAATTTTATTATTCCACGACTGCTTTAGTGAGAGCTCATAGAAAGCTACCACAGTCTCCACCACACCCTCAACTCCGCTTGGTGACAATGTACTTGATGGTGGAAACAATGCAGTGCCACACTTCGTGCAGTGCGATGGCTTTTCTTCGCACATGACAGGATAAATAGTATCACACTTGGCGCAGGTGAGGGTAACAAAATCCCATGATTGCGATTTATGATTGTGATTTGTCTGATGTGACTCCTTTTCTGCAATCGCCTCAAGGACATACTTTGTCATGGTTCACGCAGAAAAGTCATTAAGGTAGTTGTCAAGCTCATACTTGTCAAAATCAGATTTGTTGAGGATAGTTCTCAGGTCCTCATCACTCTCTTGTGGAGTAGCTTCAGCTTCAAGCATAATGGGCTTGACCTTTGGCTTTGCCTTCTTCATTATCTTTTTCTTGATTTTTTTTGCCATTTTTCATCACTGGTTGGAAACCACAATAGGTACTATATAAAGATTTCCTTAATTTTGTCACTATGGGGGGGCATTAAGTATACAACAAATTTCACTCCTTTAAAATAGTAATATTTATATAATCCACGAAAAAACCAGCACTGTGAGCGAGGTGCCCACTATGGATAAGAATGTTATGTTACTCTTTACATTGGTTTTGGGTTTGATAGCCGTTATTGGCGGCGTCTTGGGTGTTTATTACGTTTACAACGAAAACATCACTGGTGCTCATAGCGCACAAGATGATGGATTGAATACAGCACTGCTTGCACAGGCGCAGATGGAGCTAAAGATTCAGGAGCTCCAGAAGAAGCTTCAGGATAAAGATGCTGAGTTCCAGCAGAAGATGAAAGCGCTCCAGGAAGAAGCCCTTAAGCAAATAGAAGATGCGCAGAGTACTGCACAGAAAGAGCCAGAAAAGCCTAAGGAAGAAACCTGTGACGACAAAGTCAAGCGACTTGAGAAAGTAAGTGATGCTGCTACAGATGATGTGGACAAAGCGCAGAATGATGTAGATGATAATAATGAGAGGGTATTGCAGGATCAAACTGAGATCAGCCGTTTGTCTGCATTACAGGCAAACACCACTGACACGACAAAGTTGAGCTTACTGCGAGACCAGCAGCGTGACCTCGCGCGTGACCTCCGAAGGGATCAGGATGAGTTGAAAACGTCCAAAGACGACCTTCGCGATGCACAACGAAAGGAAGACGACTTAAAGAGAGAATTACGCAGAACAAGATCTGATTGCAGAAAGGTTTAGGATTTTTTTTCTCTTTTCTTTTTTTTTATTACTTCCCTAGGACTCTATCAAAAAAAAGCGCTCAGCAACCTAAGGTCGAGCCTTAGCAGTAGCCCATTTTGTGCTGACAATGGGGGGACGACGTCCGGGAAATGCAAAAAAGCCATAGGCTTCTCGCACAAGGAGAACAATAGTTCTCCTTTGTGTCAGCTATCGCCTGAAATACAAAGGCGAGAAGCTGCTGAGCCAGGAGGAAGCGAGAATTTTTGATGGAGCTTCCTCTAGGAAAGGTTTATAAAAACCCATTTGCTTAATGACACATGCGGCAATTTGTTCTTGAGTGGGATAAGGCATTGGGATGGCGTAATAATCCATTCCAGGACAAGATATTCGAACCAGTAGAAAATTTTGTTGTAGGATATGAAAAGGAACGCCAGCGTCTCAATCTTTTTCTCATAGAAAACTACAAATACGGTACCCTTCTTGGTGAGGAAGGGCTTGGGAAGACGACCTTATTACGCTGGCTGCGCAACCAATTGCAGAATTACAAGAACAGATTCTGCGTCATTTATGTGAATGCCAGGAATCTTACTGAGCACGAGTTCATAAAGACTTTGGTGTATCCTCAACTTAATTTTTTTGAAAGATGGTTAACAAGGCCATGGAGAAAACTGCATATAGGTAATGTTGTTGAGTTTCTAACACCACGGCAGCACGCGAAAAGTATGATTATCCTTTTGGATGAAGCACATCAAATCTCAAAACCAGACATTCTGATACTTAAACATATCTTTGATTCACCCCTCCGCACACAACTTATTGTAGCTGGTCCCATAGATGAGATGCGTAGAAGCATTGTATCTACCTTAGGACAAGATAAGCTCGGCATCGTATTGCATGGTCTGAGTTTTGCTGAGACTAAGGAATTCCTGCAACTTAGGATTGAGGCGCTTGGTGGGAATGGCATTGAGCCATTTGACGAAGCCCTACTAAAACATATCATCCGTGAACAACAAAATAATCCAAAATATGTTTTATCTGTATGCAACGACCATGCCATAAAGCTTTCATTGAAACACGCTTTCAGTAAAAAAACACAGAAAGAAGAAGAGAAACGTAAGCTTTTTCTTATAGAGAACATTGAGGAAGCAGAAGATGAGCCACACAAAGGCATTACAGACATATTCCTTCCCGGTATTATGGAGTCTGAGAAAGGAGCAGAACCAATTCCGACATTGGAAGCTAATGACCAGGCAATCCAGCAGGCAGCAGCAGAGCTGGAAGAAGTAGCAAAGTTATCAAAGAAAATCAAAAAAAAAAGAAACTAAGTAAATTTTAATTGGTAAGAAAAATAGTTAGAAATGGTATTGCAACCGTAGTTCTTCCCAAAGCGTGCGTTGCTTCACACTATAACGGATCTTTGCCACATCCCGGAATTTCTCAATCTTTCTAGTCTTTGTAACGTCTTTGAATTGTGTCTCGTTCTTATACTGTGTTTTTGTAATCTCTCTCTCAACTGGGCGCATGGGCTGCTCTGCTTTCTGACCAGCCTCGGTATAAAGGTTTACCTTTTGCGATACTTCCTCGTTTTCACAGACTCGGATTTGGGGGAGGGATAGTGGTTCAAGTCGTATGGATTTTCTGACGTCGTATGTTGTTTGCCAGACCACTGGTTCTTTTCTCATGCATATAAGACCTTTATTTGTTGAGTAAACTCCCGGATAATTTTTATCCTCGATATACCCTTGCTTAGCGTACCCTGCCGCTCTGTCACCATACGTTGTTATCAGGTTATTGGGGCAATCTACCTTTGTCTCACCCATATAATTGCAGATAGCAAAGACTGCATGGAAGCCTGATTGTGTGTCCTGTTTACGCGTTGGCGGATGACAGATCTCCACTTTCTGTACGTATTCCCCAGAAATCCCTAAGTTCTTAAAACGGTAACCTGTTTCAGTTGCAGGATTGTACGGATTCTGTAATCCCCCCTCATAGTTGATTGTATATGATGTGTCTTTGTAATAGCATGTCTCTTTGGTTGTTGTTTTCTCTGGTGTGTACGGTTCGTAATCAACAACTAGTTGAGTCACTGTGTATAGTACAACGATAGTGTACGGTTCTGTGACGTTATATTCTTCAGTTTCCTCATAACGCTCCTGCACAGTGTAAGGCTCATCAACAACATATCCTATTGTTACCTTAATAAGAATCAGATAGATAGCAAGCAGAGCAACTAAAACAATAACAGCATCATACCAGTGCCATCTTCCTTTTTTGAGCACTGTTTTTGCTTCTTTTACTTCCTTTTCTGTAATAAGGGGTGTATTACAGATTGGACAAATCTTACCCTTAGAGAATTCTTTACCACAGTGTGGACAGAGTTTGACCATACTTCACCTTTTTTTTAAAAGCCTTTTTTATATAATTTAAATATCCCGACTATTTAACTCTTTCGGGTGAAAAAAAAACTGAAAAGAAAAGGTGTACTCCTATTCCAACATATCAATCTGGATGTCTAATCCTTCCGGGATTGGTACTCTCATGACCAAACGCAAGGCACGTTCATCCATACCCAAATCAATAATGCGTTTGTGTATGCGCATTTCGTAACGTTCCCATGTTGCCTTACCATTGCCACACGGCGATTTGCGTGTAGTAAGCTTCAGCTTCTTCGTCGGCAAAGGAATAGGACCACACATGGTGACTCCCGTCTTGTCAGCAATATCCTTAATGTAGGTACATGTCTTGTTAATCTTTTCTATGTCTGTGCTTGCTAGTTTGATTCGTGCTTTTTGCATCAGTCACCCTTCTTATGCCAGCGGCTTGACAACATAGTCAATGCACATACCCGCAGCAACTGTCGCACCGCTGTCGCGAACTGCAAAGCGTGCCATCTTCGGATTCTCAGACTGCTTCTCAATAACTAATGGTTGTGTTGGCTTAACCTTAACAATTGCAACATCCCCATTCTTGATGAAATCCGGCTTTTCCTGCAACGTTTCTCCTGTTGCTGGATTGATTTTCTTGACAATCTCCACAATTGAACATGCAATCTGTGCAGTGTGCACGTGGAATACGGGTGTGTATCCGGCTGTGAGAACTGTTGGGTGATTCAACACAACAATCTGCGCGGTGAATTCTATCACAACAGGCGGCACTTTATCTGGATGACCTAGAACATCACCACGCGTGACATCTTTCTTTCCAAAACCACGGACAGACAAACCAACGTTGTCTCCTGGTTCAGCTTCCTGGATTTGCTCATGGTGCATCTCTATTGTCTTGACTTCACCAGGAACACCTTTGCCTTCTCTACCTGGAACTGCTATGACCTTGTCACCTATCTTTAATACTCCTGTCTCGACACGCCCAACAGGGACGACGCCGATACCTGTAATATTATAAACATCTTGTATAGGAAGACGCAGTGGTAAGTTTGTTGGCTTTACTGGCTCCTTTAACTGGTTAATTGCTTCATACAGTGTTGATCCAGTATACCAAGGCATATTAGGTGACTTCTTAATGATATTTTCACCGAGGAAAGATGCCATAGGGATAACAGGAATTTGATCAACCTTCCACCCATAGCTTTTTAGGAGTGTCTGGACCTCTCCCTTTAACTTATCGAATGTAGCTTGACTGTATTTCGCCAAGTCCATCTTGTTACATGCAACAATCAACTGACCAACACCAAGCGTCTTGGCAAGGAAAACGTGTTCCTTTGTCTGTGCCTGGACACCTTCAGAACCGACAACAAGCACCGCAGCATCTGCTTGCGATGCACCAGTAATCATATTTTTGATGAAGTCCTTGTGGCCGGGTGCATCGATAATAGTGAAATAATACTTTTCTGTTTCAAATTTCTTGTGAGCCAAGTCTATAGTGACACCGCGCTCACGCTCTTCTTTCAAGTTGTCCATGACAAATGCGAACTCAAAGCCACCTTTTCCAAGCTCTTCTGCCTTCTCCTTGAGCTTGCGCATGGACTGTTCATCTATATTACCTGAATCATATAAGAGTCTCCCAACAGTTGTAGATTTCCCGTGATCAACGTGACCGATAAATACTAGGTTAATGTGTGGTTTTCCTTTTGCCATTTTCTTCCTCCTTCTTAAAAAGTGACTCTTGGAATTTTATTGTGGTATATAAAGCTTTCTTAGGAAAATCTTAAATATAAGCTGTAATCTATTCAACCATCATGCAAAAACTTGCAAAATTGAGTGAACTTAAGACACCAAAGCGTGTTTCTGTTAACGGAAAGGATGTGGCTCTTTTTTTAATCGATGGAAAAGTGTATTGCATTGACAATACATGCCCGCATGCAGGAGGCCCGCTTTGTGATGGGGAACTTGAACAAACTACGGTAACTTGCCCATGGCACAGATGGTCATTTGATGTGCGGACAGGAGACGGGGTTAACCCACCTTATGGAGGTTCTGTTCCGTCTTACAAGGTTGAAGTAAAGGGAGATGACGTTTACGTTGATGTGTAAAAATATGTAATTATATCGTGATGTGTAAAACAGACACTACTGACACACCGCTGCAGACACGACATAGCTTCTTAGCCCGTATAAATATCATAATTCCCTTCAGGCACATTGAATGCATAGCAACCTTGTTGATTTGTCTGAACACCATAAACTAATTTTTCAGTTATAGCATTCTTGCCGTCATTGTTGTCATCATAAAAATATTGTTGTGTAGTATGCAATTGCGTGCTGCAGCGACTTCCAGCTCCATCGGCATCTAAAGTAATGTTTCTATGATAAAGTTGGAGCGGTAAAAGAAGTGAAGGGTTGCTCAGTGCAAAGCCAGAGGGTATGAGATAGATTGTGGCATTTTTTGCAGACTCGGTTCCAATGACATTGCTTCCATCCCTTATCTGGTAGTCCAGCGTTCCAGTAACATACCCTTCCAAAATTTTAACAAAAACACTGGAGCCATCTCCCAGTTCGAACACAATCATACTGACGTGATTTGTTGCATCATTGTCAAATTTCAGTGATAGCTCATCATCCTCGCCTGCTGCGATTGACACATTCTCCAAAGGGAGAAGTGCCCCAAATGGTTGAGAATTTGAATCATTGCTCCACATCTTTATACTTCCTAATTTCACCTCTTTCAAGTTCGCATTATTGTTCCCGTAAATAACCGCTTTTGAAAATGTCACTCTATCTGTACCAGTATTTTTTACCTCAATCTCCTTTAGCTCTTTCCCATTTGATTTGTACTCCATCTTGTAAAGGTCAAAAACGAGTGAAGAATTGGAAAACGCAATAGTAAAAGCAATCACCAGCAGCAACAACAGAATCAAAAACGCCAAGCATTTTCTCATTGGAGGTAATCTTTTTGCATATACATTTTTTGTAATGTTATCCCAAAAGGGAGATAATATTTAAAAATAACGCCTGTTTGCTGACTGCACATGAAAGAAGGTGTTGCTGACATTGCAGAAGAACTAAGAGAAGAAGAAATGATCGATGAGCGGATACAGAAAAAAATGGCACCTCAGCCGGTGCCTCACGACCCTGTTACTGACAAAAAAAGCCGTAGAAATATGTATATCCTTGCTGGCACTTTCGGTATATTATTCCTCATTATCATCACTTTTACTCTTCTCCGTGACGAAGAAGTGGCTACTGTCAAAGACATGAGCGGCCATCTGATTAAGGGAATAGTAGATGAAAGATTTAGATATAATGAATTCAACTTTGTGAACATAGATACTATTTGGTATACCGAGTTGCTGTACAAAGATAAGAAAATAACGATCCCTCTCCATTACAGTCCAAGAGACGTAGAAAATATTACCCTCCTTGGAGAGTTGGATAACCGTTTCACAGACGCACGACTTATCTACATAGCATTCAATCCGCTGGATCATAATCTGACATACGTCGCTCTCGCAAACGGCGAACTTAGCTTATCCCTTGTGAGGGCAATGAATCTGCTTCTGAAAGCAGCATGCACGCAAAATCAGACATATCCTTGTGCAAAACAGCCAATCCTATCATGCGATTCTGATCATGACAGAGCAATCATCGAGTTGCGACAGAGTAATGAGACTAGTGTCACGTACAAAGGAAACTGTATCCTTATCACCGGAGATAATTGGAATCTAGTTAAAGCAGTAGACCGTCTTCTTTTGAAATGGTATGGAATAATAAAGTGACCATATTGTTACACACCTATCTGTTTCTCCCCATCAATGCTTAAATAGCAGTTTTACTCTTAATAACAGTTCTACTCTTGTGCTTATGGTGGACAAGGTAACAGTGAGCAGGTAGTAAAAATATATTTGACCACTAAGAAGTGACAACATAAACGAAAGCTTTAAATATTGGATGGATACTCTCCCAAATTAAGGTACTACAAAATGATAAAAACACTGGAAGAACTAGCTGCGGTCGAACTGCCAACACTTGGCACTTACAAGTTCATCGTAGCTAAAGTAAGTGATGGAACAAACACCAAAGATGTCCTGGTCGGAAGCCCAAAATACGGCTCCCACGCAGATATAGCAAGTGCCTACAAAAGAAACCTGCCAGACGGAGTACAAGTGGGCTACCCTAGCGGAGGCGGTAGAATTGAAGTCACTGACAAAACAATCTACGCCTACGGCTACAGCATCGACTACGGAAAAGCGCCTCAGGAACTGGTACAGAAACTGCTCGAAGACTACGCAAAAAACAAGAACCTTGAAGTAAAAGTAGAAATGGGAACAGGATACTAAAAACCGGAGGAAACGAAATGGCAAAATTCACATTAGACGATTTGACGAAGAGTATAGATCCCAAGGAGAATGCGAGAGCATTATCCGTTTTCCAAGGAGTTGCTGTTGATTATTTCCTTAAGTTCAGCGCTGCTAATCCCGGCGTAAAAAAAGGAGATCGCTTGAACGCTGCACAGGCAGAAGAGCTTGCAGAGAATCTTATTAAATCTGCACTTACTGAATATATGAAAGAATATATGGGTATCAAAGATCCTCAAATAGTTGATATTGATACAAATGCAAAAAATCTTCTTGGTATCACTTCGACAGAGCTAAAGTTGCGATTACAGAACCAACGTGTTACTGTAGAAAATTTTGCAGAGATAGGTAAAGACATTTTAGCTAAACACGTTCTTGATACAAAACAGCAGAACGTTGGGGTAAGATTGCAGGATGCCCTGATGACCAGTGATGACTTTAGAACCCAATTTGATGGTTTTGCGAAGTCAAAGGGATATGAAATTGATAAAGGTTATCTGACAAGAATGGGTCCACAGCAGTTCTTCAGCGTCTACAGCATCTTGAGCCAACAGAGCGAAGGTCTGGCACAAGTGCTTGGCGAAAACAATGTCAAACCCTATAAACCAGCGGCTCCAAAGCCGTAATGTTTTTTTATTTTTGGTATGGCTTTTGATTTGGGTAAATTAGTTCGAGTAGAGACGCTTTTCTGTGATATCACTGAGTATCTGAAGCAACGTAAAGAAGCTGAGCCAGAGCTTAAGGATCACTACGGTCGTCTGTGGTTGGAAGGCATGGCGAAGCACAAGGCAGACCTCCTGGACCATGGAGTTCCAACCTACACTTTTCTTGGTGATTTCGGAAAAGGTGCTGCAGCTATTTTTTCAGACATTGCGAGGACATACTTTCCAAAAATTGAGCTCTCACACACTGAACCTGCGCAAGCAACATATTATGTTATGCTGCTGCATCAAGCACAGACGCTTGATATGATGGCATACCTTAGCATTGCAGACAAGGTTTGGCAAGATGTTGATCACTATTATCAAGGTACTATCGTTACTAAAGTCAAGACGCAGTTGGATGACAAGGGGCTGAAGCAATACTTCTTGGAGCAATATGATGAGTTGTTCAGGGAAAAAGGGTATGTTGTTCTGAACCACCAACAGCTTAGAGAGCAGGCATTCGCTCACTACCTTTTTTTATTAGCAGGCAATAAAATCGAGGAGGTGATCAAGCGTCAACTTCCCGGGATGGAACAGGTTACCCGATATGTTGATAAAAAGATCATCCTTCCCCAACCAGATGACAATAAAGATGACAACAATACTGGCTCAAGGAGCTGAAGCCATCCTTTACCATACCGGGGAGGGTGTTGTGAAAGTACGGCACGTGAAGAACTATCGCCATCCCGAGATAGATGAACAACTGAGAAAATTCAGGACAAGACGAGAAGCAAAAGTTATTGGGAAGCTCAACGTTCTTGGTTTCCCATGTCCTCATCTTCAAAAGATGGACGATGAAAAAATGGAACTCACAATGGATTTCATTAATGGTCAGAAAGTAAGAGACATTCTGTCACCCACGCTTGGGCGAGAGATTGGCAAAAAAGTTGGCGTCTTGCACACGCATGGAATCATTCACGGCGACTTGACAACGTCTAACATGATCCATAATGGAGAAGTGCACTTCATTGACTTCGGCTTAAGTTTTTTTTCTGACAAGGCAGAAGACAAGGCAGTTGACCTGCATTTGCTGCGTTGTGCGCTTGAATCAAAACATTGTGACATCTACGAAGAATGCTTTACCGCTGTGCTGGATGGGTACAAGGAAACGTATCCTGATTATCCAGTAGTCCTTGCCCGCATGGACGAAGTAGAAGGACGAGGTAGGAATAAACATAAATAGATGTACATAACTCATAAAGATGTACGTAAATACTCTGATTTATTGTCCTTTTGGGGGGGAGAGGGATGAATGCGAAAAATACACTATTCGTTGGTACACTTGCAATGATTCTGGGCTGCGGTGATATACCGCAAAATAACAACAACATAAACAATAGTAACTCCAATAAAAACAGTAATCAAAACATGAACAGCAATCAAAATGACAACAACCACAACAATGGAGAATACCACGTTATCGATGTTCAACATCCCGGTACTCTCCATGGAAAAGTGATATATGCATTAGAAGCACCAGAGCAGAGATACGTTTCGACATCCGATAGTGCCTGCCCTCATCAGGTTTTTCATGAACTGCTCGTTGTAGGAAAAGACAAAGGACTCAAGAATGCTGTTATCTCTCTCGACAATGTCGTGGAAGGCAAAACTGCAGTGTTGGTGTACGATGTCGTGAATGCGCAATGCGCCTATGTGCCTCATGTTCTCGTAGCGATGAAGAATGCAAAAGTGACTTTTACCAATACAGATGATACGCTGCATAACATTCACGGTGGCAACATAAATGCCGCATTACCGTGGAAAGGTGCGAAAACAACGAATGTTTTTCACAATCCTGGTTTTTATCCCATGAAATGTGATGTCCATCCTTGGATGAAAGGATATGTCATTGTCAAAGAGAATCCTTATTTTGTTGTCAGCGATGAGCATGGTAGCTTTATTATCGACACTATTCCTTCCGGGACATATGAGCTTTCGGTATGGCATGAATCTCTTGGGAAAAAGAAAATGACGGTAAGTGTTGAAGCTGATAAGGTAACGACCATAGCTATAACGTATCTTTGATTTGTAAGATTCCCCCATACTTTTATAATATACTGTTTCTCCACTCGAGAATATGGGAGAGCTTGAGACTATTGTCACATTGCATTGCGGCTATTGCAAGTATCCATTAGAAGATACTATCCCACTTGTCGCATGCCCAACATGTGAAAGTAAGTACCACATCAATTGTGTTGCAAGCAATGAGGATAAGTGTTCTGCATATGCATGTCCGTCTGTAATTCACTATGATAAAAAACTGCTTGTGCCTTCTACGAGGAAAGTCCTTAACCACTTTGGAAAAGAGTGTCTTGACGAGTTGGTACAAGTCATTAAAGGGATACCCGAAGGATTCGTGCTCTCTGCATTACGGACGAACGTATCATTATTCTTATATTGTCCTATAGATAATGTAATAGGCAAGTCCATCATCGCAATGACAGCAGAACCTGAAGGACCACGACGCTATGGCAGATGGATTGGTCTGACAGGAGAACTCATGACGGAGTTTGCATTGACATGGGCTACCTTGTACTATCGAGCTTATTTCCCTCGTGATGGCACTCCCTATGAGCAGCTTGTAATAAATGGCATGCTATCTATGTTAGTCTATACATGTTGGAAAGGGATCACTAATATCGTGCTGTTCCTTCCTGTAAAATGCGTTGCTGATGTAACATCCCACCTTAGCGAAAAATACAAAACCATCGTACAGCGCCTTTCCCTTCCCGTACAGCCTAAAGCAATAAAGGACAATTCACAAACAGATTTAGAAAAAAAAGAGAAAAATGCAGGGGAAGGGATTTGAACCCTCGAACCCACTAAGAGACAGGATCTCTCACACCTGGTCTTAAGTATCGCACTCAGCCAGGTGATGTGCTCTGAGTCCTGCGCGTTTGACCAGGCTTCGCTACCCCTGCAAAGCAGGAAGAGGACAAACAGTGCGTATATAAAATTATTGGAAACCTTGCAATTAAAGCAGACAAGTTTTAAAGTAATTGTGCTTTATCTTCAGGTATGGTTTTATCCTCTGTCATAAAAGAATTCATTTGGTGGGAAAGACCGAAAAAGAATTGTTTCATCTTCTTGATTATACTGACACTAATTGTCTTTCTTTTTGTCATGACTGGTGCGAGTCTTGACCTTATTTTTCTAGGCTGGATCCTTTTATGGCCAGGGTTACTTATTGTCTACAAAATAGGACAACTATCCGCAGCCAATATTATTCCCGTAGCATTCATTTTCATTTTTGTTGTAGTTCCTTATCTCTACGTCTTGTCTTGTATCATTATTTTTATTAAGAGACATATAGAACAATAAATAGAACAATAATAGAAAACTAGGAGCTATAGAAAAATAAGGCAGCGTTCAAAATAAACAAGATTTTTATAATTCGTTGCAATGCTCTGTTGCATGTCGCTTCCACAACCAAGAAAACCAAGAAACCTGTATACGGTTAATGATGACTTGGTATGGATCATTGAGAAAAGTGGCTATCTGGACAAAATTCTGAAGTACTATCCCGACAAGACTGGTGAAGAATGTAAAATGGTGCTGGAACTGGCCGGAGAAATTGCCGGAGAAATTATTGCTCCGCACATGAGCGAGAATGACCGTTATGGGGAAGAGCATCATACGCTCGCACCGGGCACCATTAAAGCATATAAGGTGCTGGCAGAAAATGGCTTTATTGGATTGCCTTTGAAAAGCGAACTTAATTTGCCATTCTTCGTTGCAATGGGCGCCTACGAACTGCTTGCACAGGCAGATCCCGCATTAATGGTTCGTTATGGGCTTTCGGCAGGAGTAGCTGAAACACTTGAACGTTTTGCAACTGGGGAAATAAAAAAAAAATATTTACCCGGGCTGCTTAGTGGTAATGACGTGGGAGCGATGGTCCTTACAGAAGATGGCGCAGGAAGCGATCTCGGTGGTATTCTCACAAAAGCAACAAGTAATGAAAGTGATACTTTTCTTGGTGGCACAAAACAACTCATATCCAACTGCGATGCAACGATACAACTGGTTCTTGCACGAGATGCAGATACTTTTGCAGAAACAAAAGGAAAAATGAAGGGACTGAGCATGTACCTTGTTGCAACTGCAGAGAATCACGATGCTGTGAAGAACACCAGAACAGAGGAGAAATTAGGTTTGCATGCATCCATAACGGGAACTATCGTTTATGATAATGCCCGAGCTCATCTTATTGGAGAAAAAGGACAGGGTCTAAAGCACATGCTCCATCTCATGCATACTGCACGGCTCGGAGTTGCAGCACAAGCTCTTGGTGTTGCACAAAGTGCGATTGTTGAAGCAAATACGTATACGAGACAAAGACAGCAATTCGGAAAAAAACTCAGCGAGTTGCCAGCTATGCAGAATATCTTGGACGATATGTCACTAACGTTACTAGGCATGCGGGCGCTGTTGTATGAAGCCGCATTTTCTGTGGAAAAGAAGAATCACTGTTCTTATGAGGAAGAAAGAAAATGGAGCGAAAAACGCGCAAACTCATTAACGTTCCTTTCAAAGTATTACCTTGCTGAAGAATGTGTAAGAGTATGCAGGCTCGCACTGCAAGTGCATGGCGGCTATGGCTATATCAAAGAATATCTCCCCGAACAGCTTCTCAGAGATTCATTGGTGTTCCCCATTTATGAAGGAACTTCCCAGATTCAGGCGCTGACAGAACTAAAGTTTTTAGCAAAGGATGGATTCACCCATGTAAAAAGATACAGCATCGATGGAGTCGCACATATGTTGTCGCCCAATGCAGATACACGATTACTTGGAAAGATGGAACGAATGCTTGCGGGGACTCTCTATCGAATGTACAGAAAAGGGTCTGATACGACGCAGTATCACGCTGAACGGCTGACACGGATGCTGGCAAATTATGAGATTGTACAGTTGGTTTTGAAGCAACCGACACGGCCACTGTATGGTAAGCTTCGGACAAAGCTGCTTCCACGACTTCTGGCTTCGAGCATTAAGGAGTATGAGGAAGTGAAAAGATTAGAGTAAAGAATAGTATAATAAATAGCAGGATAATAACAAATAGCAAAGTACTGCCAATTACCATATTTAGTTTGGCTCTTTTGGTTCTTTCAGTATATTCTTCTCTCGTACATAGTTCAACAACCCACCCGTAAGAACATATTTTCTCTGTCGAGGACTGAGATCTAATTTTGTTGCGATGAGTGTGTTTTTTGTTTTATTGGTGATAGTGATAGTCGTGATAGGGATCTCTTGGGTAACTTGTTCTCTTACATCATCCAAGAACAGAACATCACCTTTTTCCACTTTCTCATAATCCCATTCGTTTACAAACTCCAAAGGAAGAATTCCGACATTGACGAGATTGTCTTTATGGATACGTGCAAAGTTCTTTGCAATAACTGCTTTGATTCCCAGGTACATCGGTGCAAGTGCTGCATGTTCTCTGCTTGATCCCTGTCCATAATTTGCTCCGGCAACAATAATACCACCTTTCTTTTCTTTTGCGAGACGTGCAAATGACGGATCTAGTGGTTCGAAAACATACTCGGCCATTGCTGGAATATTGCTTCGCAATGGCAACACTTTAGCGCCTGCTTTCATGATTGTGTCTGTACTAATATTATCACCAACCTTGATAATAACCTCTTTCTCAAATCGAGTGGGGAAACGTTCATTGTATGGCAATGGCTTGATATTAGGTCCTCTGATAATCTCCACCGAAGAAGCGTCTCTTGGTGGGGGGAGAATCTGGCTGTCATCTATATGTAGTTCTGGCCAGCTAATCTTGGGATAAGAACCAAGACGGCGTGGGTCTGTCAACACGCCATTAAGAGCGGTTGCAGCAGCAACTTCGGGAGAAACAAGGTATACATTATCATTGGGTGTGCCAGATCTGCCGGGAAAATTTCGATTGAATGTACGAACTGAATTCACATTTGTTCCAGGTGCACTCCCCATCCCGATGCAGCCGCCACATCCGGCTTCAAGCATTCTGGCACCAGCCATAATAAAATGAGTAAGCGCACCATTAGCTGCAATATTTTCATACACCTGCTTTGATCCTGGATTTACTGCCATTGTTGTGTGTGGATGAACGTGCTTGTCTTTCAAGACACTGGCTACTATTGTAAGATCCTTAAAGCTCGAATTAGTACAGCTTCCGATAAGCACCTGCTGCACAGGCATTCCCTCATATTCCCGGACAGTATGCACATTATCCGGGCTCTGAGGACAAGCAACTAATGGTTCTAATGAGGAGAGATCTATTTCTAGCTTTTCATCATAATATGCATTTTCATCAGCCTGCAACGATTTCCAGACATGTACACGTTTTTGTAAGGAAAGATATTCCTTTGTTCTCTCATCGCTGGGGAAGATGCTTGTCATTGCCCCTAATTCAGCGCCCATATTGGTTATGGTTGCGCGTTCAGGGACACTGAGAGAAGCAATGCCCTCCCCAAAATATTCTATGATTTTTCCAACACCACCTTTTACTGTAAGCTGCCGTAAAATTTCAAGAATGACATCCTTTGCAGAGACCCATGGTTGAAGCCTCCCCTGTAATTTTATTCCGACCACTTTCGGCATCTTGAGATAGAAAGGATGGCCGCCCATAGCCATTGCAACATCAAGACCTCCTGCCCCTATCGCAAGCATCCCCAATCCGCCATTGGTCGGGGTGTGTGAGTCTGATCCGAGCAGTGTCTTCCCCGGAATGCCAAAACGTTCAAGATGAACTTGATGACAGATACCATTTCCCGGTCTGGAATAGTATATCCCATATTTTGCAGCAACACTTTGCAGGAACACATGATCATCCATGTTTTCAAAACCAGACTGAAGAAGATTATGATCAACATAAGAAACTGAAAGTTCTGTCATGACCTTCGAAAGTCCCAACGCTTCAAACTGGAGATATGCCATTGTCCCTGTGGCATCTTGCGTCAGCGTTTGATCAATCTTTAGGCCAATTTCATTGCCTAGTCCTAATTCTCCTTCAACAAGATGTTCCCTGAATAGTTTATATGTAAGGGAAAGGGTCATCTTAAAACCATCTTATAGCGGAGGAACCAAATAATCGTAGGTCAAATGTCCTCCGCTTAGTAGGAAAGGAAATACAATTTATACGAAAATTAATTTCCTTTCCTATAGTTACCTGTTTCTTTATCTCACTCTCTATCTGATTACCGACTATCTGACTATAGACTATGTAACAATTTAGACTATGTGACAATCTTTTTTTCTACATGATTACGTGTTTTCCAACTATATAAACATATTCTAGCCTAAAAATGTTATTCACCAATAGTAACAAATCTTAATATAGTTACTTCTCATAGAGAGGTGTTATGCAGTTCGAGCTTCATAAGGTTATCAGCAAGAATGCCTCTAAATATAGAGAAGATGATCTCAAGATAGCATATGATTTCTCAAAACGGCTTTACCAAGAGTTTAAGGAATTCCTCAAGGCAATTGTATTATTCGGTTCTGTTGCGCGTTCCATGGAAAAAGAGAAGCGTAATGATATAGATATTATGGTTATTGTGGACGATGTATCTATGCGGCTCACTCCTGAGATTGTAGAAGCATACCGCATAATCACTGAAAAGATAATCATAGACACAAGCACAAAGCTTCATGTCACTACATTGAAACTATCCGCATTCTGGGATTATGTCCGGAATTCTGATCCCGTAGCTGTGAATATCCTGCGTGATGGAATTGCAGTGGTTGATACAGGTTTTTTCGATCCATTACAGGCATTGCTCTTCATGGGAAGAATAAGACCAACAAGTGAAAGCATCTGGACATACTATGGCAGGGCTCCGCGGACATTGGTCAACAGCAGATGGCATATCATGCAGGCGACTATCGACTTATACTGGGCAGTTATAGACGCATCACATGCAGCTTTGATGAAGCTGGGCATTGTGCCACCCTCCCCCGAACATGTCGCAGAGCTCATGGTGGAAAAGATGGTGAAGCCGGGGCTTATACACAAAAAGCATGCGCATGTGCCTGAGAAATTCTACAGACTATCCAAAGCGATAATTACCCGGGAAAAGAAGGATGTGCATGGAAAGGAATACGAAGAGCTGTATCGAGAGGCATATGACTTTGTGGAGCACATGAAGCAGTTTATTGAGAAGCATTAGAACAATGCCGGTGATATCACCATTCTAAACCTCATCACTCCAAAATACACACAGAGAATAGATAAAAATACATAAATAAGTATTCTGTTCTGGTTTTGTATGGTCACTATCATCTCATGGAATGTCAATGGTATTCGTGCTGTGCACCGCAAAGGGTTCATGGACTGGCTTACGAAAACAAATCCGGATATCGTGTGTCTTCAAGAGATCAAAGCAAAAAAAGAACAGATCCCTGATGAGCTGCGTAATCCAAAAGGATACTATGCATTTTGGCATCCTGCACAACGACCTGGATACAGTGGCGTTGCGACGCTTACGAAGGAAAATCCCATCCGAGTGCAAGAAGGGTTCGGCATTCCGGAATTTGATTGTGAGGGAAGAACATTACTTACAGAATTCCCACAATTTTATCTCCTCAATGTGTATTTTCCTCGTGGAGATACGTGGCCAGAGGGTGAAAAGAAACGATTGACCTACAAACTCTCATTTTACGAATCATTCTTACGGTTCTGTCAGGAATTGCGTACAGCAAAGCCGCTCATCATCAGCGGGGATGTTAATACCGCCCATAAAGAAATCGACCTCAAGAACCCGAAAGAGAATGAACAGAACACAGGATTCCTTCCTGTTGAACGCGCCTGGATTGACAAGCTTATTGCCAATGGATATATCGATACTTTCCGCTACAAGCATCCTGCAAAAGAGGAATATTCCTGGTGGACATACCGCTTCAACGCACGCAAACGCAACATTGGCTGGCGCATCGATTACCACTTTGTAACTGATGACCTAAAAGAGGCTGTTGAAGATGGATTTATCCAAACATCCGTGCTCGGCTCAGACCATGCACCAGTGGGGCTTGTACTAAAGTACCAGTGACAAGTTCCTCAGCAAACGTTTAGGTGATTATCTATCCGCATAAGCTGGAGAAGGGAATGTTATTGTGTCAATGGCACAAGAAAAAGCGAGAACAACCATCAGATAATCATCAGAAGATGCTGCCTTGGGCAGAGAGTAGTTTTCATCATCTCGACTTTCGCATGATCCTTACCAAACCAGAGGTATTTGCATCATAGACATCTGCTGTTTCCAATGTTATTCTGTCATTAGGTATAGCTGATAATGATAAGTGCACAAAGAGCGGTTCTTCACCTGACTTATATATATGCTGATGTATGGGAACGTTGTTTTTTCGCACATCGTAGAACGCTATCCCCTCAGCATCCCGGATAATGAATTCAAGCGGTCTGGCATTTCTCTTTGTCGTCATTATCATTATATCATATCTACGTGAATATGTTCCGATAGTGCGGCTATCATATGAAATCCTTATGGAGGGAGGTGTTGAGTACGAAACACTTCCCCCAATGCATTCAATGCACAATGCTATTGTAAGAGCAGAGATAGTTTGCATTCTGTAGGTGAAACATCTAGTGGATTTAAATATTGTGAGAAAATGTGATTCCACGAGAAAACATTTAAATATGTCTCAATGGTTTTCCTGTTTCTATGTCTGAAGACTTCACAAAAGAGTTCATGAGTTTTCTCCAGCAGAAAGGTTTTATCTGGGGACCAAGTCCGGAAATATATGGTGGTCTTGCTGGATTTTATACTTATGGTCCATTGGGAAAACTATTGAAGCAAAACGTCGAACAAAAGCTGAGGCACGATTTCCAACAGAATAACCTGTGGGAGGTAGAATGCCCTACTATCATGCAGAAAGAGGTCTGGGAAGCATCAGGACATCTCGGCGGATTCACTGATCCGATGATAAAATGCAGCAAATGCAAAGCAGCGTTTAGAGCAGATGCGCTTATTCATGAATTGTTTCCCGCTGTCCATGCCAACCAGTTTAAGACAGAGCAGGATTTACTAACATTCTTTAAGGAAAATGCTCTTAGCTGCCCGAACTGCAAAGGTGCATTTGATGAGCACATACTTCGGCATGATCTGATGATGCGAACAACCATAGGTGTTGATATCGAGGCATATAATCGCCCAGAGACTGCAACGACAACATACCTCCCGTTTCCGAGATATTATGATTTTTTCCGGAAGAAGCTGCCTTTTGGGGTCTTCCAGATAGGCAAAGCATACCGTAATGAGATATCTCCGCGACAGCATGTTCTCCGCTGCCGTGAATTCACGCAAGCAGAGGCACAGCTTTTCATCTTCCCCCACCAGAAGAATGAGTATTACCTGTATGAAAAAGTAAAAGACAACAAATTACCTCTCTGGCCACATCAGCATCAAGATACAAAGAAAGAGCCAGAATGGATGAGTCTTGATACTGCAATCAAACTGAATTACCTAAGAAATAAGGCATATTCATGTATGCTTTCCATAGCATACACATTCTTCGCAGACTTAGGGATTCCAAAAGAGAAGATACGATGTAGACAACACCATAAAGACGAAAAAGCATTTTATGCAGATGATGCATGGGATATTGAGATAGAACTGCATACATTCGGCTGGACAGAATGTTGTGGCGTTCATGACAGAACTGACTACGATTTAAAGCAACATGAAAAGAAGACAGGAGTATCACTAGATGCGCGGGGAGAAGACGGGGCAACGATACATCCCCATATACTGGAGATGGCTTTCGGGAGTGATAGGATTGTCTTTGCATTGCTTGACATTTTTTACACCCCTGCAGAAAAAGGAGAAGGGAAACCTGTATTAAAAATTCCGTATCCATGGACTCCTGTGAACGTTGCTGTCCTTCCATTGATGAAAAAAGATGGTCTTGCGGAATATGCACAGCACATTCATGAAATGATAAATGTGCAGTATGTGTCACAGTACGATGAATCAGGTACCGTAGGGAGAAGATATCTCCGACAGGATGAGGCTGGTACAGCTTATTGCATCACGATAGATTATGAATCGCTTCAGAACAAAGATGTCACGTTAAGAGACAGAGATACGGGCATGCAGATACGTGTGCCTGAGAAAAAGCTGATTAGTGCTCTTGAAAAACTCTTTGGTGGCGCTCAATTCAACAAGCAAGGTAAGGTGATACAACATGAAAGTGAAAGAACTGCAGCCCAATCAGGGTAAAGTGGATGTTACAATAGAAGTGGTAAGCAAAGACCCTATTAGAACATTCTCAAAATTCGGAAAGGAAGGGAGAGTCTGTAATGCCGTCGTGAAAGATGATTCTGGCCAAATAAAACTCACTTTATGGAATGAGGAAGTGGATGCAATAAGTGTGGGAGACATCGTCCAGATTACAAACGGATACGTCAAAGAATGGCAAGGAGAGCTACAGCTGTCCGCAGGACGTTTTGGGAAGATGGAAGTCACTGGAAAGGCGACTGCACAACCTGCACAAGAGACAGCGCCCGAGCCCAAAGAAGAAACACATTACGACGAAGAATACATATGAGCACATTATACGAAAAACTGCTGGAAACGAGCAGCCAACACAAAGACTCGCTGAAAGATTTATGTGATGCATATGAAAGCTGTTTCGCTGAGTACGACCAGTACAAATATCTTCAGAAGATGTACAAGGGGGCACTGCAGTTTGTGATTAAGCTTGAAAAGGAATATAATGTGAATTACGAACCGTATCTCTGCAAGCTGAATCCTCTGAGGTTTTACCAATACAAAAAAGAGTTTGTACCGAAACTACAGGACTTACGAGAGATAATGCCACTACCAAATAATGGACAGTTACGTCCATTTAGTCAGTTTCCTGCATATTTTGCAGCTGCTGGATGCCCGTTGCTTCTCGGGCTGCCATGGGGGTTGGTACTGAGCGGAATGATATCCTCCATTGGGCATTTCCATTTCACAACAAAACAGATGAGTGTCTTCAATACATGGAAGGATGAAGCGCTGCTTGTGGATTCGATTTACACTTTCCTTAAAAAATGAGCTTATACCTTGCGTTGAAAAAACTGGAAGATGCAAAAGATGAACAACTCGAGGTGAAGGTAAATACTTATCTCTCTCCATCTTCACCAAGCCAGCTTATCAAAAGTGTATATACTGGTGAGACGACACTCTCTGCCACAGTTGATCATTTATTTAACCAAGAGCGTGATAAGCAGTACACCTGGAGGAGCTGCATTCCCTTCCAAAGCAAAGAAGATACCACGAAAAATGAGTTGATGTACCTTCTTGCTCTGCCTCTGTTGACAAAGCAGGACTTCATTGGCTTTGTCCATAAGCAAAGTGTTTTCTTCACAGGATTATTGGGGATTATTACTTATCTGAGTGGAGCACCTTTGATACCAACTACTGTCACAAGCCTTCTGATGCTCTGGATCATTCCAAGCACATACAGAGATGTTCTGCTTGCCCCGATGAGCCTGCTGCAATATGAAGATGAAGCAAAGGCACGAGCACACTATCTGGATGACATATTGAGCAAAAGAATTAAAAATCCATAGGTGATTGCGCCTCGAGACAGTACACGGGGTGGTAGCTACAGCCTGGGAGAGCACACGGCTGAAGCCCGTGAAGTGTGGAAGCTTTCCTTCCATGCGCGGTTTGTCATGGGTTCAAATCCCATCCACCCCGGCTTTTTTTTTGGTTTTGTCTTCGCCATTGGCTTGACTCAACGAAAAAAAACCTGTGAAAAAAATGAGAGAATCACTACGACTTCGTTGCAGTTTTGATTCCGGGAAATTGAAGAATTGAAATAGAAAAGGTGATAATTATGAACGTGTCTGAAGGAATGTATGTTTTAGCGGGTTTTACATTAGCGGGTGGAATTCTTATATCTCTTGTCCACTTAGAAAACCAGCGTCTCTTTTCCAAAGATGAGGAAGAGAAAGAGAGAGCAAAATATGGGTATGTCCTGCAACGAAAAGATCTCAACAACAACGGAATTCCTGAGGTATATTATGAGATTTTGGGACGAAAATACTTCAATGAGATTGATGGAAAGAGCGTTGAGAGTTTGCTGAAGTAACTTCGGTATGGGAAAAAACGAAGGAGTCTACGCCTCATGAGGGTATAAGAAAAAGCATCTGTGTTCAACACAGAGAACGTCGGTTCAGTCTTTTCCGGGGTTCACCGTTGCAAGCGGAACGAACTGAAGGCAAACCCACAAAAAAGCTGTAGGCTCCATCCAGAAAATGAGTTCTAACCTTCGTTAAAGGTTTTGCCGTTGCAATAGGTAATCGATGGATTTTCTGGTAGAAAAGTCTCGCAAGCATTTCCGAAGGGACAATTCCTGCCTGTACGGCGCCAGTAACGGCAAAATGAATAGAGCTATCGCTATGACGTTTTCTTGGCAGAAACCGTTTTTTTAGGCTCTAACCCACAAAGGTATGTTCTTCTCTCTTGCTATTTGTATTCCCACAATAATTCTCACGTTATAGGCAATAAACCGCATTGCCATTTCCCGTCTCATCATGTACCATCTCGTCGAGTAAAGCTGGTCTTCATACCTATTTTTCAATGCGGAAAAAACAGCTTCCACTTTGGATCTTTGGTGATAAATCCCTTCACAAAGACTATGGAAGGTTTCCCATAGTGTGTATAGTTTTTTCCAAAGACTAAATGCCGAAGGTCTTGCATTCACCTTAAATGGTGAAAAGAATGCACCTTTTTTATTTGCCACAAAATTGGCATTTGTTTCGTTGCTGTAACCTTTATCGACGAGAAATAAACCCAAAGAACTAAATGGCCTAAGAAGTTTTCTGAGGAATGGTGAGTCATTCCTATTAGAATTAGAGATTCTGAAGTTAACTATAAGTAAGCTGCATAAACTTACTGCTATGTGTATTTTATCGCAGTCTTTCTTCTGAATCTTTTGTCTGGTTTTGAGGCAGAACCAGATGCTTCTGCCCACTAGCCTAATGCCTGAAGCATCAAGAAGCAAATCGACAGGTTTTTTAATCCAGTTGTCTATAAGCTTCTTGTTGAACTCGGATAAGAAGGTCAACGTAAATTGAGATGCATAATTATTGACGGTGCTTTTACATGGTAGCTTGTCAATTTTTAACATCTCATGCAACCTCTTATCTGACCGCATCTCCGTTTCATAGTCCGCATAACTCTTGCGGAGCAGGATACGGAGTATACATAATACCAATACGACGCGGTAATCGTATGGTATTCTTCCCTTACCCACGTGAGAAGGTTCGGGAAGCAACAAGGCGCAAGAGAGAAGAATCTCAGTGGCCTTATTGAGCAGAATTCGGTTACGAACCGATTCTACTTGTGGGTTGAGCCGAATATTCGGCTTGCCCATTTTATTTTACTTAGAACTCGGAAGTTAATCTATTTTTGGATGGAGCCAAAGCTGTAGAAAACCTTAAAAGCAACATTCCACTAGTAAGAAAAATGCGTAACTGCCAGGTTTGCCGCCGCAGGCAGGCGATCCAAGAAGTTGCATTTGAGGAAAGCTTGATGTTCTTATGCTCAATTTGTTTTGCCCGTCTGGAAATGGAAAATTCTGTATATGCTGAACATGCACAGGAATGGGAAGATGATGATTATTTCGCAGGGTATCATTTCCTTCTACGCAAAGAATCATTACGGTAATGCTGCTTTTATCTCCTTTTTCCTTTTAGCACGTTTCACTTCATCTTCTTCCAGCATTTTCTCCCACTTGTCGAACGTATTCTTGATACCCTGTAGCACGTCATCCCAACTCTTACCCAGTATTACTTCAACACCAGTTCTAATATCCTTGTGATAATAGACTGAGAATTCCCCCTTCTTCACTGCCTTGATACAGTCATCAGAAAGATTACACTCCAGTATGTTGGCAGCCGGAATCATTACACCAGCCTCTTTCCCAAGATGGCCTCTCTTTGCCAGAATCTTGTACCAGCCTTCTATCTTTTCATTTAAGCCTCCAACAAGAGTCACTTCACCATCAGGACCCATTGCACCAGTAACAGCAATTCCCTGCTTTATGGGGATTCCAGTTAGTTCAGATAAGAATGCATATGCTTGTGCAGCTGTCGCAGAAGGTCCATCCCTCCCGCTCCAACTTTCTGGTACTGACATGTCAACCTCTAATCCAGGTGCTAAACCTGAAATCATCTTCCGTTCACGCAGCTCATTAGTTAGGTTGTTGTAGAATGATTTTAACAGTTCTACTCCTTTGTTATGAGTTGGTCCGGTTAAGTCAGATGCTTTCTCTATGTCGGTGAATTTCAATCCCCTGCCATAATAGCCTGGTTTGATTACAAAACGGTACCTTTGCGAGCTGCCAAATGCATAGTTTTCTGCGTTGATGCTGTAATAGAGTAGTCCGTTTATTTGACCGGTTTTCTCACCAGTTGTAAGCAGTAGTACTCTCCCATCAACGCCGAATCCTGCTAGTATATCTTGCTCTATTTTATACAATGTGCATCCTTTGTTTTGCAGCTCCCGTGCAGCAAGCACATGCTGACGTTCAATAGCAGGCTTATTCTCTTGCCGTGCAAGCTCTGCTGCAGAGAAAAGGAGCTGTCTTATTGTGCGCAGTCGTGTTGTCAAATAATGCTGATTCTCCTGACGAGACATATGCTCAAGCAGTGCAGCTAAGCCATCTTCAGAAAAATGTGGAACCTTTATTTTTTCATTTTCGTTGTGTGCCCTTATTTCGGTGGCAACAAAGGATACAACCTGTTTTCTGTGCTTTACGTTGTTCTCCATCCTGCTCTGGAAATGCGCTTTGTATGCAAAACGCTCCATTAACTGGGGAAAATAATCTTGGCAAATATAGTAATCTGGTAAGTTCATGCATGCCACAATCTTCGTCTGTGCGCTGACTTCACTAGTCTCTATCTGCTGTGTTGGAAGTAAGTAATTCTGGTTTCCACTCACGCGTGCCTTTCGTTCTTCCAAAATAGTCAGGAGTCTCTGCTCAAGCCCCAGCCCATGCCGAAATATGCCTGTGAATTTTTCATCAAGAAAAACAATGCCTCCATCGCATTCTATCATTTTTCCTATATCCACACAGAACTGTGGTGGTTTGCTTTCCTCGTTAAGGTTGTCTCCCTTTATTTCTCCGAGTAATGTTCGCTCATCAGGACGCTCTATCTTTGCGTAAGGAATGCCTATTGTATGCGTATGGTCCACGACAACATTGACACGGTATTTTTCTATTCCGTAATCATTTTGTGGGGCATCTTTACTTAGTCCCTCCCCCAAAAATAGGTCAAAATCCTCTTTTGCGTTGATTACGAAATCATCCAGGTACTCTTTAATGAGAAGGTTCTGTCCATATGCTGTATGGAGTTCTTTTAATGCTTTTCCCATACAGCTGCCAAACTCTTTCTTTTTTTGGGATGTTAATGTTCGTGACTCTTTCTTGCAAGCAGTATCGTTGGTGGATTGTACAATCGACAAATCATGCAGCATTTGCACAAGGTTATCACAATCCTGTTGGGTTTTTGGATCATACTCTGAGAGTGGCTGACCGTTTTTGTCTACTCTCTGCTGATTATTTTTATCCAGTATTGGTTTCTTTGGAATTTTGTACTTCTTCTCAAGGTCATCGATAACTTTCTTCTCCATAATCCTATACTTGACTTGGCTTACGTTCTTTTTTATCATGTAATTCTGCCCAATAGTCATTGCTTCAATTACCAGTTGCGACAACGTATCATCTACTGATTTTGCAAACTGATAAGCAGTCCCCTTCGGCAATTCCGCAATAATCGGTTGTTTCTCGTGCTTGAAATTATAGAACACGACTTTATCTGTCAGATGATCGTTCGGCTGCTTTTTACAATAATCTTCCAGAAGTATATTCGTCAAAAGGCTTTTTCCCACGCCAGGATCTCCGGTGATAATGATGTTTGTTGTCGGACTTTTGTCCTCTAATCCTCTGAGGACTGTGCTGATTGCTTCTTCATTACCTACCACAACTTCCAGTCCTTTCGGTACTGGTAGTACGCTGGTCGTCTGGCCTTTAAGTCCGAATTCTTGTTTGTCGACCTCTATACGTAACTTTTCTACCGGAACCTTATAATCCATTACCTTCACAGGAATCATATAAGGGAATTATATTATTCTGCAGCTTTAAAAAAATATGCTATATTGGGCATAACATTCAAATAGGTGTTTTCATAGTAAGAGATAAAATACTATCCCCTGGAAAATATAATAGCGGAAGAGACATAATGGAGAATGGGAATGAGTAGGGAATAAGAGTGCATATGGAGTACTACACAATGTCTCCCAAGGCGGTGCTTGCTGCCTTGAAGACAAAAAAAGACGGTTTGACAGAAAAAGAAGCCACATCAAGACTAGGTACTTATGGACCTAATGCACTCCCCAAACGCAAACAGGCAAGCTCATGGATGCTGTTCCTTGACCAATTCACTGACCCCCTAGTGCTTATTCTCATTGGTGCAGCAATAATCTCTTTTTTTGTTGGAGAACGCTTTGACGCATTGCTGATTCTGCTTATCGTTATCTTCAATGCAATTTTTGGATTCTTTCAGGAATACAAAGCAGAACGCTCTCTGGAAGCGCTTGAAAAGTTATTGACACCGAGCGCAGTTGTTGTCCGCAATGGTAGTAAACATACAATATCTTCTCTCGAGCTGGTGCCTGGGGACATTGTTGTATTGGCAGAAGGGGATAGCATTGCAGCAGATATGCGACTAATTGAAGTTTATGACCTCCAAGTGAGTGAAGCATTGCTGACCGGGGAGTCAGCACCCATCAGCAAAATGACCTTAGGAGTAAACAGTGGTGCGCTTGTTACTGCTCAGAAAAATATGGCATTTTCCGGGACTCTTGTGACGCGTGGCTCAGCAACTGGCGTGGTGATTGCAACGGGGTTGATAACTGAACTGGGAAAGATATCCAAAATGCTTGAGACAGTAGTAATAGAGCAGACGCCACTGCAGAAACGACTGGAGCATTTTGGGAAACTGCTTGGCAAGGGAATTCTGCTTCTGTGTGGAGTCATATTTGTGACAGAAATGCTGGATGGTTTGCGCGTAATTGATGCATTTCTCGAATCTTTGAGTCTGGCTGTTGCAGCCATACCTGAAGGGTTGCCGGCTGTTGTCACAATTGCACTTGCAACAGGCATATTTAGGATGATGCAGCAAAAAGCACTTGTTAGGAGGTTGCCTGCAGTGGAAGCGCTTGGCTCATGTACTGCTATATGCTCTGATAAGACCGGAACGCTGACAAAGAATGAGATGACTGTTGTACAATTGTCCGTAGACGATGTAGTCGTACATCTTACCGCTGCAGGTTTCACAGAGAAAGGTAATCATCCAGATATTGAATTATTATTGCGTATTGGAGCTTTGTGCAACGATGCGACAATAGCAAATGGGGAAATGATTGGTGATCCAACTGAAGTTGCATTGCTCGTCAGCGCAACAAAAGGAGGATTAGGAACAAAGAAACTTGCTCATGATTATAAGAGAACGAATGTTGTGTCATTTACTTCTACACGAGCCATGATGACGACTGTTCATCAAACGAAGCATGGGACAGAGGCATATACCAAGGGTTCTGTCGATGCTGTTTTGGCGAAGTGTAGCCGTTATGTTGGGAATGGAAAGGTAATGCCGTTGACAAAGAACATAAAAGCAAAAGTGGTACAGCATGAAAATACCATGGCAAGCCATGCGCTTCGAGTTCTTGCTTTTGCTTACAAACCAATGACTAGCAAAATCATAGAAAATGACCTTATCTTTGTTGGGTTACAGGGGATGATGGATCCACCGCGGGAAGGCGTAAAGGAAGCTATCGCACTCTGCAAGCAAGCGGGAATCAAAGTTGTTATGATAACTGGCGATAATAAGACAACCGCTACCGCTATAGCTAATGACTTGGATATGGCGGGAGAGGCAGTTTCTGGAGAAGAGCTTGAGGCAATGTCTGATAAAGAATTGCGCAAACATGCAGGTCATGTGACTGTTTATGCTCGTGCCACGCCTCACCATAAAATCAGGATTGTAAGTGCACTGCAGGCTATTGGCCATATCGTGGCTATGACTGGTGATGGGGTGAATGATGCACCAGCACTTAAGAAAGCAGATATAGGGATTGCAATGGGCATGCGCGGCACCGAAGTGGCAAAGCAGGCATCTGGCATTGTGCTGACAGATGATAACTTCAGTACAATTGTGAATGCAGTGCAAGAAGGGAGACGGATTTATGATAATATCAAAAAATTCATCGATACTCTCTTATCATGTAATTTTGGGGAGGTGGTACTGGTCTTTGTGGCATCTTTGACCAGGCTGCCATTGCCGGTGACAGCTGTGCAGCTTCTGTGGATAAATCTAGTAACGGATGGATTACCTGCGTTGGCTGTAGCTGTAGATCCTGCAAGTCCGGGTGTAATGCAACGGCCACCACGCAGTCCCCATGAGGCATTATTGCCAAAGCCTTTGCTGCTGGAATTAATTGTTGTTGGACTTATTATTGGCTTGGGCACGCTTGCTGTCTTTGTCATTGACTTGCCAAATGGCCTTCGGCATGCGCAGACAATGGCATTCACGGGGATTATCCTTGGAGAGTTTGTGCGCTTGTTCATGGTTAGGCGTGAGTATGCTACTCCTCTCTTTGTTAATATGTGGCTGTTGATGGCGGTCGGGGCTGCTGTCTTACTACAATATTTGCTCTTGTACACATCACTCTCTACTTATTTTAAACTCATCGCATTGACAACAAGTGATTGGATAATCCTTTTTGTGTTGGTAGTAGGAATTGTGCTAGGGTCTCTCGCAGCTAGAATAGTAATAAAGAAGATGGTACAATAGACAGAACAATCCACCAAACAGTGAAACAATTTTTGTGAATTTGCTATATAGCAAGTTTACTATTTGACAGGTTCAATATTTCATGAGCTTGCTATACTTTCACCGTTAGATTTCATCAATCACAAAAAATTTATATACACACCTTTTTATCTTCTCTTCATATATTATTTGTATTGAAAAAATGAAAGTACTTTTATTGCGACCACCTCAATTGGATATGGACTCTCTTCCCCATACAGCGGTTGGGATACCACTCGGAACACTTAGCATAGCTGCATATCTAGAGAAAAAGGGGCACGATGTTAAAATTTTTGATTCACTGCTTTATCCCGATAAAACTGAAAACATAGCTCATTTTGGTGCATCATTTGATACGATCGGTAAAGTAATCGAAGAGTGTGAACCAGACATCGTTGGAGTAACAAATTTATTTTCTACTCAAATGGAACGGGCTCTTCGTATCACAGAATACATAAAAGCTAGATACCCTCGAGCGAAAATAATTGTTGGTGGACCGCATGCTACAGCTAAACCTGAAGATTTCCTGGTATCTTCATCCGGTATAGATATGGTCTGTGTTGGAGAAGGTGAAATTACATTGGCGAACATCATTGATTTCTATGAGGGGAAGATAAAATTCAGTGATCTGAAAGGCGTTGCTTACATACACGAGGGAAAAGTAAAAATTACTCCTTCGGAATACATACAGAATTTGGATGCATTACCATATCCAGCATATCACCTTGTTGATATAAAAAGATATTTTGAACTCGCAAGGTCGGGAAGGGGATCTCGATATTATGATGTTTTTTACGAGCCTATGAAAGAAGTGACAATGATAACAAGTAGGGGTTGTCCTTATGAGTGTATATTCTGTTCCATACACCCAACAATGGGTTACAAGTATAGATATCATTCTCCAGAATATGTTGTTGCCCATATAGAACTTCTCATCAAAAAATACGATGTTGATTTTATCCATTTTGAAGATGACAATTTGACCCTTAATCAACCCAGGTTTGAGAAAATTCTTGATCTTGTTTTGAAGAAAAACCTCACGTTTGGCTGGGATACACCAAATGGCGTTCGTGCAGATGCTCTTAATTTTAGTCTTCTTGAGAAAGCAAAACGCACAGGTTTGAAACATCTTAGAATTGCCATTGAATCAGGCAATGAAGAATTCCTGAATACAGTCATCAAGAAGAGGCTTAAACTAGATAAAGTAATTGAGACTGCAAGAAACTGTAAAGAATTGAAGATTCCACTTAGTGCATTTTACATTATTGGTTTTCCTGGGGAAACTAAGGAAAACATACAAGAAACGTTGAACTTTGCCTATAAGATGATGAAAGAATACTTTGTAAAACCACACGTAAATTTCGCAATGCCACTTATTGGGACGGAAATGTATGCTCTAGCAAAAGCAAAAGGATATCTCGTTGATGAAGAATACACCAAAGGCAGAATATTTGGCATGAGCGCTTTAAGGACAGAACATTTTACTCCAGAAGATCTAAAAATTCTTTCAATTACCTTTTACAAAAGAGTCAGGGCTCTGTATGTACTGCAGATGATACAGGATCCAATAAAACTTCTACAAAACGTAATGGTTTTTTTGAAATATCCCCTGAATACACTAAGGATGATAAAAATAACATCGAAGTATACCAAAAATGCTGCATGAACACAGTAGCTCTAGCCATATCCTAACTATTCTTTTCTTGCCTTTTCTTAAAGAGAGTAAAGTCTCCAAAGACAGCTTCTTTTTGATACTCACTATCAATTATTTTCTGTAATTCCGGCTCAATCCCACCATCAAGTTCTCTAAAAAATTTTGAATGGACTATATACGTAACATTATCATAAGAGAGTATTTCTTTTTGGTTTAGGTGGTATGTGACATTAAGAATCCCGCAAGTGCTTGTATGCCGCCTCGTTTGTTTGTTATCAATGCCGCATAGGTTTTTCGTGGTAAATTCATCGTCGCTATAAAATTTTGTACCAATAAGGTAGCCAATATCCCACCGTGCAATAATCACCTCACTTTTATTGACTCTCTCTTTCATAAATCCTATTGTTTGTTCATACCCCCTTTCTCCATAGATGTTAATCGTTGAATAGTCTGCAAAATAGTGTTGGACAATAACGCCTAATGATACTCCAACAATTGCAATAAAAAACAACCACTGCACATTTTTTTTTGCTTTCGTAAAAAAAAAAGCAACTACTGGCAAAACTGCGAGCATGACATACATAATGAGATAGAGAAGAAGACTACCTGTATTGTGATTAAGAGGCAGCACACGCGGAAGCAAAAGCAAAGGATCATCGAATAAGAAACCGAAGAAGGTAATTAGGAGGGATATGTAAAGCATAGCGCAGCATATTTGTTTTCTCGATGAGAATTGCACATATGGCTCGAGATAATGAGCGATAATCAATGACCAACTAATGAATAATGGATAAATATAATAAAAATTGGGAGCTTTTAGAGAATACGCCAATAAAACAAGAGTACTAAATAGTGTAATATAGTCAAATGGACTAAGTTTCTCTTTAATGATTGCGGCCAACCGATTAATTGAAGTCATACACAGAAGAAGAAAAAAAGGGGGTGTCAACAATAAAGTGTTATAAGCTATACTTTTCACCATGTTAAAAAGTCCATGAGTCAGAGTGAGCGGGGCTTCTATTATTCTGCTCAACAAAGTAAATTTCAGGACGAACAGCCAGGATTGATTGAATAGTAGTGCATACAATGAAAAAGTTGTAATCCATAGGATGAGGCCAACTCCCGTGATCGGCAAAACAAAAGAGAATATCTTCTTCCATTCTTTTTTCATGAGAAAGAAAATGCACATCGTGATAGGCAGGAAGAGGATTGTTGTGTATTTTGATAGTAACCCAAGCCATAGAATAATGCTGAGAATAGTTATTTTTTTTTTTTCTGATATTTGTGATACAAATACAGCAATAAAAAGATTAATGAAAAGGGGATAGAGACCCGTATCAACTGCCAAATTTAATGAATGGTATATTTGTGCTGGATTGATAAAATAAAGTATCGCTGCAATGTACCAGATTCTTTTCCCTCTTTCTTTCCCCCAAAGAGAAAGAGCAATGGAGTACAATAAAAAAACAGAAATTAGATTGAAAACCATGCCAAAGAGTCTCAATGTTTGGGTTTTTGAACCAAAGAGGTTATAAAAAAGTGTTAATGCATAAGGATAAAGTGGCGGATGTACTAGCCCAGAAACTAAAGAAGATGAAGCATTATTTTCATACTTGTATGAAGTGTCTTCTCCCCAATAATATAAAGGAATACCAAACCTGTTTATGGTATGCGCGCTCTCCAAGAACCAGATTTCATCATATTTTAGTGGTTGATAAGAAACTTGCCATGCAAAGGCAATATAAACAAAAAATGCCACGATTACAAATGGACATAAATTTAGCTTCTTTGCCATAAATAGGTACCAATATGCACCTAGAATAAAAACAAAAAATAAAAAAAAATGTACCAGTGATTACGAGAAAAATGACTCGTTATCGTTTACTGTTGCGCTTTTTGCTTTTGATAGCAATCACGGCAATAGACTGGTCTATCTCCTGATGGCTTAAACGGCACCTGAGTCTCCTGACCGCATGCAGCACATGTTGCTGGATGCATTTCACGAGGACCAAAGCTGCGTCTAAAACCGCCACCACCTTGTCCGCCAAATCCCATGTTGTTTTTCACCTAATTTGAAGGTATTTACGAAGAATTCGTAAACCTTCTATGGGAGCAGAGAATAATGTGCTATTTATAAATCTACTTGTTTTTATGGCTCTGTAGAAAGTCTCGCTCTCACTCGGCTCAGCGGCTTCTCGCCTTTGCATTTCCCAGATATCATCCCTTTGTCAGCACAAAATGAGCTACTGCTAAAGCTCGACCTTAGGCTGCTGAGCGCTTTTTTGGATGGAACCTGTTTTACCTCTGAAATCCACAATTTTTATGTAGTTGTTCTTCCCCAGGTGGGTATGCACCGTATTGAAGTCTTTCCCATAATTACAGATACACGTGCAGCAATGAGAGAAAGAAAGATAACTGGTTTGGGCATAGAAGCCAGAATCATCGCATTGACTGATACATATACAATAGATAAAAATCTCTTCAAGGAACAACTCGAGCAATGTGCTTTGCTGTTCATTAATCCGGTTATAGAAAAGTATAGCATTGATGACTACTGCATACACAACTTTGAATGGGTTGTAGATGTTGGATTCTTGCCCGGAGTTACTGATAATATTGGCGCCACTGCACACCAAACAATTGAGGATTGCCTGTGCATGCCAGTGAATGTCTATTCTTCACAAACAATGTATCTTGTTGGTGGAACATATAGTGAGATCCAAAAAATAGCTACCCAATTCGCCAATCCGCTTATTAACAAAATTACGATAAGGAAGAGAAACGAGCCGTTGTGCATTACTATCCCAAAAGTATCTTTACAAATGCCATTACAATCCACTGCAGCAGCACTCATTGACTTGGACGTGAGCGATGCTGCACTCGTTGCAATAGGCAATAAGGGAATCAATGGTCCTCTTGCTCTTGATGGAGATGCGATGAAAGCCATTCAAAACTATTTCCGAAACAAAGGAAGGAAGCCAACTGATGTTGAACTTGAATCCCTTGCACAAACATGGTCTGAGCACTGTAAGCACCGAATTTTTGCAGCACAAATGAATAATAGAGAAGGATTGTTCAAGACGTATATCCAAGGAGCAACAGAAAGGATACTGAACATGAAGTGGGGACATGTGACTTGTCCATCTGTTTTCGTTGACAATTCCGGCGCACTAGTTTTTGATGACAAGTATCTTGTTACACATAAAGTAGAGACCCATAACAGTCCGTCTGCATTGGATCCCTTCGGAGGTGCTATCACAGGTATCCTTGGTGTTAATCGTGATTGTCTTGGCTTTGGAACTGGCGCAAAACCCATTATCAACACATACGGCTTCTGTTTCGGAATACCCGAAGATAATAAAAAACTTTATCGCACAAAAAATGTTCTGATGCTATCACCAAAAAGAATCATGGAAGGAGTTATTGAAGGAGTGCGTGTTGGTGGAAACTGCTCAGGCATTCCCACTACACAGGGATTTATGCTTTTTAATGAACAGTATCGTGCAAAACCATTGGTTTTTGTAGGTACTGTGGGGTTCATCCCGCGAACTGTTGCAGGAAAACCAAGTCACGAAAAAAAGGCACTGCCCGAAGACTACATCTTGATGATAGGGGGTAAAGTTGGAGTGGATGGGGTACACGGTGCAACATTCTCTTCAGAAGCGCTCAATGCAGGAAGTCCAGCTACTGCAGTGCAAATAGGAGACCCAATCACCCAGAAAAAAATGGCAGACGCCTTGCTTGAAGCAAGAGGACTTTATAATAGCATTACAGATAACGGTGCTGGTGGATTGTCCTGCTCTATTGCAGAGATGGCAAAAGAGAGCAATGGCTGCTTTGTCCAATTGGAAAATATACCGACAAAATATGCTGGCATGGCGCCATGGCAGCTCTGGGTGAGTGAATCGCAGGAACGTATGACAATTGCTGTGCCTCCTGAGAGAGTAGAGGCATTTCTTAGTGTAATGAAAAAGCACGGAGTAGAGGCAACGACTATCGGGAAATTTACACACAGTGGAAAATGTACTGTAAAGTATGGCAATGAAACAGTGATGGACCTCGAACTAGATTTTCTGCACAATGGATTACCCAAAAAGAAAGTAGCTTCTACCGATGAACTTGCGAGGCACAGAGAGCCCATACTGAAAGTGCCGAAAGATTTGACACACGTGTTAACAGAAATGCTCAACCGTGCAAACATATGCAGCCGTGAATTTATCTCTCGGCAGTATGATCATGAAGTTCAGGGTGGCTCTGTGCTAAAACCACTCATTGGAAAAGGAAGGGTTAATGCGGATGCTACTGTGGCGAGGCCGTTATTAGATTCCTATCGAGGAATTGCATTATCACAGGGCATTTTTCCATCGTATGGGGATATAGACGCATACTGGATGGCTGCCTGTGCCATTGACTATGCAGTTAGAAATATAATTGCTGTTGGTGGAAAGCTGGAACAGACAGCACTGCTGGACAATTTCTGCTGGTGCAGTCCTAACGATCCAAAAAGATTGGGCCAGCTGAAACGTGCAGCTGAAGCATGCTATAATACTGCTGTAATGTATGGTACCCCCTTCATATCCGGAAAGGACAGCATGCATAATGATTTCAGAGGATTTGATGAATATGAAAATAAAATATCCCTTTCTATCCCACCGACGATACTTATTTCCTCTATCGGTATTATTTCTGATATCAGAAAATGTATCAGTATGGATTTCAAAAAATCAGGAGATGTCCTTTATATTATCGGAAAAACAAGAGATGAATTGGGCGGCTCAGAGTATTATGCAATGAATGATGTTGTCGGCAAGAATGTTCCAATGGTCAGGTTAGATGAAACAATTCAACTTTATGGCAAACTCGAGAAAGCAATCGAGCAAGGTCTGGTTGAAAGTGCACACGCTGTTGGATTAGGTGGGCTGGCTGTAAGTCTGGCAAAATGTGCAATCGCTGGGAGAAAAGGCGTTCATGGTGACATAAACCAACTACATTTGCCACAGTATAAAACACTATTCTCAGAATCACCCGGGCGATTCATTGTAAGTGTTTCACAGAAGAATGCAGGCGCCTTTGAGAAAATGCTCGAGTGTATGTATTTCCGTATAGGGTACGTTACGCCACATATGTTTTTTGTACGCGATGGAAGCAAGCTTGTCATTAATACCACTCTAACTGCACTTGAAAGGGTGTATAAGGTTAGGTTTAATAAATGGTAAAAGCACTTGTGCTAACTGGGTATGGAATCAATTGCAATGAAGAGACCAAATATGCCTTCGAACGAGCTGGAGCTCTGACAGAACAGATGCATATCACCGAATTAATCGAGAATAAAAAAAAATTAGAGACATATCACCTCTTAGCATTTCCCGGAGGATTTTCTTATGGAGACGATACTGGATCAGGCAAGGCTTTGGCGAACAGATTGCGCAACACTATGTGGGAGGAACTGTTGCAGTTCATTGCTGTAGGCAAATTAATCATAGGTATATGTAACGGATTTCAGGTGATGACTAACCTCGGGCTGCTTCCTGCCATTACTGGGGAATACGGCGCACGGACTGTGGCATTGACGCACAACACAAGTGCACGGTATGAATGTAGATGGGTTGAGCTCATTGGCTCATCAAAGTGCATTTTTACGCAGGGAATAGACAAGATAGAGTTACCGATTGCACACGGAGAAGGAAGATTCTATGCGTCAGATAATACAGTGAACGAATTGACTAAGCGTGATATGATTGCCCTGCGCTATGCGAAGAATGGATTTTCTGCCAAAGGAGAATTTCCTTATAATCCTAATGGCTCATTAGATGATATTGCCGGAATTTGTGATGAGAGTGGCAGAATCTTCGGATTAATGCCACATCCTGAGCGATTCATTGACACATACCAACATCCTCTGTGGACTAAAAACCTGCCAAAAGAAGGTGCCGGTTTACAGATTTTCACAAATGCAGTTAGGTACTTTATATAAGTAAAAAATAAGCAAAAATTAAAAATGAAACATCCCTTTGAAGAAAAAATGAACCAACGTGAATCACTTGATGTGATCGTAAAATACTATGAAGAGTACAGCACAAAAAATCCCCTTTAGAAAAAACAGTTTTAAGAGAAAAAGCAACTACAAGCACATGGGATAACACTATCTCTTCCAAAAAAAAAACAACAATATGGTGAGTATCTAATTGAATATGAAAAAATAAAAATAAACTATTGAGAATATGACATCAATTATGTTTTTTGTGCAAGACCATTTTCGCTTGTTGGGGCTTTACTTGGTGGACTTCCTGGTGCAGGAATAGCACCTTCTCAGTACAACAGCCTTCTTTTTTTGTGAGGAGTAATCACAGGAGGTTTTCTTGGTTTTGGCATTGGTTATGGTTTGTGCATCCTTATTCATCCCTTTATAAAACGTAGCTGGGAGAGAGAAAAAAACAGAGAACTGCAAACATGTAAACAAAAGTACATGAAAATTTTGCAAGAATGATTATAACAAAGAAACAAAGTAATTATAGCAAGTTCATGAATTATTGGAACTGTCTAATAATTAACTTGTTATCTAGCAAATCCACTGAATTAGTTTCATGATGGAGTGGATTTACTATAATCCCAATTGTTTGTTCCTTCAAATAGAATAGCGGAAAGTGATATCTATCAATTACTACCGCTAGTATACTTTCTCCAATGACTAATCCATCCCTCCTCTATAAAGTGTCTCTCTGATGCAGGAATAATAATACAATGAGGTGGAGGACCAAAGTCTACTTTTTCCAACTCTGTAAACGTGCCTGCCTTTATGACTTGGCCATTGCCACCGAGACGAGCAATACCAAGTGCGAGCATTACTGATGAAAGAAGGTTTTTTTTGCATTTTTCTTCTAATGCTAACAATGCCCGGATGCCTTCATTTACCGTCATGAACCGGTTCTCATCCACTTTTATGTCGAGCAAGCATAATGTATGCAGACCGCATTTTTGATTAGCACATAGGGCATCATATACTGATTCCGGCAATGCCCCAAAGAGGAGAGAAATAACACGTCCAAATTTGTACAACGAAAGCCCAGTCTCTCCAACGGCAGAAAGAATGGATGCATTATGCACAATCTCGACAAAAATGCCACGGTCACGCGCTTCCATGACGAGGGAACTGTGCGTGGTAGCTGCAAATGGATCCCCAATGATGAGAAGGGCAACTTTTTTTTTCTCCGCTTCATCGAGGATAAAGCTGCTTTCTATCTCTGGTCTTCCCAATGGAGTAACCTTTTTTCCATATACTGTGGACAAATCATCTACAGAGCATTGCATCAGCGACGTATAGCCTTCAAGGTAGATGACATCAGCTTTCTTTATGTGCTCAAGTCCTTTGAGCGTGATATCGTTCGCATCGCGTAATCCAATTCCGATTAAGCATAACATTTCATCGAGGAAAAATTAATCCTTTATAATTATTTTCAATAACAAGATGTTATATATCCTATCACAGATATATTTAAATATTACTTTCTACTTTAAGAAGTCATAAAAAATTGAGAAAAAATCAAGTCTCTTGGCGGAAAACTTGATTTGACATTGGTGTTAGGCATACAAGGTCATTGGCGTGACACTTGCTGTTTTCTAGAGAAAGATTAGGCTAAACATATATTTAAAGCTTTTGGTAGTGATAACATCAACTTGACAACTTCAACCATATGATGAATAGGGTGATGGTGTTAGTTATGTTGATGTTAGTTATGTTTAGCGAAACAAAAATGGAGGAAAGGAGGGGTAGAAAATGGATTATATCGTCGAAAATGCAATGAAAAAACAAGACAATGAATTCGAAGGGCTTATTGGCCAAGCGAATATTAAAGTTATAGGGTGCGGTGGCGCTGGCAACAATATGGTCGCATGGCTCTACAAGAAAGGAATAAAAGGCGCTGAAATAATCGCATGCAACACTGATGCTCAACATTTGAGTTTCACAGAGGCAGACAGGAAGTTCCTGCTCGGCAAGGACACAACCAGAGGTCTTGGTTGCGGTGGGTTCCCAGAAAAAGGAGCGGAATCTGCAAAAGAAAGCTTATCTGAAATAAAAGAAGCATTGAAGAGCTCGGACATGGTCTTCGTGTGTGCAGGCATGGGTGGTGGCACAGGAACAGGAAGTGCACCTGTCATCGCGCAGGTAGCCAAGGATTTGGGAGCTATTGTCATCGGCACTGTAACGATGCCATTCAAAATAGAGCGTGCACGTGTAGATAAAGCAGAATTTGGATTACAACAGCTGCGTCAAGTATCAGATACTGTTGTGGTGATTGATAATAACCGCCTTGTGCAGATTGCTGGAAACTTGCCAGTGCAACAGGCATTTGCAGTGGCAAACGAACTTGTATCTACAATGATAAAAGGCATTGTCGAGACCATTGCAATCCCCTCATTAGTCAACCTGGATTATGCAGACGTTAAGGCAATAATGACAAATGGTGGAGTCGCAGCTATCGGTGTTGGCTCGTCAGATACCAACAATAGAGTGGAAGAAGCGGTAAAGGGTGCATTGTCTAACCCACTCTTGGACATAAGCTACGAAGGCGCAACAGGCGCTATCATCCACGTTGTTGGCGGCCATGATATGACGCTGGCTGACATCAACAAAGTAGGTGAGCTTGTCACAGAGAGCATGGATGACGATGCAAATGTCATCTGGGGCGCGCGTGTTGTCGATGAGATGAAAGGCAAGATCACGGTGATGACTATCATCACTGGAGTGAGATCGCCTTGGATTCTGGGCAAAATGGATAAGCGCAACCAGCAGTATGAATCACGACAGATAAGCCACGAGCTGGGCATAGAGATAGTGCGATAATGGGAATTTTTTTTCCTTTTTTTTTTCATGTTCCTCCTCTTACCCCCGATTTGAGTTCTGAGGAAAAAACTCTCCCCAAACGGGGAGGGATTTTTTTTAGTGTAAGCTGTCTATTAGAATAAAGTTTGTTTCTCCCCATTATTCGTTTCTTCTCTCACGGCTCCATCCAAAAAAGCGCTCAGCAGCCTAAGGTCGAGCTTTAGCAGTAGCTCATTTTGTGCTGACAAAGGGATGATATCTGGGAAATGCAAAGGCGAGAAGCCGCTGAGCCGAGTGAGAGCGAGAATTTTTGGATGGAGCCTTCTCTCACAGATTCTTCCGTGAATAATCATATCCTGTGATAATCCCTGTTAAGTTATCTCCATTGTCCATAACGACAGCAGCCTTTGGACCTAGCGTTCCGAGCACAGCACCAGAAGAATTCAAAAGTTTTTTTTCTGTCAGTGTTCCCAGTTTCTTGTTATCATAGGAATAAATCTCATAACCTACAGCTCCTGTTGTCAATCTTGCCACTTTTCTACCAGCAGCATTATAGACAACACCGTGAACGATGTAGCCTATATCTTTCCCATCTAGCTGCAATGTATCTGCATCATCATGGACATAGCCGAGCATCTGTTTTCCCTTTATGACTGGGTCATATGGTCCAATAGTATCATCTATCTTCACCGCAGCATAACCATATCTGGGCAGCTGGCCAGCAATAGCTTCTTCAAGACTGCCATACAACGATGCTGGTTCTTTATACGGCTCATCGCTCTTCTTAACATACCAATTTATTGCAAAATATGCTGTGAACGCAACCAGAAGAAAACGGAATGTATGGAATTTTGATTGCTTCTCCATTCCTTCAATTTCATCAGCGTTTACCCGTGACACTGTCTTCCCTCCAGTATTCCTCAAGCTTTTTCCGTATGCATCTGTCAACGTCCTGTGCTGGCTTGGCAAACATAAGCTCCACTGCTTCATCCAGATGTTTGACAGAATACACATGGAAGTTTCCAGCGCAGACATCATCTATAACATCTTTTGCTAACATTAGATCCGGAACATTGCTCGGGGGAATGATGACACCTTGCTTTCTGGTGAATCCTTTTTGCTTACAAACCGCATAGAATCCCTCTATCTTCTCATTGACGCCGCCTATTGGCTGGATTTCTCCCAGCTCATTCATCGAACCTGTAACAGCCAGTCCTTGATCTACAGGCATGCCACTAAGAGCACTTTTAAGTGCGATGACAGTCGCTATCGATGCGCTATCGCCATCTATCGATGAATAGCTCTGTGCGAAACTGACTGATAAATTTACTTTTGCCAATGCTTTCCCATAGGTTGCATTAAAGTAAGTCTTAATTATTTCATGCGTTTTCAGCATAATTTTTCCTGAAAGCCCGGCCTCCTTTTCACTGCTGAGAAATCCGCCTTTGCCTTGCGATGCTGTAGCTATTAATCGTGTAGGAAATCCATATGCAACAAGTCCATAGTTATCTTTAATAACAACAAGCCCGTTAACTATACGCTCTCGGAAACCATCCACCTCTATGGATATGAGACCCTCATTAATATAAGTAAGATAGTCTGTCTGCATCTGTGTCGACAACCGCCGCAACTCCTCGCGAGCAGCTTGGACATGGATACGCTCAACAAGTGGTGCATTCTCTTGTGATGCCTTCATCGCTGCTGATTTCACAAGTAATGCCACTGGATCAAGCACATTAGTGAGCTTTTTCTTGCCATGCGCAGCATTCTGGGCAAAGCGAACGCCCCACTCGACAACAGCAGCAACTGCTTCAGGAGTACAATGAGAAAGCTTTACTTGATTTGAGGAGTCATTATTGTATTTATTGATTTCATAAGCAATAAATTCTGCGTATCCCATCCTATTTTCCAATGTGTTGTCCATAGTTGTATGGAATTTCACCTTGTGCTGGAAACGTCTGGCAATCTTGTCTGTCATGTACTTGAATACATCGTCATTTGCGCATCCAATGACGATGCAATCCGCTGCAACAGGCTTTGTCTCAACGCCAGCGCTTGTCCCTCCACCACTCAAGCCAGCGCCACCCCCGATCCGGCCTTGCTTGTCGTTAAGTACAGTAAGCAAAAAGTTACGCATGTATTGATCCTGCAAGACAGTGATAAGCTCATCTATAATGACGATACCCCCATTACCGCGATGGAGCTTGCCTGGTTTGATACGCATATGCATTGGGCGGAGATTATATGCATCATGGCCAGCTTCTCCGATAATGTTCTGTATACTCGGATTCTCAATATATTCCACAGGGACTCCAACGGTCTCAGCGTTATTGACAATAACGTTAATCATGTATTTCTCTTCGCGCATTTTTTTTATAAATGGCTGCTCCATGTCAAATAATCCTTTCATTTCTTCAGTTTCACGAACTTCACGAGCCATATCACCAAAATAGCGAAGCACTTTAGGATAATATTTATAGGTCTGCACTAAATTGTCGAGGATAAATGATTTTCCATTGCGAGGTTCGTCAAATTCATAATGAGGGCACAAGATTCGCAACGTAAAGTAATCTTTTCCATCAGTAAGCACTGGCGCATCAAGCATCCTGATACTATGTTTGAAAAGTACATCAGCATCAGGCACTATAGTCAACCCATTCTGCTTGGCCACACCTTCCAAAAGTTGCTTTAGCGTTCCTGAATATTCAGTTGTGGAAAAAAATGAATGTGTGCGGAACGTTATTTTCGTATCCTGAGGATTTCCATGGCCAGTAGGCCTGTAGTGGGCACCTGCACGAATATATTTTATGAATGTCCTGAAGTCTTCGGCAAATTGCTTTCCGAGTGGCGTCGGAAGGCTAATCACATCCGGTTCAAATTCATTCTCCAAATTATAGATGAGGCATTGGTCATAGAGCTTTATCTTGTTCGCATTTTCCAGTGAGAATTGTTCAGCCACTGTTTTTGCCAGCAGTGATTTGCCGCACCCAGCAGGCCCTATAAGGATTGCATTTTGGCGAAGTTTTATTGCTGACAGAAGCGTCTGTTTGGCATCATGTTGGCCTTTGACAATGTCAATAGGATTAACAGGTGGATGTATCTCAACTGTATTTGCAAATGTGAACTCTGTTGGATCTGCTATCCAGACTAAGTCTTCTAAGGAAACTTCCCACTTTTCGCGGTTCATAACTTCCTTATTTCTTGCAAAGATATAATATATATCTCACGTATATGTGGTATATGTAAGTACTTGTAATGAGTATAGGTAAAAAAAAGAGTAATATTTTTAAAAGAGTCCCTATTTCTGTACATTAACAGCTACGCCGGTCAAGGCTTACGTAGACTGGAGGAAAATACAATGGCACGAATGTATTCTAAGGCAAGAGGCAAGTCAGGTTCAAAAAAACCAATTACACAAAGCAATCCAGCATGGCAACGTTATCAGCCAAAGGAAATAGAGCTGTTGGCAGTAAAGCTGGCAAAAGCAGGCAAGGCACCTTCTCAAATTGGGTTGTACTTGCGTGATGCATACGGGCTTCCGGATGTTAAAACAGTCACTGGCAAGAAGCTCTCACAGATACTAAAAGAAAAGAATGTGCTCCCACAGCTGCCTGAAGACATATGTGCACTCATTAAAAAAATTCTGAATGTCACCGCTCATCTTGAAATGAACAAGCATGATGAGCCAGCGCAACGTGGTCTGATCTTAACCCAAAGCAAGCTTAACAGACTTATTGATTATTGCAAGAGAACACACAAACTACCTTCTGACTGGAAGTTAGACAAAACGAAACTGAGAATGTATGTCGAGTAAACTCATGTCAGTTCATGTTGGGTAAATTTTAAGTGGGAATAATTTTCAGTTACTACTCTGCTGGTAATTCTCCTTCACAGAGTAAAAGGATTGAATCACCATGAGCAAGCAGTGGAATAACGAAAACTCGCCGACTCAGAACTCTCCACGCATTAAAGTGCGTGGTTTTCGCTCCTCTTTTGTAGGCGAGTTTTCGGGACAAAGAAATCCAGAATGGATTTCTTTGTCCAAGAGATGCTTCGCATTTCTTTGGATAGAAAATTGTCGAACTAAAGTTAAAGGTATTAAACCCGACAATTTTAGATAAGCAACCAATTCACCTTGTCCCACGAGAAGCAGCCAGATATGCGCAATATAAGTTATAGCTAACATTATTACTTCCTCTACAAACTGGCCAGATTCCATCCAGGGGAAAATAAATCTTTGCTGTTTTCACTTCCTCTGGAAAGTCATCAAAATGGTGACCATAGAGAAGGGAGACTAGATTTTTAGGGCATTGCATTACTTGCAGCGATTTTTCCGGGATGGAGAAAGAGTATTTCTTAGAGTAGCTTATTTTGTCACTAACTGTATACTTTCCTCCGCCCCATTCAATCCCCTCACCACACCATTTAATTCCTTTCGGATCCAGATAAAGTGTAACACTCTCTCCTGTCCGTTCAAATGCGAGGCTTAGCCATTCACCAGAATCTTCAAGCATATCTTTTCCAATAGAGGTTCCCGAAAAAATTTCAGAGAATGCCTCTACCGGCCTGAGATGGCGACGAAGACCAGTATCACGGATGCGTGCCTCACTCTCGTCGAATCGATATATCTTCTTTTTGTTATTCTCTTTTGGCGCACTTGCTTCTATTTCTGGTTCGCAAAGACCGAGTGTCAGTACGAATTCTCTTATTACATTATAAAATTGCATGCACTTGGTGATTCATGGTGTATGATATAAACTTTTGCTCAGAGTCGTTATCACAGCATCATCACTGAGCACCACCACATCCAACATCTCATCACGCATAGCATCCACCACAGGCTCTGTAGAAAGTGTACCATTGCCACTCTTAAGGGCGAGCACCTTCAAGAGTCAGGAAAAGTGACAAAGGGGATGCAAAGTTGCGAAGCAACTTGCACAAGAAATCTGCGAGATTTCTTTGTGCTCCATCCGGGAAATGCAAAGAAGCCATAGGCTTCTTGCACAAGGAGAACAGCGGTTCTCCTTTGTGTCACTCTGCAGACTAACAGCACATGCGAACTGAGGTACAATGGCGAGCGAGAGCGAGACTTTCTACAGAGCCTCCACCACAGAAACCTATATATAATGCACTTTTTCTGTTGCTCTGCATGATAACTAAACATGATTTCGAAGATATGCTGACAGAGTCGCAGGAGTTTGACAGCCAGAGAGAGGAACTAATCAAGAAATCCCGCGATGTGCTTAAACTGACAAAACAAACAATTTACGCTGTGCATCGTGATGATATGAAAGATGCAGAGACGCTTGTCAAAGAGATGCAGAAACAGCTCAAGACCTTGAATGAGTATGTTAAAAAGAATCAGAAAATGTATCATCAAGGCAGCTACAAGGTTGCAATCCAGGAATATGTAGAGGCAATGCTTTACTACCACTTTGTGCGAGACCACAAATTAATGACGAGATCTGAGCTTGGAGTAGAGACCGATTATTATCTCCTTGGACTGTGTGATCTTTCCGGTGAACTGTCGCGGAAAGCAATCGCTGCAGCAAGCAAAGGAAAGTACAAAGAGCCGTTTGTCATAAAGGATTTTCTTGACAGTTTATATGAGCTGCTCTTGAAGTTCGATATTAGGGATGGGGAACTCCGCGGAAAATTTGACTCCATCAAATATGACCTCAAGAAACTGGAAGATGTCTGTTTTGAGCTTAAGCTGAAAGAGAAGGTGTAATGGGGAAAAGTGTCATGGCAAGAATCGGGCTTGAGATTCATGGTTATCTGGCGATGCACAAAACTCACCAGAAATTATTCTGTCGATGCACAGTTGATCAAGATGCTGCACCAAATACAACTGTTTGCCCGCGCTGCACAGGGCAGCCAGGTTCAAAACCCATGTTGCCTAACAAAGAAGCAGTGGAAAAAGTAGTCACTTGCGCATTAATGCTGGACTGCAGTATTAATAAAAAGCTTATCTTTCAACGAAAACATTATGACTGGCCTGATTTACCCAAAGGATATCAGATCACCATTTCGGGAACGTACTCGCATCCAGTAGGTGAGCATGGGAAATATCTGGATGTCGGTATCACGGAGTGTCACTTGGAAGAGGATCCTGCACGTTGGGATCCTGAAACAGGACTTGTGGATTACAACAGAAGTGGCTATCCTCTGATTGAAATTGTCACTGAACCTGATTTTACAAGTGCAGGAGAAGTAAAAGATTGGCTGGAGAGCCTTCTGACCACATTATCTTATCTCAAAGCGGTCAATAAGAATGCGGGAATAAAATGTGATGTGAATGTAAGCACAGAGCACCACCCACGTGTTGAGATCAAGAATGTTAATTCAATTAAGACTATCGTGCTTGCAATAGACGGGGAAATAAAAAGGCAGCATGAGGTAGTAGCTCAGAGAGAAAAAGTTTTTGCCCACACAAGAAGCCCTCCTGATACCTATGGCAAGACGCACTTCATGCGCTCCAAAGAGACTGCACTTGACTATATGTTTATCCCGGAACCAGATCTACCATTAATTCACATAACTGATGCGCTTGTGGAAAACATCCAGAAGATGCTTCCAGAGAAGCCGCACATCAAGATTGAGCGATACAAGAATATGAAAGTATCAGCAACGGATGCTAAAATCCTGGCAAGCGATCTCGCACTTGCGGATTTGTTTGAAAAACTTGCAAAGACAGTAGACCCATTGCTCGCAGCAAAGTGGCTCAGGCATGAGCTGCTGAAAATAATGAATGTAACACAACGAACGTTGCAGGAAGTAGAGTTTGATGAGAAACATATTGCAGAGCTGCTGCAGATGGTCGTAAAAAAAGAAATTACTGATCAGACTGCAGAAGGGCTTCTCAAGCAGATGATTGAGAAATCGTTCAGTCCGAGAGCATACGTAGCTCAAAAAGGACTAGGCATTATAAGCAGTGAAGAAGAGTTAGGTAAACTTACGCAAAAGGTGGTCTCTGAACATCCAGAAGCAGTAAAGGATTATCTTGCTGGCGAAGAAAAGGCATTAAATTTCTTGATAGGTAAAGTCATGGCTTTGACAAAAGGAAAAGCAAAAGCAGACACTGTCAAGGAGCTGCTGAAAAGGAGGATATGCTAAGCTCATGGATAAAATAATGGATAAAGCTAAAATTGAACAACAGGCAAAACAGATAATGGATGCATTTTTAAACGCTTTAGGAAATGGAGAGCACTTGCCATACGAGGTTGGCACAGAGAGACCAGCGTACATGAGGGAATACAATATAGAATGCAAAAAAGAAAACCAGAGAGAATGTAAAGAAGAATATCCGAGAGAAAGCAAAGACGAAGAGTTCGACAAAGAATTCAGTTCCCGTATGTTGAAGAATGCCCCCAAAACAAGAGAAAACCAGATTGTTGCTGAGAAAAAAAAATGGTAACACTAATGGCAACCAAAGAGTTACTCACACAATTACAGGAAGGCAAGTTGTTATGCATTGAGCATGTGAACCAGCAGCTTGTACTCATCAAAAAAGAGAATCCACGTATCAATGCATTTCTCTATACAGCAGAGAAAGAAGCGCTGGAGAGAGCACGCGCTCTTGATGGGAAGAGGAAAAAGGGAAAGGTGGGGAAACTATTCGGACTGACAGTAGGAGTAAAAGCGAACATTAATGTCATTGGAATGCCTATATCATGTGCGTCGAAAACGCTCGAAAATTATTACGGGACATATAATGCAGATGTGATTGAAAAAATACTCGCAGAGGATGGAATCATTATAGGAATAACTAATATGGATGAATTTGCCTGTGGTATCTCCGGAGAAACAAGTGCATTTGGCCCAACAATAAATCCAACATCACCAAAGCATGTTCCAGGTGGTTCTTCTTCAGGAAGCGCTGCCGCAGTTGCTGCAGGGCTATGTGATGTGGCGCTGGGTTCTGATACTGGGGGAAGCATACGAAATCCAGCATCGCATTGTGGTATTGTTGGCATAAAGCCATCATATGGTAGAGTGTCGCGGTATGGGCTTATAGACCTTTCAATGAGTCTTGACCAAATTGCGCCATGCGCACCTGACACAGATGGCTGTGCACTGTTACTTGAGGTTATAAGTGGATATAGTGACAATGATCCAATGATGTATCCTCTGTCGGTGCCACTATTCACACACTTCGGAAAACAACCAAAGACCATTGCGCTTTCTCCTGTATTTGAGGAACTATGCAAGGATAAAAAAATCTATAAGATAGTCAAAGAAAAAGTGCTGGACTTTGCAAAGAAACAGAAGCTTATACTAAAAGAGATTGACCTTAAGTATGTGGCATTGGCAGTAGAGTCGTATTATCCCATTGTGTATACAGAATTCTTCTCAGGGACAAGAAAATATGATGGAAGGAGATATGGGAAACGCATTGAAGAATCATGCAAAGAAGAAGTACTGAGACGCATCATAGGTGGCAGGATGATAAGCTGTGCAGAGTATGAAGGGAGATACTACCGCAAAGCATTACGAGTACGCCGTGCAATACAAGAAGAATTTGAGAAAGCATTCAAAGAAGTAGACGTGATTGCATTGCCCACAACGCCAGAGCTGCCGCATCTCTTAAGAAAGATACCATCCCCGGAAGCATCATATGCTTATGATGCATTCACTATCCCTGCTAATCTTGCCGGGATTTGCGCAGGTGTTGTACCTGCTGGGAAGATTGATGGGGTGCCTGTAGGCGTCCAACTCTATGCGGGTAATTTCAAAGAAGATGTGCTTGTGACGGTAATGAAGGTTATGGAAGGGCAGTGAGAAATTTTTGTTCGTATCTTTTAGTAAGATTCAGCAGCTTTTTTTTATACGCTTTCTGCAAGTGAGCTTTCTGGTAATCGGCTGACAGCTTCTCTACAGAATACCACTCTTTGGCACGATGCCGCATAGACCATGTTACAGCTGCGCCCATGAACATACTTATAAGATAGTCCCACGCGGGATATCCCCCTCCTCCGACAAACAAGGCACTAACAATAGCTCCTACTGCTGCTCCTGTCATGGCTCCCATTGAATAAACATCGCACGGATTTCCCAAAATTGCTGGCTGCTTTACATCTTTCATTTTCGTCGCTATCTTCTGATACGCATCACAACAATGATTATATTCTGTGAGATAAGAAACGTAGAGAGATGTTATTGTTGAGGGAAATGCATTACTGCAGACTGATTGTATGGCATGCTGCACTTTAGCATTATGTTCTCCACTTGCTTTTGTATAGGCAGTAACAATATCCTCTAGAATACGCATGTGTGCTGTGATAGCCTTATCTGGAGCTGCAAGAAAGTGATTTCTCACAACGATGTCTACAGATTCTTGGTGTAATTTTTGCGATTCTTGCGTAATGGGGAGAGCTGCCTTACCTCCACAGCCAAAACACATGCATTTTCCATTAAGCTCATAACATTCCCTGTGGAAAGGGAGCTGACATTTCTCGCACTGAGCATAATTATTATGATGCATATCTTTTTCGCTTATATCATAGCGACAGTATGGGCACGGTATGTTCATGGATAATGGGAAATCTGATTCTATTAAAAAACTTACTATGGCATCGGTTCTGTAAAAAGTGTACCATTGCCACTCTTAAGGGCGAGCACCTTCAAGAGTCAGGAAAAGTGACAAAGGGGATGCAAAGTTGCGAAGCAACTTGCACAAGAAATCTGCGAGATTTCTTTGTGCTCCATCCGGGAAATGCAAAGAAGCCATAGGCTTCTTGCACAAGGAGAACAGCGGTTCTCCTTTGTGTCACTCTGCAGATTAACAGCACATGCGAGCTGAGGTGCAATGGCTAGCGAGAGCGAGACTTTCTACAGAGCATATGGCATCTTTACTAGAGACTGCTTGGAGATTGCGTAAAGACTGCTTAAAACTGGTGAAGAGAGATTGTACGCATTCTCTCCAAAAAGCATTTAAATGCAGAAGCATATGGTGATAAACAGAATGCGTATTAGAGATGGCACAGAGAGAGATGATAAGATAGAATTATAGAGACAGGAGAAAGGAGAGAGGCTGGAGAAAGAAAAGAGAACGTAGAAACAAAAAGGAGAAAAAGAAAAAAAAGTGGGTGAAATAATGCTAAAATCGTGGTCACTTGTTTTTATCCTGCTCGTTACAATGCTATTCGTTGGTTGCTGGACTAAGCAAGAAAAGCAACCAATTCGGGTAGAGGAAAAAGAAGTCGCAAAGAAATCCGCTGAGATCGGAAAACCCGCAGAGAAAGTCGTAGAAAAAGTGGAAACGAAAGAAGAGAAAAAGGAAGAACCGAAAAAAGGAGAGAGAGCAGAAGAGAAGCAGGAAGTGAAAACGGAGGACAGTAAAAAGACTGTCTGTGACAAAGATATCTGTATAGGCAATGTCTTACAGAAATGTTTGCTCAAGAAGGCTTTGTATAACATCACGTGTTCTGATATGTGTAAGGATGGAAAGTGCGTCTCGAAAGAAGTGACAGAGGAAGAATTTGTATTCAGCGACTTGCCTATCGGTAAAACCCTGGGCAGTAGGAAGCAAGTGCTTGTTGAGAATGATATGAAGGCATTGACCACCACCCGCACAAACACTGCAAACGGCATAACTGACGTTAAATATCTCCTGCGGTTTGGCGGGGATGTTGATGATAAGATTGAAGCTGGAGAAGTCTATTATGGCAAGGATCGTACGAGCAGGATTGGTGATTATCTGAAGTATGTACAAGGTGACGATATTCTGGAATATGTCGTTGATTTCAGCCGTGGATGGGAGAGTAAGGTAAGCGCGAACAACAAACTTGATGATCTGTTGGGGGCAAAGATATCATTTTTCGGAGTACATTACCAACTCGTTAATGCTGAGACTGATTCTGCCCAAAAAGCAGTTTTCCTTAAGTTTCTGAGGGGTACAACAGTTGCTTTGCTTGAAGAGGGCGCAAGCCAGTCTTTCCCGCAAGACAACAAGGAATACGAAGTGGTTGCCACGCTCATTGATGGAAAGAACAACAAGGTGCGCATGACCGTCAATGGCAAAATATCTCCTGACCTGAAGATAGGCGATGTGTTCAACGTTGATAATTCTTTTATCATAGCAATAAAGGATATCCTTTTCAATAATGTAGGTGGAACAGAGAAAGGTATTGTTGAGTTTTTTATAGGTGCTGACCAACTCGAATTCATAGATAATGATGCTACCAACAACCAATTCGAACGCAATGTGCGCGTGAATGGTTTGCCGGTTGAACGGGGTCGTGCAATGATCCGCGCAACCAGCAGGTCTGACGTGATGCGGATTGACTTGCTGAAGTACCGTCTCGAGGCAAAAGGAACAGAGAATGATGTCTATATGCCTCCTCAAGGGGATTTACGAAAGCAGAGTGCAGAGCCAGCCTCTCTCTTGACAAAAAACTGGAACATTATCTATGAGGGATTCAGCAATGAAAAAGGAGATATTGTTACCATTAAACACCGGAATGCAAGGATGCTGGAATTGTCATTTATTAACAATGGTGGTAAAAGCTATACCATACCCCTTATTGACTCGACTAATGCGTTTAAGTTTGGAGATGACAATCAAGACCTTCTATTCGTAGAGGACAGCAACGGAAATATCAAGCGGGATGACTATTTTGTGGTAACTGACAGCAATAATGAAAAAGGGATTACCCAGATTTATCAGCTGCTTCAGGTAGACAAGGATAATAAAAAAATCCAGGTAAAGGATCTTGCAGGATCCACACGTGATGCCACATATACCGTCGATGCGAGTGGTTTTGGAACGGGAAGCTTTAGCGTAACGGGAAAGAACTATAACTTCATTGTTCCGGTAAATGGCAGCGCAATAGGCGTAGATCTCAATGGAAATGGTAATGTGGGTAATGACAAAGTAATGATTGTTGCATCTGGTGGACTTTTACTCAATCTAGGCACAACGCAGGACATTTCCGGAAAAACGAGTCAGGACATTACTCTCACTACTGTCGCCAACAAGCTCAAGGACGGGTCAAGCAACGAGGATGTGAAAGTAACCATAAGCAAAGGCAATGAGATTAATCTACAAGTACCAGACCAAAGAACACTTCACCTTGAGACAGTCGGAGACACGCTGAAAGGCATGACATCGTATGGTGCACTTTACGAAGTATCTGGTTCGACACGAAGCGATCTTAAGGTAACCTATCCCGCGCAACAGAAACTGGCAACAGTAAAACTGAAGTTTTCCTGAGAGAAAAGCTTTTATTCTCTTAACTCCTTAATGAGCCGATGGGAAAAGGAGGAAAAAGAGGGCAGGTTACATTCTTTATAGTTTTAGGAGTAGTGATTCTTTTTTCAATAATTATTTATGCTCTCCTAAGAACGGGCATGCAGAGAGAGATAACACCACACCTTCAAGCAACAACGTTAGCAGCATGCACAGAAGAGGCTTTGGAAGAGATATTTTTCGACATCCCGTTTTATGGTGGCTACAATGTGCAGGCAGAGAAATTCATCCCTACTTTATTTGGAAATATTGCAGTCTATTTTCATAAACAGATAATGGTACCGAGCCAAGAACAAGTGCAAAAATCATTGGAGAACGCTGCAAAAGAAAGGGTTGTAAAATGCATGGAAATAGAGAGAAGTTTCCGAAAAGAGATTGGAGAAATAACAGTAAACATTGTCCTCTCTTCGGAAGACACACGGGCAATAGTGACTTATCCCGGTGTACTGGTGCATGATAACAATGAACAAAAAGCGCCACCAATAGCTGTGCGTTCCAAAGCACGCATCCTGGCACTTTATACTCTCGCAAATAGAATTACTCACGCAATTGCATCTGATCCATTGAGAGTGCCGTCAAGCGATTTATTGGCTATGGAAGAGAAAGAACATGTTGCTATAGATACGATTTTTGGTGACCAGAATGTCATGTATTTTATTACTGATACTGCTGATGACGCAATGCAGCTGACGTGGGCTTTCGCGGTGAGACAATGAGGCTATTCTTATTCTTCCTCTTGGTGGTAGCTATTATGGCTGGTGCAGCTGAAAAAGATGTTTCAACAATGGGTGAAAAAGAGTTGCAGATGCTCAAGGCAGAGGACATGAAACCTGAAGTCCTTGCAAAAGTAAGCGATCTTTCAAAGCTGAACAACAATGAACTGGCTAAAGCTCTTGGGATGGACTCATTATCTATAACTACTGAAAAAGTGACATACGATAACAAGAATAAGAGACTTGTGCATCCCAAAAGTGGTAGCCTATCAATAGAAACATACAAAGGAAAAAGCATGATAATCACCAAAGAGGCATTTATCATTTCCGAAGGCAAAAAGAAGATAACGCTTCCGGGCAGTTTGGAAGAAACAAAAATAGACAAAGAGGGAAATGTTCACACAAAAAAATTCGGAACCATTGCAGATAAAAATGATCTCGAAGTAACAATCGAGGGGGATCTGCTCAAGACCAATGCGCCGTCCATAAAGGAAGGTGGAAAAAAGCTTGAGAATAAGAAAGGAGCGGCAGTAGAAGTCATTAGCCGTGATACTGGAGATTATAGCGTCACAAGTCATGGGGATGGTGTCATCATCACAAATAAAATGGGTAGTGAACATACCGTTAGTGCGTCCATTGAAAATGGAAACAAGTATTATTCCATAGATAACAACAAGAAACACGGATTACAACAAGGAGGGAAACTGCTGTACACTTTAAGTAATAAACATGAGGAACTTATTGCAGATCAGCATTCCATCTATGTCTTGGGTAAACAAGGAGAGGTAGCAAAGATTGTTGCGGGGTATAAAGCAGAAAAGCCAGTAACTGCCACTTATAATGAGCTGAAAGATAACCTGCCTGTCTACAGTATCAGCTCAACAGGAGACAATGGCTTCACTATCTATAAGGAAAGTGGGTTGTCATCGAGTAAAGATGATCCCGGAGTGCATATAGACCACATAGAATCTGGTCAGTTTGATGTTGATGAGCATTCTCAGAAAGGAAAGCTGATGATAAGCGCAAATGGGGTGGATGTTCTTGTCTCACCTGAGCTGAAGGCTGAGTCTGTTAGCATAAAGAAGATGAAGGAATTATACGCTGCTGCTCCAGAAACGACAATCTCTATTGGTAAGCATGAAGTTACCATCTATCAGGATGGTACTACGGATGTTTCACGTAATCCTTTCCGAACAACAACGCAGATTATGCCTGAATCAACCAGACAGCCAGTGTACGTTTATGCACCATCTGGAATTGAAACAACTGCTGGTGCCAGTCCAGTATTACGTTATCGTCTGACGCAGTTTGTGCATGAGCTTGAACGTACCGTGGGCAGTCCTGTTGTACGCGTTGAGCATCTCGGTGCACGGAATGATCGTGATGTTCGTGGACAACCAGGTGTCCCTTCTGGACATTGGTGGGGTGATGCAATGGATGTCCAGCAGATTGTATTCGCGAACGGCATGATTATTGATGCACGAACAGTGAACGATGCAAATAATGCTCTTGTACGCCAGACAGCACAGAATTATTTCCGCGCAATTATTGGGCCAGGAGATAATGAAGCGCATGCAGATCACTGGCATCTTGGCATAAGAAAATAGGTAAAGAAATTTGCTATATAAAAGAGAAGCTATATGAAAGAGAGAAAAATAAAAAAATTAGATCACATTACCAAAATAAGGTTGGCTTTCATCGTTTAATGATGAAACCTGTTCTTGTTCAACTGGTGCTTCTGTAGGTTCTATGCCTTCTCCGCTAATATCTGTTACTGGTTCTGGTGTTGGTTTCTCAGTAGCTTCCTCTACTGGTTGCTCTGACGCGGGCATCGCTTGTTTCTCTTCGGGTTTTCCAGGTGTTTTTTCCGGAACTTTTTCAACAGGTTGTTCACTCAACTTCACTACTTTCTCTGCTGGTTGCTCTGTGCTTTTTCCACAGCCTAATGCCAGAAGCAGGACTGCTGTCAACAGGATAAAAAATAAACGTTTCATTGTGCCTCACCTTTTACCTTTTCTTTGTCACTAAGTTTCTCTTTTACTTTCCCTATTCTTTCTTTTGCTTTCTCAAGCTGCTCTCCTGCTTTTGTGAGCTTCTCAACGTGCTTTATCATCTTCTCCTTGTTCTCTTCTAGCTTGGCCTTTTCTTTCTCTAATCTCTCAGATGCTTTCTCTAAGATTTTTTCTGCCTTTTCAGTGGCTTTCTCTTTCTGGGCATGCTCATAGCCCTTTTTGACATCATCGAAAAGCTTTCTTGCTTCTTTCAGCATGTTCTTTACGCCTTCATAATTTCCATTTGCTGCTGCATTCTGTGCGTCTGCTATTCTCTGTTTAAATTCAACCAAAGCCTTTTCAAGGGCAGCGGTATCCTGGCCTTTCTTTTGAAATTCATCACTTCGTTTCTGGACTTTGTCAGCCAGCTCCTTTGCCTTGTTCAGTGCTTCCAACGCTGCACGCTGTTTTTCCACAGATGCAAGTGCTTTTTGCAGAGTACTCCATGCATTCCGCATCTTTAGCATAGCATCCTTTACAGCTACTTTATCCGCAGAAGAAAGTGCTTTCTCAAGATCAGCTTTAACATTCTCGAAATCCTTTAGCTTAGCCTCTATCTCAATAGTGTTCAGGCCGCGCCCTTTCATCCTTGCAAGCTGTTTGGTAACATGCTCGAGGTGATCTTCGAATTGCCTTAGAAGTGCCTTCTTACGAGCTTCTTCTGCTTTTCCTTTTAACTTCTTGAGTTCTTCTTGCTTTTCTCTTAATGCATCCTCACCTGCATTCTTAATCTCTTTTCCATGCAATGCGAGGTTTACTTTCTTTGCTTCAGCTCTGACCTTTTCTGTAAGCTCTTTCATTTGATCATGTAATTGCTTAACAGCATCATGAGTAGTGACACTTTCTGCTTTTGTCAGCAACGCTGCAAAATCATCCCGCAGCTTTTCAAGGTTGCCAAGATTATCCTTTTTCTCTTTAGCAACCGCAATAGCGGCATCGAGCTTTATCAGAAATTCTTTGCCTGCAATCTGTAAGCCGGTTTTCAGTGCATTCACTTGGGGCTTGTCTTGGCTTTCTGTTGTTGTTTCTGGCGCTGCTGTTGGTTCTGTTTGTGTTGGCGGCAAGGGAACATCCTGCTCCTGCGCAGCTGCAAAAGATACCAACACCGCTAGTAAAATCAATACTAAAGAGATGGTTTTCATAAGTATATTCTTCATTGGCAATCACCCTCGTTAATGTAATAAAGTTAATAACGAATCAAAAGTAATAACGAATCCATGCAAAAAGAGCACTCTTTATAACATTTTCTCTTCCACGCGTCACTTTCACACGTCACTTCTCTGATGTTACCTTACCACTTCAATTTCAAGAAGGGATGTATCGATCTTTAGCTGTTTTAATTCTGCAAGTGCATCTGCCTTTGTCATTGCCAAGAAATGCGGTTTGAAGAGAAGGATATCATTATACGTCGTTTCCCATTTCCAGCCATGCTTCTCCAGGACTTTGACTGTGGCAATGGTTTTGTCAATATGGTGTGTCACGTTCTTGCAGAGCACTTCCAATTCAGATAATTTCTGGACATTGCCAGCAAGCTGTTCTTCATAGAATCTTAGAAATGGGATTGTTATGCGGATCATGATTCAATGCAGGTATGTTTTATGTATCTTTGTTGTATATTCCTCAGGTATATTAATGTTTATAGTGTTCCTACTATTCCTTGTTTTTGGATGGAGTTCTGTATTTCTGTATTTATTTGTATAAATGATATATAGGCTATCTTATTAAACATAACTTCAACATAAATGAAACCAGAGAATAAAATGACCTGTAAAAACTTTGGCACACTTACATTAGAAGAAATCACTAAATATTATGATTCTACATTTAAGGCACTCGCGAGAGCTAAGGATATAGTAGAAAATGATGGTCGTATTGTAGGAAATGAGCTAGATAACAAAAAGAGGCTCATAACACTCTTAGAAGATACGTATCCCCAAATACGCAGCGCAAAAATGTATTACGACAAAGGAGCTTTTGGCTACATGAAAGCAGAACTTACGGTCGTTCATTACCGCTTGCAGCGCATAAAAGAGCTTTGCGCATCTTTTCCTTACAGACAAAATTGTGACGTCGAAAAGGTCATTATCCAAGAAAGGCGGAGAATCAATGCATTATATGCTTTTGTTATAAATGATTATCCTTGGTGTGAAGATTGTTAGTGTGAATTAGTGTGAAGATTATTTTCTCTAATCTTTTTTCTGCATACCAGAAGGAGAAGACCATACGACATGAATATCACCAGCAATGCAATAAATGGCCAGAAGAGAATATAAGCTGGATGGTCGAGCAACGTGATGCATGATTTGTAAGAGCAGTTGATGTTCGCTTCAGGGATAAGTACATAGCCACTAAGCCACAATAAAACACCATGGACAAATGCAACCATCATACCGTTACCATCAGCTCCCATAAACCAGAGGCAAAGCAGTGCCAGGGGAATTACCAAGAGATGCTGCAATGCAATGGCATACTGGAGCGGTGACAGCACAGCAAGATATGCTGTAACACCTGTCAGGAATTTTCCTGTAAAAATATGATATACAAAATCAGTTATCCATACCATCTCTGGTACGAAACCAATGGCAACTTCCGCAGTTATCCAGAGTGAACTGCGATATAAGATAGCAAGACCAATAATCAGTGCAGCGTGATTGGAAAACCAGACGAAATACCTGTAGTCATGCGACAGGATAAGCAACCCTGCTTGTGCTATGAAGAGCAATAGCAGCAAGAATCCGATAAAATCAAAAAAGATCTCTTTGGCTGTCATGATATGGTCTCTAAGTAGCAGAAAGATATAAGGATTTCTCTGCTGTTTCTCTCTAATTCTTGGAGGAGTACTCTTTCTTTAGTTCTTTATAATTCTTGAAGGAATATTCCTTTCACAAATACATATAAACTATTACATCATTACAAAAACGATGACATTCATAGAAGTATCATTGGAAGCGTTGCTGCAGAAGGCAGCCAGTGACAGGAAATACCGTGTCCTCGAAAAGAATCATCCATCGGGAGAAATCTATGAGGCAACTATTATCGCCACTGCAACAGATGGAACAAAAACCTATGCTGCTGAGAAAACACTCTCTATTTACCATAAAGAAGAGAAAATTGTCATTGATAATAATGGCTTGCCATTTTATGAAGGAAACCTGGGACCTATCCCGTATAAGCGGCATGATATCTTCTTCCTCGGCAACAGGAGCTTTGCAGGAGCTATGTCACAGTCACACCAGCGTGCTGTCTTTGAGGTTCTTGCTGAACTAAAACGCACAAAGCATACTACTTATAATGAATTCCGAAAAGCTGTTGAAACTGTCATTGCAAAACTTCCTGCAATCAAGGACGCATATGATGGTGAGTACTACAACGTGGGCAAAAGCAAATTAATGCAATTCTCGGACTGGGAAAAAACTGCCTTTAGGTATATGACAGCAAAACACTGGTACTCATGGGAAGGATACAGACCACGAAATCACACATGTAATAATGTTTCTCTTCAGCAAAGGCAAAAAGTGGATGGCATCAGCGGCAAGACAAAAGAAGAAGCGCTCTTTCTGCACTGGTACGTTGCGTATCTTAAGAAGAATAATTATCTGGGAACTAATGATTATCAACCGCTTTACAAAGCGCTTACGGAATGGATACAGCAGACAAAAGAACAGCTCACGCTGACAGGATTCGTGTCCTCGTAACAACAGAAACTCGTATGTCTATAGTCTCAGCAGTCTTCATAGTTTCGGTGTAAATCAGTATGAAGAATTCTATTTCTGCTTAATGTGTAAAGAACCTTATTTTTGCTCAATTATTGGCATAACCGGCATAAGGACCGTGAACCTGCCAGCACGTACATCACTGTACACCTTTTGTCCATAATGATATTCTGCTACTCTAAACAAAGCAATGCCTTTCGCATGGCCATCGCTTGAGATATGTTCATACAGTGCTTTCGTAACAGCATCAACATCATGCTCTCCAATAATAGCTTGATCTGGCGCAACTGAGTAATTCGCACACAGTGTATAGTACATCGCCTTCATCTCAATCAATTCTCTACTCAAAGGTCCCCTGAGCCATTCTTTGTTTCCCGTTTTCTTTGCCATCTCCTCAGCACACAATATCTCTATGGCACGCGCATGTCCTTCTGTGAGCGTGCTGGATACTGGCCAATTCATTCTATCCTGGTATGCATGCGTACTCTCATGGGCCAGAACTATTGCAAGATCCTCCTTTGTTTTGCCAATATTGAGTGAACTGGAAGGGGTTATCGTGATTTGTTTGCTGAGGATATTATAAGAATTTGATGTGCCAATGACAAGATGCAGCGCTGTGCCTGCACAAATAATTAAGCCCAGCATATTTATTTCTGTAAGAATTGCATGAGTTAGATACGTTACTCCATAATATCCTGTACGCATGGCTCCTCCAAGACGGGGGAGTATGCCAACCCTGCGGTGGTCCACTGTATCACATATGCTGTTGGCAAGATTGTAAAAACTAATTCCAGAGTATCTAAAACGTTTCTGAATGCCAAAACCAAAAATTACTCCACCTAACCCCAACAATCCCAGCATATCTATAAAGAGCGGTTCCTTGATGCCTTCATAATAACCGAAGCGTACATTTGGCTGTGGCTGATGATCCTGTAGAATCAAATCCAGCTCCGGTTTTACTTCTTTTGTGTAATAGGGGAGAAAATCTTTATCAATTTTATACTTCCCCTCGGGTTCAGCAGGCAGTGCTGCAAGCACAAACTTGTCTTTTTTTATACATTCAGCAAGAATAGAAATATTCTCTTTACGATTCAGTAAAAGGGTAAATGAGGTTTCACTTATCTGCTGTTTTTGGATGTGCTGTAGTTCGTTTTTGTACTTTTGTTCGAATTCATGACTGTCATAGTCAAATTTGATCATCAATGCCGCACCTAACGCACCGAGCACTGCCCATTTGGAGACAAACCTTTTTGTGCACTTCTTGAAGCGTTGTTTCCATGTTGTGCCTTCTTCTTCTGTCATGACAATGCCTGCCAGACTTGCTGGTGAGCAGCCGCTCATGACAAGTGGCAAGCGGACAAACCATTCAGCTACTGCAGTGAAGAGACCTACTTCAGCACCAACATTTCCAAAGAATGTACCACCAATCATGGTGTACAGGACAGGATTTGTACAGATACTAACAATCGTCGCTGTCTGTTTATTATAGACTCCCAAAAAGCGATATTCCAACCTGTCTTTTATGTTTTCAGGAAAATTTCCCGTCAGGGGATATGTTCCAATGGCAAGAACACGTTTCCATTGTTCTCTTACCCTCTTTTCAAGAGACATAGTGAAGAGAAATAGTGCTCTTCGACCTTTTTAATAATTTCTATATACCTTATTGGTATTACATGGGTAATGTATATAGATAATCACATATACAAGATATATCATGAAAAAAGTGGTGGCTCTTTTTCTTTACCCTGCGCTGGTCTACAGCGCAGAGGTTAGTAACCCCAAGCCATATCCCTCTATTGAATACATACAAGAACGTGCTTATGGCACAACCGTTCATTATGTATATGTCAAGCCCGTGCATGAGCTGGAACTTGTGGTGACTGGGAGCGGGAAAAGGCGATTGAGCGCGATGATAACATCACTCGAAAACCATGAGCATAAGAATGTACTTGTAGGAATCAATGGTGGTTATTTCAATAGGGAAAATGGTGATGTAATAGGGACACTAATTTATCATGGTAAACACATGGAAAAAATAGATTTTGGTCGTGTTGAAATGGGGATAAGCGGCAACACAGTAAGTTTTGGCTACTTTGGAGAAGCAGACCCACCACCATTTTTTTATTTGCTTACAGCAGGACCTTATCTTGTGAAAGAGAGCAAGAACATTGCTCGCCGTGCTACCGGAGAAGAGGACTTTGCTTTGGACAAGGTAGATACACATCCTCGTACAGCTATAGGAAAAAAAAGTGATGGTAGTCTTGTGCTGGTTGTTGCCGATGGACGAAGAAGAAATGAACGGGGATTGCAACTGGAGGAACTAGCAAACATTTTACTCAAAACCGGCTGTGTTGAGGGAATTAATTTCGATGGAGGCGGGTCATCAACGCTTGTTCTAAGCGGCGAATTCTATGGAATGACAAAAACAGAAAACATTGTCCAAAACAATCCTAGTGACGGAGAAGAGCGAAAGATTGCAAATGGATTCGTGGTTTTGGACAAATGAAAGTCATTTTACGTATTTTACGCACTCTTTCCGAAAGCAATATCCAAAAGCAATAAATAGCACTGTGCCTACAAATAATTGTCATGAAACAGACAACTTTCTATATTGACGGGATGTCATGCAGCAATTGTGTACAGTCGATTACCACCGCGCTCAGCGCTAAAGACGGTGTTGTTACTGTTAAAGTGGATTTTGATACGCGCAAAGCAGCGGTGCAATACGATGAGAAGAAGCTTGATGAAGAGCATATTCAGGCAGTAGTGAAGGAGATGGGATATGGTTTTAGAAGACAGTCAGCACGAACAAGACCCTCAAAATAATTCTTGTACAAACCTTTATATATTCTTAAAGCTTAAAGTAAAACAGTTATTCCGTTAGATTAGTAGTCGATATTTAGTAGTAGATAGTAGGTGTTAATCAATCACTGGTGGCCGGCATGAAAAAGAGTGTGCTGTTATTCATTATTCTGTTTGTACTTCCTGTAGCTTTTGCAGATTTCTCTGTCTCAGTCCAGCCCATCAAAGACAGAATTGGACCTGACGATAAAGCAATATTTTATCTGACTATACAGAATGCTCAAACAGATGATTACACGCTCGAGTTCACTGGAGTAGGACTCTGGGATCTTTATTATACTGAGCCATTGAGTGATTACCAGACGGGCATCAATAATGTACAAAACAGCTATACAACACGCATTTATCTTCATCCTGCAAAGACGACGCCATACGGCGGCCATACATCTAAGGTGACAGTGAAATCCAAGGCAACTGGTGTCAGCAAGGATGCCGAGATGATTATTTATATCACATCTACATCCAGTCAAAAAGAGTATCTCCCAAATGTGAAGTGCTCAGTAAGACTATTAGACAAAATAGACCCGCGAAAACTTGTGAATCTCACTCTTCAGTTGACAAATCTCAATGCGAGGAATATTTCTTCATTACAAATAGAATTTGCAAGTAACCTTATCAAGAATTCGCCCTATCAAGTTATAGTAGGTCCAAATGAAAAAAAAGAGGTGACATTCCCCATACAGTTTGACCCATTGCAGTTACCACAAAGAGATACGCTAAAGACAACGGTATGGGTTGAGCAATACTCCTTTGTTTGTAACTTCCAGGAGTTTCAGATCATTGATTATACGTCAGATTTTATTGTTACGAGTGATGTGAAAGAAGCTTTCCTCAAGCATGAGGAAGTCAAGACGTACAAGAACACGGGCAATGCACGGCATATGCAGCGTGTCCTGGAACCTACGCCACTCCTTTCAGCTTTATTCACGTGGTCAAATCCAGACCCTAAAGAGATTCTGGCTATAGATGGAACACGATATCGTGCATGGGAATTTACATTGGAGCCAGGTGAAACAGCGAAAATAATTCTGTATTCGAATTATCGCCCAATATTTCATCTCTTTTTGGCACTCTTACTTCTCATGGGTCTCTATTACATCTTCAGGACTCCGCTGCTCATAAAAAAGAAAGCAAAGAACATTGAAACAAGAGAGGGTGGTGTCTCCGAAGTGAAGATCCTTCTCTCGGTGATAAACAGGACAAGCACTGCTATAGAGAATGTGACGATCCATGACGAGATACCTCATCTTACAGAAGTAATACATGAATTTGGTCATGGTACAATGAAACCAGAAAAGATACTTAAACATGTACATGGAGGCACATTGCTTGAGTGGCGCATACCAGAACTTGAGGCATATGAAGAACGATTGATTGTCTATAAAATAAAATCAAATCTGAGGATTTTAGGTTCATTTAAGCTTCCACCAGCTATCGCACGGTATAACACAAAAGCAGGTAAGAAAGTGCGTGTGAATTCTAACAGGCTGCTTATTGGGGGATAACAGTAGATTCGAAAGTGCAAAGATGTAATGGAATTTCTTTGGAATGCTGTGGCATTTTAGAATCCCATCTACACGATAAGTAAGCACCATCTCACGGTTCGAAGCTGCAGTTATGGTCCATTTTTTCCCTGGAACAGATGGATAGCCGTACCTCTCACAGCTTCTGCTGCTTCCATTAAGGACTCAGAAAGGGTGGGGTGCTGGTGAATGGTATCTGCCAAATCTTCGAGAAACGCTCCCATCTCGATAGCGAGACAAGCCTCGCTGATTAGCTCAGACGCATTGATACCCACAATAGTCACCCCAAGAATCTGTTCTGTTTTTGCGTCTGCTATAATTTTTACGAATCCATCCTCTTCATTCAGCGTCATAGCACGTGCTGAATTTTTAAAGGGAAATTTTCCTGTGCGCACATCATACTGTTGCCGCGCTTCTTTTTCACTTAAACCCACGGTGGCTATTTCAGGGTCAGTAAAAATCACCGCAGGACATGCAAGGTTATCAAAGGCAGATGGCAATCCGGCAATGACTTCAGCAGCAACCTTACCTTGGCGAGATGCCTTGTGCGCCAACATCGGCGCCCCAGTACAATCTCCTATTGCAAAAATAGTGGGCTCATCTGTCTGCATTTTTTCATTGACAATGATATAGCCCTTCTCATCCATTTTTACCTTTGTGTTCTCAAGACCCAGTATTTTTGTATTGGGTGTACTTCCCACTGCAACAAGAACACACGAGGGAGTAAATGATTGTGTCTTTCCATTTTGCTTCACGATGATTTTGCCTTTTACCATTTTCCCCACAGAAGCATTAGTCAGCACAATGATTCCCATTTTTTCCATCTGTTCCTGCACGACTGCAACAATATCTGGCTCATAGCCCGGAAGTAGCTGCTCCTGCAGCTCAACAACAACCACCTTACTCCCCATCTTCGCAAAGACAGTCCCCAATTCAAGTCCAATGTATCCGCCACCGACAACAAGCAGCTCTTTTGGTATGCTCTGCAAAGCAAGCACATCTTTTGCGCTCAAAATAAATTTTCCATCATGCGGCAACGCAGGAAGCTCATTCAGCCTAGATCCGGTAGCAATAATGGCATACTCAAAAGAGACAACTTCCCCCCCTACACGCAGCGTATGGCTGTCACCGAATTCTGCTTCACCCTGCAATCTCTCGACTTTGTTCAGCGTACAGAGCTTACTCAAGTTATCAGCCAAATGGGTAATAATTCCTTCCTTCCAGCTTTGTAATTTTTTTGTATCTATGGAAACTTTACCTGTCTTTATTCCTACTATTCCCGCTTGCCTTATCGAATAGAAAAAATTACTTGCATGGATAAGTGCTTTTGACGGAATGCAACCATGATGAAGACACATGCCACCAAGCTTATTCTCTTTCTCTATGAGAATGACATCCTTGCCAAGCTGCGCAGCCCTGATAGCAGCAACATAACCGCCCGGACCACCGCCAATGACAACAACCTGCGTCTTTTCCGCAAGTTCTCCCATGACCATTAAGCCACATCCACCAGCATCAAATCAGGATCCTCAAGATGACGGATGATATCATTTACGAATTTGGCAGCAGCAGCCCCATCAATTACTCGATGGTCAAACGAAAGGAAGAGAGGCATAATCTTTCTCACTGCAACTTTTCCTTTTCGGACAACAGCTTTTTCCCGTATGGCACCAACGCCAAGGATAGCTGCTTCAGGATGATTGATAATCGGTGTAGCCATTATCCCACCCAAAGACCCAATATTAGTAATAGTGAATGTGCCACCTTGCATCTCATCCAAAGTTATGCTTCCATCACGGCACTTTTCTGCCAATGTCTGCATCTCTCGTGCCAGTTCGAGGATAGATAACTTCTCAGCATTCTTGATGTTCGGCACGACTACGCCGTTGCTTGTATCCACAGCGATTCCGATGTTATAATATTTTTTCACAATAATTTCATCTCCATTAAGACTACAATTGAAATAGGGATGCAAACGCAATGCAGCAATAACTGCTTTGGTGATGAATGGTAAATACGTCAGCTTGTACCCGTGCTTCTCAGCTTCCATTTTTTCTTTTTCCCTGCGGGCAGCAAGCTCAGACACATCAACTTCGTCCATGTGCGTAACATGGGGAATTATTGCCCATGCGCGTGCCATATGTTCTGCAGTAGTTCTTCTGATACCCTTCAGCGGAATCCGTAAAATACTACCCCACTTTTCGAATGTGACTGTTGACGCTTTCCTGGTTTCGGTAATAGATGCTGAAAATGATATCTCTCTATCACTGCCGCTCACAGATGGTGGTGATGATAGTGATGGAGCTGGTGACGATACTAGTGATGCTCCTGGTGAGGAGAATTTTCCCTTTGTTTCGTTCTCTCCTTCCCTCCCATTCACTCCCTTTACTCCATTCGCAGAACGCTGTACATCCTCATCTGTAATCCGGCCAGCTACTCCTGTTCCTGTTACTTTGTTCATATCTACACCAAGTGAACGGGCTAATTGTCTTGTTCTCGGGGTTGCAACAATCTTCCCCGGAACAGCAGTAGGAAGAACTGGTCTCATTTGGCTTAATACATCTACTTTAGTTACTGGTTGCACTGCAGGTGCTGGTTTGACTTCATTTTTTGCTCCGTTTTTTTGTATCTTCGGCGTCTTACTCATGTCCCCTTCTTCTCCAATAATGCAAAACACGTCATTGACCCTGATTTTTTGTCCTTCTGCAACAGCGCGTTTCAGGATAATGCCGCTCTTTGGGGATGGTATCTCGACAAGCGCCTTATCTGTCTGCACCTCAGCAATGACTTGATCTTCTGTGACCTTATCACCCTCTTTAACTTTCCATCGCACAACCTCACCTTCATGAATACCTTCTCCCACATCCGGAAATCGAAAGTCGTATGCCATCTTAGAATCTCATTACCTTTTCTACTGCCTTTAGCACACGCTTGCTATCTGGCAGATAATAGTTCTCAAGTTTTGCCAAGGGATAGATAACATCCCAGCCAGTAACACGTACAATGGGTGCTGCTAAATCAGTCATGCTCCTCTCAGCCAGCCAGGCTGCTATCTCTGCGCCAACGCCACAACTTCGTTGCCCCTCATGCACAATAACGATACGTCCAGTCTTTTTTACTGAAGCTGCAACTGTTCCAAAGTCCAATGGAGACAATGTACGCATGTCAATCACTTCAGTCTCAATACGTTGTGCTTTCAATGCCTCTGCAGCCTCCAGGCAAACATGGACCATAGTTCCCCATGACACAAGAGAGACATCTTTCCCACTAAGTACAATACGCGCCTTTCCAATAGGTGTAAGATAATTCTCTTCCTTGACATCTTCCTTGATGGAACGATAGAGTTTTTTCGGCTCGAGGAAAATGACAGGATCTGGATCACGGATAGCAGCAGCAAGTAATCCTTTTGCATCACTTGGAGTAGCGGGCATGACAACTTTTAGGCCAGGCGCTTGGAGATAAAGCGCTTCTGTGCTTTCTGAGTGGTGCTCGAGCGCTTTGACTCCTCCACCAGAGGGCATCCTCACCACAAGTGGACATGAATATCTTCCTCTTGATCTTGACCTGATGCGCGCCACATGAGAGATAAGCTGATCAAATGCAGGATAATCAAATCCCATGAATTGAATCTCTGCTACAGGCTTAAAGCCTGCAAGTGCCAAGCCTATTGATGACCCGACAATACCCGACTCTGACAAAGGCGTATCAATAACCCTTTCGCTTCCAAACTCATCATATAATCCTTCAGTGACACGGAAGACTCCCCCATCCTTACCCACGTCCTCCCCCAAGAGGATGACATTCTTATCTCTCTCCATCTCACTGCGCAATGCAGCATTCAATGCCTGAACCATTGTCATTGTTGCCATGGTCTTAGGTATCGTTATCCATCTTTTTATTCTTACGTTATCTCTATCTTCTTATTTTTACGTTATCATATTCCTATTCTACTCTTGTATCTATTCTCATTCTAAATCTTTCATTTCATCCTGCAAGATCGATGTTGGTTCTGCATACATATAAGTGAACATGTCCTTAGGATTAGGGGGAGATATTTTCTCAGCTTCTGCAACAGCTTTCTCAACGAGGTCAGAGCATTCTGCAAGCAGCTTGTCTTCATCTTTCTTAGACCATATCCTTTTCTTTGTTATGAATCTCTGTAACCTATCTATCGGGTCTTTCTTTGCCCACACATCAACTTCTTTCTGGTCACGATAGCGTATCGCAGAATCCGCTGTTGTGTGGTCATCCATTCTATATGTATAAGCTTCAATATACGTTGGTCCTCCGCCTTTCCGTGCCTTATCAAGTGCATCCTTTGTTGCTTTATACATTGCAAAAACATCGTTGCCATCCACCTTAATCCCCTCAAACCCATATGCAATCGCCTTCTGTGCTAATGTTTCCGCATGCGATTGCCGTGAGCGTGGCAGAGAGATAGCCCATTGATTGTTCTGATTGAGAAAGATGACAGGTGCTTGGAAGACACCAGCAAAATTCAGCGCCTCATGAAAATCTCCCTCGCTTGTTGCACCATCCCCAAAATAGACAATGGCAACAGCATTTTTTTTCCTGATTTTCATTCCCCACGCATAACCAACTGCATGGAGAAGATGGGTGCCCACAGGAACAGAATACATGAAATTATTGCTGCCTTCCGGAATCTTCTGTCCACGTTCATCCCCCGCAAATGCAAGAATCATTCCACTCATTGAAATTCCCCGAGTAATAAAAACTGCATGCTCCCTAAATGAGGGGAAGACCATGTCTTGTGATTGTAATGCAAAAGCGCTGCCAACTTGTGCAGCCTCCTGGCCACGGATACTTGCCAGTGTTCCAAGTCTTCCTTGACGCTGCAACTTGAGTATCTTATCATTAAAGACGCGTGACAAAACCATGAATCGGTACATCTTCTTGAGGTCATCATTACTCAACGTAGGCATCAATCTCTTATCAACTTCCCCCTTTTCATTTAGTATCTGGAGATACTCCACCTTAAACGTGGCTACTGTTTTCTTCATACATACCTCCTTTAACAATATTTTTTATGAACAGTTCACCTGCACGGTATGAACTTCTGACTAAAGGACCACAAGCGCTGAATACAAAGCCCAACTCTTTTGCCGTTTCCTCAATCTGCTTGAATTCTACCGGGTGATAATATTTTTGCACTGGCAGATGCCATTGGCTTGGCCTGAGATATTGGCCAATTGTCACAATGTCAACTCCTGCTTGTCGCAGAGCATGTAGAGCATCCGTAACCTCTTCCTCGGTCTCCCCAAGACCCACCATCAGAGATGATTTGGTGTAGATAGCAGGATTCTTTTCTTTGACTTGCCGCAGAACGGTGAGCGACCGAGCATAACCAGCTCTCCTGTCACGCACAACACTCTGTAGTCGCTCAACAGTCTCAAGATTATGCGCAATGACAACAGGCCTAGCGACAATAATACTCTGTAACGGCGCACCGAGATAATCCGGAATAAGCACTTCCACCAGTGTGTCTGGACGTGCTTCACGGATTGCGATAATGCAAGCCGCAAAATGGGTAGCTCCACCATCTGGGATATCATCTCTATTAACAGATGTAAGGACCGCATAATCTAAATCCATCTCGGCTATAGCTTCTGCCAGCTTTTCTGGCTCATCCTTATCTAAAAGTCCGGGCTTTCCAGAAGTAACTGCGCAGAATTTACATCCTCTTGTGCAGACAGGACCCATAAGCATGAATGTAGCTGTTGTTTCCCAGCATTCTGCAATGTTCGGGCAATGCGCTTCTTCACAGACAGTAACAAGTTTTCTCTTCCGTAAGATAGATCTCATTCTATCAACATGAACTCCCACAGGTAAACGCACTTTAATCCAATCAGTCACCATTTTTTCTTACTCAATTTATTGCCGTGTTACTATATAAAGATAGCGCAGAAACAGGCTCTGTAGAAAATCTCAAGTAAAACCCCCCCACAGGTTTTACCCTGTGGGAGCAGGGTGGAGAGCTGAGCTCCACCATGGAGAAAGAAAAGAGACTAAATACAAAAATTAAGCGGTTGTTTAAGGCAGCAGGACACCCGAGATACTATCACCAAATAGGTCCCAAGAAATTTGAAACGTGGATCCTTTGTTTGGGACTAGTTATCAATCAAGTTTATCAGCTTTCTTACAGACGGGCTATGCATTTTCTAGAAGAATTCTATCACGTTTCATTGCATTGGACAACTCTATAGAAAGCTGCTAAAAGATTCCCAAAATCACTTTGGTAATCTTTGTTAGCTGCAACAACTACTGTTGATGTAGTTTGCCTGACAGCAGTTGATGGTACTGGCTTTTCCAGCTCTGGTCCGAGTCATTACTTCTTGAAGAGAATAGATAGAGAGGGTCCTGTAGGAGGGCCAGTGTAAGCAGTGGCTATGATTGATGTTGAGCGAAGAAAGTTTCTCGCTGGTTCTTTCTTTGCTAAACCTTATCATGAAGCTCAACGAGTACCTGCTTTGCATAAGCAAAATCCAGTTATACCAGAGATTGTGCTCATGGACAAAGGATTTGATGCTGAATGGCTACACAAATGACTAAACGACCATGGAAGTTTTGCAGTGATGCCTGTTCGGAAAGGATGTCGAAGGGGAAAATTTCGAAAAGTGATGAGAGATTGTATGGATTGGCGTTTATACTGGCAGAGGAATATCGTAGAGTGTTTATTTTCAGCACTTAAAAGACTTTTCGGGAACTCTCTTAAATCAAGAAGTATGCCAATGTTCAATGCTGAGCTCTTTTGTAGGCTCATAGCCTACAATTTAGGCTTATACTTAGGGAGATTTTCTACAGAGCCCTATTTTACAAAACCCTTAAAAACACATTCTTTATTTTTAGTCTTATGGTTCCAACTGCAGAAGAACTTGCTAAACGTATGCTGGAATACAATCCAAAGGCAAACATAGAAATAGTCAGAAAGGCGTATGATTTTGCAAAAGAGACACATAATGATCAGAAAAGAGTTGCATATGGAGATAATCTCTTTGTGCATGCTGTCAAGATGGCACAGATAGTGTTGCATTTGAAACTTGATTCTGCTAGTGTTGCAGCCACGCTACTGCATAATATATTAGAATACACCAAAACAAAGCCAGAAAGAGTGAAAGAGCTCTTTGGAGCAGAAATCCTATTACTAGTCGAAGCACTTACTAAGTTCAAACGTATTACCCTGGAAACGTCTGAGGATGAAAAGGCAGAGCATTTCAGGAAAGTACTTCTTGCATCTACAAAGGATATCCGTGTTATCTTGTTGAAACTAGCTGACGTACTGCAGAATATGGACTGTCTTGTGAATGTGCAAGATAAAAGAAGGAATGAACTTGTCAATGAGGCACTTGAAATATATGCTCCCATTGCTCACAAATTGGGAATGTATAAACTAAAAAGTGAAATTGAAGATAGTGCACTGCCTTATCTTGACCCAGAAAAGTACAATTATATTATCCAAAAGGTTGCTGAAACCAAGGAGGAACGAGAACGGCAGGTTCAACGGTTCATGGATGAGCTTAAAGGTAAAATGCAGGAAATTGGATTAAAGCATCATGTCTATGGCAGAGCAAAGTCTTACTACAGTATTTACAAGAAACTGCAAAGCCGTTATTCCTCATTTGATAATATCCATGACCTACTTGCAATCCGTATTATTGTCCCTACTGTTGAAGATTGCTATCGTGTCTTAGGTGTTGTACACAGCCATTGGCATCATATGCCTAATTTGTTTGCTGATTATATTGCAAATCCCAAACCAAATGGGTATCAGAGCATCCATACAAAAATCCTTTATAACGGTAAGATCATAGAAGTCCAGATCAGAAGCGTAGATATGCATCGGGAAGCTGAAGAGGGAATAGCAGCGCATTGGATATACAAAGGCAGTGAACGTGACAAAAGATTTGACAAGAGAATTGCGTGGCTTAAGCAGATTTTGGAATGGCAGGCGAAGTCAGCAAATGCCAAGGACTTTGTTGAGACGCTGAAAATAGATTTGTTTGAAGACGAAATAGTTGTCTTTACACCCAAGGGAGAACCGATTACACTGCCAGAGAATGCGACTCCATTGGACTTTGCATACACAGTGCATACTGATGTCGGTAGTCATTGTGCCCGTGCAAAAATTAATGGAGTGCTCGTCCCATTGGATTCATCGTTACATTCTGGAGATGTTGTGGAAATTTTGACATCGAAAAATGTTACCCCTTCCCGGCACTGGCTGAGTTTAGTGAAAACCGCTCACGCGCGTAATAAAATACGCCAAGCATTGCATATACAGGTTGAGGATAAAAAAAAGCCAGAACTTGGTAATATTGATGACCTGACTGCGAATATAACAGTTGACGATTTTCCTCATGCGGTAGTTAAATTCTCAAAGTGTTGCACTCCTCAATCAGGTGATCCTATTACAGGTTTCAAGATGAGAGAGGGTAAGATATCAGTGCATCGCGGTGATTGCTTCAATATTGTGAGCATGAAGGCATTTCAGAATGTGAAAGTTCGCTGGAAGACAGGTACTGTCAAAGAACAGCGTGTGAACATTACGGTGACGGATCGTGTTGGATTGGCTGCTGAGATACTCAACGTGTTTTCTTATAAGCACATCAATCTCATTTCCATCAACACAAAGCCGAAGAAAGAGAAGATTCTTATTTCTTTGGGTGTTCAAGTTGATGATGAAGAACGACTGGAACAGACGCTCAAGCAGATCAGAACTATCTCAAATGTTGTGGATTTGAGCGTTGTGAGATAACTCCAAATGGTAATTCTGCAGGAGTAGGAGGCACTTTCTTAGGTCTATGCTTTTCTACATCGAGTAAAGTACGATAAACATCATACACTTTCTGGGCATGATTTACCACCTGATTTATATCTCCTTGAAAAGTGGAGTGGTTTATCCATTTCTGATTTGTATACCTAGTGATGATAATATGTTTCATGATCACTAAATCTATAATGCCATCAGCACCATCGTCGACTACATCTAAATCATGAAAATCATGAAACTGTCCGATGGAGTGAGTGTTAGCGTTATAGGTAACCGTTAGACTATCCTCTTCCCTGGCTTTGTTGAAATAATACCTTACAGTAAAATCACCATCACATCCTTTTTTAATAACAGTGGCTCTTATCTTCCATTCTTCCACATCTTTGTTTTTTACACTATATTGTGCTACTAAACTGGACAATTCTTCTTTCGAAGTTGATTTTGGAAAACTCACATTTTTCTCTTCTTTTGGGTTTTCTCCAGTTCCACTACACCCAGTCAATAAAGCAGTACCAATCAACGCGATTAGAGTTCTTTTCATATCACTCACCAGCAAACGGAGAATTATATCAGTTTATGAAACTTTTGGTACATCTCATACAGATTGTACGTCTTCCCTTTTTCAGCGACAACGACATTGCGAAAGCCAACGCTATTTAGCATTTGTTTTAAATCACAAAGGTTTTGCTTTTCTCCATGTACAAGGAAAATACCAGCGAAATCCTCTCCTTTGTTGGGGTCATTGCTGCTTTTGAGGTGCTTAATGCTTTCCTGGCAGTCGGAGTGCCCCGAGAAACCGTGGACTTTTCCAATAGTAGCATTCACATACACTTTTTTCCCCTTAACGCGTATTTCATGTGCACCATTGGCTAGATAAGACCCTTTCGTGCCTTGTGCCTGATAACCAGTCAACACAAGAACATTACGCTTGTCTTGTATTATCTTAGCTAAATAATTCTCAACCCTACCCCCATTACACATACCAGAGGAAGTAATAATAACTGCCGGAGTCTTTCTTGAACCAAGAGCAATACTCTCCTGTGTGTTCCGAGTATATTTCAACGCCGAAAATCTGAACGGGTTGTGCGTAGCATTTGTGAACAACTTCTGTGTAAGGACATCAAGGCAGTTAATGTGCTTAAGAACAATCTTATTAACTTTTTCTGCTGATGGACTATCAAAAACTATATCTATCTTCGGAATTTTCTTTTGTTCATAAAGATGGAATAAGTAGATGAGCATGTGTTGTGCACGCTGGATGCTGAATGTCGGAAAGACAAGCTTGCCTCCACGACTATGTGCTAGTTGAATCCAATCTATCAGTTCATCACTAAAAGACCGCGTTCTCGTGTGTACTTTTGTGCCATATGTTCCCTCAAGAACATAAAAATCGAGATTCTTTGGAAGCTGTTCTGGTTTTCTAGTAAATGGTATCTCTGCATCAGTTCTTCCCAAATCACCCCCGCACCCAATGGTGATATTGTCTACTGTAAATAACTCCTGTTCAGAACCAATAAGGTGGCCAGCATCTAGTGTTGTACGTGTTAGAGATTGTGTCAGCACCTGCTTTTGTCCATACGGGATGGGAGTGATTCTATCAACTATCTTTTCTATCTCCTGTTTTGCACGATCTATCTGGTGTTGTTTGACTCTTTTGCCCTTCCGGAACATTGAGATGATAAGCTCTTCTTCCAGTTGGACACGACAGATATCTTTCGTCGCTGGATGAGTATATATTGGTCCGCAGAATCCTTGGTACACGAGTTCATATAATCTTCCGACATGATCTGCATGACCATGTGTGAGCACAAGGGCATCCAAAGACGCTGAATCGAAACCAAGTGGTTCTGGAAGGTGGCTATGTTCATAACCTATATCTACAAGTAGCTTGTAATCATTCACTGTTAAAAGATGTCTTGAGCCGGCAACACACTCGGCGGCACCATAACTAGTGAAAGTAACGTTCACAAAGAAGCACCTAGTTTTCTCTCTTCAAATAGTTTTGCTTATTTTTTTTCACTGCGGTATTTTTCTATCCATTTTGTAGAGATATCGCTAACACCGAGTTCTCCATGTAGCTCCACAAACCTTTTTTGCGCTTGAACAAGTGCAAATGTTGCAGTGTGCATAGTGTTGAAGTAGTCATCAGCAAACTTGCTGGCATAGCCGTGCTCCAGCGAATCAATTTTTCCATCGGCATCCTCATCTACAAAGGTATAATGGTGATGGCACACATGATTGTCGGTATTCTCATAAATGTCCATAGTCATGCTCGTCAAATGCTTCTCATCATCAAATAAGTAGCGCACCTGGCACCGTGGGAAAATTTTCTCATCATACCATACAGTAGCTGCACTTGTTTTCGTTATAACAAATCCACTGGCATACAGGGATGCTTGTTTGGTTGCGATGTCACTCTTCTCCAGAATTTCGGTGATGCCTTCTTCAGCATAACCAGTTCCACATAACGCAAGCAAAAGCGATAAGGAAGCTTTTTGCATATTAACACTTTTCATATTAACACCTCATTGTTTTGGTCAGATGGGCGGGCTTATTGCTATATAAGATTTTTTCTTTTTTACTGTGCCTAACGTATGCAACTAAACGAAATTTTTTCCCTAGTGAAACAGAGCTGGAAATTTTTTTAGAGATGACGAGGATTTGTGAAACCGAAGTGCAACGAGGTTTTCGTATAGTTGCTGTTCTGCGTAGTTTTCCGAAGGAAAAAGTGCAATGTCCCGAAGGGCTGGCGAAGAGTCAGGAGGTCACTCGGTGGCGGGACGGCGCGCGCTGTTTCTCATTTTGTTTTGATATAATACCTGCTCTTTCTAAAACTTGGCGAGGAGTATATTTGTAAGGGTGTATTTTGCCCAGTGCTTTTAGAGCTTGTTTTTTTGTAATAAACCCGACAGTTACTTCTCGAGCTAATCTTGTACTATCAGGATGGAACTCTAATAATCTTTTTGCCATTCGTTCTGTTGATCGCGCATATAAGCAAGAGTTAGAATTTGATTCAATAAAATCTTCCCCCTTTGGAGGAGTCCAACCTATCTTGTCTAATATTTTTTTAGTATCTTTACTATTTCTTTGGAGCAAGAAAGGCAGGTGAAAAACATATACGGCCTGCTTGTTTTTAGTAGGTTTAAGTTTTCTTACTCCTGAAACTTTGTATCCCTTCCCTTTTTGTGCAACGCTAAGATTTGTCCACTCATTAATTCCTAATATCATTACATTGACTCCTCGTTTCAAGGCTTCGCTATAGTACGACCTGATAACCATTCTTCTACACAGCTGACACGTTCTTACAAAAATTGGAGAATGTTTGCACCTGACAGAATAATGTTTTCTGCCTATTTCATAAGCTTTCTTGAATTTTATTTTTGTCTCAAGCGTGAATGGTTCTTTATAAAGTTTAATTGTTTTCTTGTATGAAGCTAAATCAATTTTTCTAATATATTTTCTTATATCTATAACTTCATAATCTGTGTTTAGAAGTTTCGCCATTTCTCTTGCTCTAGGAATTGTTGTTTCCGGGAGATATCCTAAATCAAGCGTTACAGGAAGTGGTGTAAATCCCATTTGCTTAATAGTGTATAAGGTGGCAGTACTGTCTTTACCTCCAGATATACCAACCAAAACATCATATTTTCCTTTTCCAGTCCCTTTAAATGATTTAAGAAAATCCAACTCTTTTTTCAGGTGAGGCAAATCAAGATGCGCAATGTAAGAACTACAGATATTACAGTAACCATTTTTGTCAAATTTAATGGTTGGATTTTTACCTGTATTGACACATCTTTTGCACACTCTGTTCCAGCTTTCAAGTTTTGATAAAATCTTTTTAGAAACCTGGGTTACATCATTTGTGGAGGTGTTTATAACTAAATCGGCCACTTTTTCTATCTTTTTTGTATTGTATAGATCTTGTTCTTTTTTTAATTCAGTTAGTGCCTGTTGTTGAGTATATCCTTTTTCTTTACGCAGACGATTTATTAATTCATTTTTGTCTGCTTTAAGGTAGACAACCAAGTCGTTATGTAATCTGCAGTAGTTGACATTGTCTAATCCTCGTAAACCGGAAAAAATCACAGATTTATACTCAGAATTTTTTACATAAATCTCATGCAGTACCCTTGCAATGAAATCGGGAGAGTAAGTTTCTTTCAAACGAATAAAAGTATTCATTGCCATTTCTCTACTCACTTTTCGACTTCTCTTTTTTGAAATCTTATCTAACTCTCTCAACAAATAGTCTTCTCTGGGTAATTTTTCAAAATTTAAGGCAATAGGAAAAACGACTGCCTTAGATGCCTCTATTATTTTACAATTGATAAGCTTGGCAATCTTTTTAACGGTGGTTGTTTTGCCAGTGCCTGGCTCTCCAAAAATTGCAATTCTGTTCATATCCTAATGATTAAATTCACTGTTATTATAGTTTATGATTAGCGCGCCGTCAGTTGGGTGGGTGGCGGGGGGAAAGCCAAATTCTGAATTACGCCTAACGTCAGGATCATTGTTAAGTGACCTGAGTGGAGCGAAACGAGAGCGCAGCGTGGCACGGATCGAAGCGGAGTGAGTCGAGAAAAGGACGTCTTAATAATTAAGGGGCAAAACTTTATTCAAGAACATATTCCCAGCCAGGTTGCCATGCTTTTCTTTTTCTCCAATCTTCCGCAAATGCTTGTTCCCAAGTTATGTGTTTCAAAATTACATCAAGAGACAACTGCGGAGCTTTGTGTGCGACAATGGCAACCTGCTTTCCGTTATAGTTTTTCTTCAAGAAATGAAAATTCAATTTGGGAGAACGAGCGCAGCGAAGTGAACCGTAAAATTCCTGTTAAATCATTCCGACTACGAAGTGGGAGGAACGAGGAGCAAAGCGAAGAAGAGTTTGAGTTGGGGCTCGTATAAATCGTAAATTAATCAGAAGACTCAATTGACTTTTTAACTATGCTTGTGACTGTATCTTTATTGATTTTCTTTTTTTGGCAATAAGGATTATTAAACCATTCAGGTAACATCTTAATGCCTTTACTTGCATTACAAGAAGTACAGCATAAAACAATGTTATCTTTAGATATATTTTTTGCATTGTTATCAATATGTTCCCAAGTTGCCAGTTCCTTATACGATTTTTTATTAAATTCTGAATGACAATAAACACAAGATTTATCTCTATTGATTATTTTAATTTCAAGATCTTTAGGTATGTTCCATCTATTCATTTGTATTATAATTTAATTTTAATATTATAAATCTTGTCATATAGAATCAGTAGTGTGCTATCCCGTTTTTAGTTAACATATAAACCTCACTTGTGGTGAGGTCTATGTACAAATTAACATTTGAGAAAAGAGTCTGGATTGTTAAACAAGTTTTGAAGGGTACTCCAATAAAGCAAATTGCTCTTGCTCAGAAAATCAGTCGACTAGTATTTTTAAAATAATGCGGGAATATCAGGAGTGGGGTTGGGATGGCCTCAAAGACCACAAAACCGGGCGACCCGAAACGTCCTTGGGAAAAAACGCTGCAATTATCATTTTTGATTTACGTAAACGGTTTGGTTATGGTGCTTGTCGCATAGAAGAAGTTCTCAAAAAGAGCGGTTTCACTATAAGCCACAGACAGATTGAAAAACTACTAGTTAGAAACAACTTGGTACTTCCTAATGTTAAAAAGCAAAAACCTCGCAAATGGGTTAGATATGAGCTTCCTAACCCCAACGATTTATGGCATACGGATTGGAGCTTTGATCCATTTACTAATGAAAATCTTAGTGTGTACATCGACGATAGAACCAGACTTATAACGGCTTATGGAATTTACAAAAGTACAACAATAGAAAACAGCCTTGCGTTGTTGAAGGCTGGAATTTTGGAATATGGAAAACCAAAGGGTGTTATGACTGATCATGGTCCAACCTATTACAATAATACCCCTGACAGAAATGGACTACTCCAGTTGAACACATATCAAGTATCACTGCAGGCAATGGGCGTAAAACACTGCCTAGCAAGAGTGAATAGACCACAAACAAATGGTAAAGTAGAAAGATTCTTTCTTACGTATAAAACAGAGTACTTAACAGGGACTTTTACTACATTAAAAGACTACATAGATCACTATAACAATGTGAGGCCACACATGAGCCTTGGATATAAAACACCTAGAGAGGTCTGGAAAGAACTTACAGGACGTTAACTAGTTTTGGGATGTTAACCAGTTTCGGGATAATAGAATATAGAATCAGTAGAGCCCCAACTCAAATTGTATTTAACGTATGGAATTTTACGAAGTTGAATTTTCCTCGATTTCCTCGTGGAGTTAAATTTTAAGGCAACCCAGATTTTTCACTCCTGACAAAATTTTCAGAGATGGATTGGTATTTGGGAAAATTCTGGAAAACGCTTGGCGTTTTAGGCTATGCCGACCCAATTTCCCATATAAGCCCTGTTAAGTTCGTTTCCAGTTACGCAAGTTCTGGAAACCTGCGTCCGCAGAGTTGAGAAAGAGGGCGTCGTTCTATCAAATGAGTGAGCGACACATCAAGAACAAACATCAAAGGGGACATTTCTTCATTTCGTTATAGTGAGGGGCACTTTTTAATCAGTTGGTATGCCCATATTTCACATTTACCAGCCCCGGAACTCCAACTTTTGGTGGTCCAACCCGATAAATACTCCAGAAGAAGTCAACTCTTCCACTAGATTCTTCAACCGGTCCGTCTGCAATTCCGTTGTTCCAACCGTCTAACACCATTTTTCTTTTTGGACCATAATCACTTATCTTCCACTTTGTCCAATCCGCTGATGTAACATCTTCAACATGCCATTTGCCTGCAGAACTGCTGTACTTCCAAGTTCCATCAGCATTTATTTCCATAGGATATCCAGTGCCGCTTCCAAGCGCTCCGCCACCGCCAGCATCATAGAACAATCTAGATGAAAACGCACTCCACAATCCTACAAACTCTTTTGGATTTGATGAAGTAGTTGTCTCGGAATCAATTGGAATTGGAGGAATTTCATCATTGGAAACGCTTTGAACTTGAAGCACTGTTTGATCAGCGCTTGCCTTTTGATCAGTTGTGCCCTCATCATTGGGAAGTGCATGCAGTTGATCGTCATCGTCTTGGGGCGGTGCTGGGGGTGCCTCTTCGGTTTGCTTTAAGTTGCTGCTGCCTTGGTCATCAGAAATGCTTGTTTCAACACAGCCAGCTACCAAAAGCACTGAAATGAGCAATGAAATCAAAGTTATTTTTTTTATTTTATCCTGCATCCCCTACGTACCTCCTGCCTCTTCCTCCCTGGGGCGTTATTGTTCCGCTCTCAGACGACTCTGGGGGCGCTGGAGGAGCTTCTTCATCCTCTTCGTTGGTTAGCTTGCAGTTATCAGCAACTTTAATCCAATAACCGCTCCCAAAGTTTAACTTGTCGCGTTTCATATATCCCTGGGGCTTTCCTTTTTCAATGAATCCACTGTACATATATGGCCCGCCGGTAATCTTGCAACTTGTGGATTTTAAAGTATCTATGCCCTTCTCTGTTTGAACGCTTATCAAATTCCAGCCTTTCTTCAACTCTATTGTTTGAGAGGCTAAGAACTTGCCAGCGTATTTTATTGTACACCCTCCAACACCTGTTGTTGATCTCATTGCCCACAAGCCTTTTCCTATTAGGTTTTTGTCTTTCAAGTTGACAATCTTTTGATATTTGTTGGCTTCTTTGTTGTAGAAATATATTTTTGAAATGCAGGAGTGGTCTTCGCTTGAAATAGCCCCATAAGGCACTCCAATCAAACTCCACTTCCAATCCAACCCAAACCTCAATTCCTTTTCATCTCCGATAACATCTACATCTCCATTATCAACATTCTCTACATTCCGGGTTTGCTTTACACATTTACCTTCTGAATTCACTGTAAGTCCAGCAAGGCAATTTCCACCGCATGACTTTTGCTCTTCATGACCGCAGGAAACACAATTATCTTCTTTATCAAATGCAGCTGTAGGGCAAGGCCAGCAAATGGGAGATTCTTTCGACCCGCTTCTAAAGTTTGGCACCATACAGCCTGCTATACACGTTTTAAACTCAGTTCCAGCTGGGCATGTTGTACAAGGCTTTTGGTTTAATCCTCCACAAGGTTCACTATTCTTTACACATTTACCTTCTGAATTCACTGTAAGTCCAGCAAGGCAATTTCCACCGCATGACTTTTGCTCTTCATGACCGCAGGAAACACAATTACCTTCTTTGTCAAATGCAGCTGTAGGGCAAGGCCAGCAAATGGGAGATTCTTTCGACCCGCTTCTAAAGTTTGGCACCATACAGCCTGCTATACACGTTTTAAACTCAGTTCCAGCTGGACATGTTGTACAAGGCTTTTGGTTTAATCCTCCACAAGGTTCACTAGGTGCAGAACGTGTAGTTGGCACAGGTGTAATTGGCATGGGAGTAGTATCAGCTGATTTAGAAGACGCTTTGACCGTTACGGTTGCATAGTTGTTTGAGCCTTTGTTGCAAACGATATTACTAAAGCAATAGCCTCCGCTGCAGACAACATCGTGCAGCAAAATTTTAGTGCTTACCTTGTAGTCAATATCCTTACTTGAAGACTTGTATGTACAATACGCGTCGGTATACGACAAAGTGGTTTGAGTATATGCTGCAATTCTTGCAATTACAATATCCTGATTAGCCCCAGGCAATGCGCCAGCAACATTACAATTTACTTCAACTTTGGTATTTCCATTGAATGAACTTGCTGTACCTTTCCCAAACACAGTAACCCTGCCTGCATTTACGCTAAGATCATTGTCAATATCAATAACAGCAGGGGTTACAGAAACATCACAGTTTGCTGCAGATGCAAAAACTGCAAACAATGGAATCAATATCAAAAACGCAATAATTTTACGTAACATCATTCGTCAACTCTTTTACTATTTTGAATAACATTTTAAAAACTATGTGATATATAAATTATTTGATTTTATGTACGTGGAAAGCTTAAAGGAGAGCTTTAAGCTCTAAGAATGGGTTTTTGTTTTGCTGTCTCCAAGTTGTGATTAGGCTCATTATGACTTCATTGGCGGTTGTTCCTTTTTCGTTTCTTAGCGTGCCTGTGATTTTTCTTAGCACAACTTGTTCTCTGAGCATTCTTTCTGCTCGGTTATTGGTTGGTTCGACTTCTGGATAAATAATGCAAGTGAACCAATTTTCAAAACCGTTTTCTATTTTAGTTCTTACTGTTTTGAGTTCTTTGTATGGCTTGGCTATGTCAAGCCATGCTTGTAATTCTCTCTCGCATTTTTCTTTGAGTCGTTCTCTGATATAAAGCGGTTTGCTACTTTCTCCTGCTTTACAAACCATAACATAAATGTCGTTAAGCCATTTGTTTAATGATTTCGTTTCTTTGTATTTATCGACTACTGCTTCTACTTCTCTGAGAGCATGAGCCCAACAGCGTTGTATTTTCACTTTTCCATTTTTAGTTTTGTAGGTAATATATGTCTCCCAACCGTCACAGTTGATTACTCCTTCTAAGTTCTCCCCGAGAACTTCTTCAACGACTTTGCAATGCCTGCTTTTTCTAATGAGAAAAAGTGTTGTTGTGGATGTTGTGAATATCCAGATCCAGAATTGTTTTCCTTGAACTTTAATTCCAGTTTCATCAATGTAAACATTGAAGAAAGTTCGCATTATTGTTTTGATTTGTTCAAAAGCAGATTGTACTGCTTTAACGACTCTTTGAATAATGTTTAATATCGTCTAGTGAGTTAACTTCAAAGCGTGTTGTCTCTGAAGTGAGTTTGTTACTTTTCTTGCTGGTAGCCGGTCATCATATTTCATAAGAATTACGTGGGCTAAAGTGTTTTTTCCAAAACTTCCTTCTTGGGGTAAATCTGTTTCTGCGGTGACCACACCGCAATTTTTACAGTGGTAAAAACCGATGATATGTTTAGTAACTTTAACTGGTTGAGGTTCTGGAATTTCCTCAATAGTTCTTTCTTCAATCTCAAACGGTCTATTGAGCAAATCGTTACATTTTGGGCACTTGGTTAAAAAATGTTTAAGGATTTGAGTTGGTTCTGAAATCTCTCTGGTTGCTCCTTTGTGACATATAGGCGCGCCAAGCTTCTTCGAAGCTGGAGGAGTTCTTGTCTTGAAAACTTTTTTTGAAGGTGGCGTGTGAGGGTTGATGAAAATAGTGAGAATTCTTTTGAGCTCTATATTTTCTTTCTCCAAGCGGTCTTTTTCTTTGCGAACCTTTTCAAGTTCTACTTCTAATTCTTTAATAATCACATTTTTATTCTTCAATGACAAGAACAATCACCTTTTTACCGATATGCTCTTTCGGAGCATCTATTTTTGCGCCATTACCAAACTTCGTAATTTTTTTCTCAAAAAAAAATTTTACTTCTGTTTGAAAAGTAAATGCATCTTTTTTGAATTCAAAACGTCTCATCTTAGTATACTACAGTATATACTAAGATTATTAAAAGATTTCGATACTATAGAATACATATTACTATCGACGAGAACTAATCATTTATCGACGGAGCTTTCCACGTACATTGTGACCCAATTATTCCGTGTATCACGGGCTACGAGACCAGAAGACTTAAAACCTTGAAAGCTATCGCTATTTTGATTCATTTTGGGTTCTCCAGAGCATTCCCTTATGGTGCGGTGAAGCCGCACGTGAACGTTGGGCATTGCAACTAATGAAAGCTACAAAAGAATGAATTCCAAACAGAGGAACTATGTTCTTTTCAAAGCATAATCAAGATGTAACGTAGAAAACAGCACATATCAATAGATAGCAATGAGAAAATCAATTCTCCTTTGTGTCACTTTACAGACTAACAGCGCATGCGAGCTGAATTACAATGGAGAATGAGGGCGAGACTTTCTACAGAGCCGGAGATGAGAGATAAGTATACTCTGGCAATCTGTGATGCAGTTTTTTTGCATGCATATTGCCGATGATGACAACATCAGGTTTGCAACTCATAATTTTCCCCAGCATGTATGCTTCACGTTGCACATTTATGTCATCCCATTTACTTATCACATCAGTCAAAGTAACTCCTGAATTCAGGATGCTTAGTACATCCCTGCAACGTTGCACACGGTGCATGGCGGGATATAGGATCTCTGGGGGATTGTATGGGCTGATAAAATTTTCTAAAGATTGGATTTCTCTTTCGAGTTTTTCTCTGGTATGCTCTCCGACAAGAATTCTTTTTGCATAGCTCAGCGAATAAAAGCGGTCAGATAATGACCAATTCTCAAGCGGTATAACATCGACTTTTCTTTTGTGTAAACAATGCGTTAGCTTAGTGAAGAAAAAGAGAACAAGACCTAGACTTTCTTTCTCTTTGTAATCCTCTGGCAATTCAAGTCCAGCAGTGCGTGGAAAATCAAGCATAGCTAAAACATTCTCTAATTCATTCTCCTCATTTACGTGCTGTACGCCAATAAGCTGTTTCACATTTGATAATTTAGAGCAGTACATTATAAATCTATCTCTGAGTAGTAACAAATCCTGCAAACATTTAAAAAAACAGCTCTAGTGACATTGGTGGGATGAAACAATGAAGGTGGAACAATGAAAATCCTTTATGCTGCAAATGTTTTTGGTAATTTTGATATGTTACCAGTTCTTTGTGAATACGTAAAAGAAAATAAGCACGATAGTACAATAATCGCAGGAAATGTTGTTCTTGATGTTCTCCCCCAAGAGAAGGCAGAAGCATTACAGCAATTCCATGAATTTGATGCAGTTGCACAACGGTTTCTTAGCATCCTTGCAGTTCCTCAAGCGCAGCAGCTTGCTCGACAGATTACTAATGGGCAGCCATTTGATGTGCGCCATCTCAGACCATTTGCGCAAGCGTTGACGAGGGATTTGAGTTTTGATAGGCTCAGTCCGAAGATAAGGGAAGATGCAAAGATAATCGAAGCAGGATTTGAGAAAGGCGTACACACGTTGGACGTAAAGGAGACTCTTGAGGAAGCGCTAAAGACAATGTATTCACACTATGAGAGTTTTGCCAAGGCATTGTCTGAATTTCCCGGCAATGTCTATACACTTCCCGGAAGCTTTGATGGTAAGCACTTTGATAATTTCCTGAAGGAGAAAAATCTACACTTACGGCACGAGACAATAGACGGACTTGTCATTGCGGGTTATGGCTCAGGAACAAAAAGACCAAAATATATCCCCCATGAGCTGTTATTGGAATACAAGGAGGATAAAGATGAAGAGACAGGTCTTTATTTGTCATTAGCTGTGTCACATTTTATGCGAGCTGAGCCGGATATTATTGTTTCGCACGTGCCTCCCCACTGCATGTCTGATTGGGGGATTCCAGCAGACTTTGAAACAGGTGCATTGGAAGATTACCTGAAAAAGATGGGACCTGCAGTTGTACTCACAGGACAAGTTCCCGGGATAGTGGGTGCTGACCTTCATAACCCCCATACAGTCACTATTTATCCCGGCTCTCTGGGAGCAAACGGAGACTTCTGTAGTATCTATGTGGACAAAGACGCTGCAGAATTCAGAGAGGCATCATTCTATCGTATTACTGACAAAGCCCAGGGAAAAGAAAGTATCAAGTTGGTAAAAAAATATATGCGAGATAATGACGGGCTCTTGAAGGAGATTCCATGTCTTTATGGGCTTCTGGAACAACTGGACAAGAAAAAATCATGCAAGTAAAACAAATCAGGTACGTAAATCCGGTAAGTAAAACCTATCTGGGAAACACCTCCTTTAGGAATACCATGTTACATCTATCCCAAAATACCGTGTAAATCATAGGGAGTGATTTTTGTTATCTTTACTTTTATTTGTTCACCTAATGTATAGTTTCCAGCTACAATGATTTGTTTATATGCAAAATTTCTTCCAATCCACGTGCCCTCTTTCCCCACTTCAGTGATAAGTATCTTTCCTTCCCATCCAAGCCATTTCTCATTGCACAACAAACTAATGTTATTGCAGATACTCGATACCAAACGTGATCGACGTTTTGTTTCCTCTCCAGGAAGTTGTTCCATGCGTGCTGCCAATGTACCATGCCGTACCCTGAAACGTGAGATGTTTACGATATCTGGTGATGTTTTTCTGAGAAGCTCAACTGTGTCCAAAAATTCAGCCTCTGTTTCTGTTGGGAATCCAACAATAGCATCTGTCGCGATAGTCATACTGGGAAATGCCTTTTTGCACTCGGTTATGATAGATTCATATTCCTCTACATTATTTTCCCGTTGCATCAACGCAAGAATACGATTATTGCCCGATTGTATTGGAATGTGAAGAAATTGATACATGTGAGGATTCCTGTAGACGTCAAGCAATTCTGGAAGCATTTTAATAATATGTGCGGGATTCGTCATACCAAGACGCACGCTGAAATCACCAGGTAACTTACATATTTCTAACAGAAGGGATGGCAATTCTCGTGCTCCTTTATCCAGCATGTATGCACCGTTATCCTGGCTCGTTATCCATAATTCTTTACAGCCGTTGACGAGCATCCTGCGTGTTTCAATGAGTATTGCCTGTTTTGGATACGAGAGTAGTTTCCCCTTGACAAGTTTAGTGGAACAGAATGTGCAGTGACTTGCACAGCTGTTGAGAATAGGAATAATTCCAACCACAGGGTTCTTCTGGACGCGAGGCAGCCCCACCTTCACTTCTGGTTGCCGTGAGAATGCTGTTAACGGCGTGTTATTGACAGCTTCCTCAACCACAGAAACGATATTGTGGATATTATGTGTATTCAGAACACATGCGTCTTCATCTATCTCCCTCAGCTTTGTCAGCAGGCGTTGAGTGACGCATCCAGCTACGACCAGTTTCTTTGACGGATGCAGTGCTTTTGTCTCTTTAATGGCTCTCAATGCAGTGGATTCCCCTTTCACAGTGCAGACATTGATGAGCACGACATCTGCCGTATTCTTTTCACCTAGGCCAAAGCCAGCTGTCTTCAGTAAACCAGCCATTATCTCTGATTCTGCTGCATTGGCGCTGCACCCCTGCGTTTCTATGTGGATTTTAGTCATTACTTGCTGGGAACAGAAAGCGGTTTAAAATGCTTGCGTCAATGCGTACACGCAAGGGCTCTGTTGCAAGTTCCATAGATGAAATAAGGGGCTCCAGCGGCCCCTTATAATCCCCAGCAACCTTTCGCCTCCCTCACTCGGTAACTCCTTCGGAGATTACCGTATCTCGGTCGGCGACGAAACTACCAATGCTTTTCT